>NZ_JBEOSJ010000018.1:0-155249 GCF_040302905.1 Streptomyces sp. NPDC096193 | reverse complement strand
CGCGCGGTCTTGCGGCCGAGGACGACGTCGATGCCGAGGACGTCGACCATGAAGGCCGCGTACACGTTCCTGTGGATGGGCGAAGTGCCCGCGCCGAAACCGGTCATGCTCCCGCGGTCCCGCGGAAGCGCGTGGTCCGGTGGACCGGATCCGTGTCGATCTGCGGGATCACATGCTCACCGATCAGCTTGATGGTGTTCATCGTGTCCTCGTAGGAGATCCCGATGGGCAGTCCGAACGACAGCTGGTCCGCCCCGGCCTGCTCCCAGCGCTTGCACTGCTGGAGCACCTCACCCGGGTCGCCGCAGATCATCAGTTCCTCGGCGATGAGCAGCTCGATGATCTCCGCGCTGTACTCGGGCAGCAGCTCGGGCCATTCGGGGATGCCCTCGGGCCGGGGGAAGGTGTCGTGGTAGCGGAACAGCAGCGACTGGAGGTAGTTGAGCCCGCCGCCGACGGCGATCTCGACCGCTTTGTCGTGCGTCTCCGCGCAGATGGCGGTGGACGTCACCATGACGTTGTCGTTGACGAAGTCACCGATCGCGACGGCTTCCTTGACGGCCGTCTTGTACGACTCGACGACCCACTCCATGTCGGAGACCTTCTGCACGCTGAAGCCGAGGACGCCGAGGCCCTTCTTGCCGGCCATCGCGTACGAGGACGGGGAGCCGGCGGCGTACCACATGGCCGGGTGGGAGGTGCCGTACGGCTTCGGCAGTATCTTCCGCGGGGGCAGGGACCAGTGCTTGCCCTGGAAGCCGACGTACTCGTCCTGCAGCCACATCTTGGGGAACTCCGCGATGGTCTCTTCCCAGATCTCCTTGGTGTGGTTCATGTCGGTGATGCCCGGCATGAACCCGAGGATCTCGTGGCTGCCCGCACCGCGGCCGGTGCCGAACTCGAAGCGGCCCTCGGAGAGATGGTCGAGCATGGCGACCTTCTCGGCGACCTTCACGGGGTGGTTGACGGGCGCCAGCGGGTTGAAGATGCCGGAGCCCAGATGGATGCGGTCCGTCGCGTGCGCGAGGTAGCCGAGATAGACGTCGTTGGCCGAGAGGTGCGAGTACTCCTCCAGGAAGTGGTGCTCGGAGGCCCAGGCGTACTTGAACCCGCTCCTGTCCGCCTGGATGACGTACTCGGTCTCCTCCATCAGCGCCTTGTGCTCGGCGAGCGGGTCGGTCTCGGCGCGCTTGCCGACATATCCCTGTACAAAGAGCCCGAATTCCAAGGGGGTTCACCGTCCCTCTGTTCCTGACGGACCGTCAGATC
Source organism: Streptomyces sp. NPDC096193 (assembly GCF_040302905.1). Lineage (NCBI taxonomy): Bacteria > Bacillati > Actinomycetota > Actinomycetes > Kitasatosporales > Streptomycetaceae > Streptomyces > Streptomyces sp. NPDC096193. Next base: position 153,980 of record NZ_JBEOSJ010000018.1, on the reverse strand, counting down.
GAATGCGTCGACTGTTCCACCGCCCGCTTCGAGCGTCAATAGCTGACGGTGCCTCAGAGAACGCTGACTCCGGCCAGCCAGCCGCCGTCGATCACGAACGGCTGCCCCGTGATGTACGAGGAGTCCTCGCAGGACAGGAACAGGGCGAGGCGCGCCACCTCGTCCGGCCGCCCCACCCGCCCCAGCGGCACCAGCTTCCGGTAGAGCTGGTCCAGCGCACCCGGGTCCGTGCCCTCCGGATTGCTCATCGGGGTGTCCACCGCCCCCGGGCACACGGCATTGACGCGAATCCCCTTCGCCGCGAGTTCCAGGGCGGCGACCCGGGTGAGACCGACGATCGCGTGCTTGCTCGCCGCGTAAGCGCCGATGCAGGTCATCCCGGTCAGGCCCGCGTACGAGGCGGTGTTGACGATGGTGCCGCCGCCCGCGGCCTCGATCTCGGGCGCGACCGTCTTGATCCCCAGGAACACCCCGACCTGGTTGACCTGGAGGACCTGCTGGAACTCCTCCAGCGGCGTGCTCACCAGCTCGTTGAAGCGCAGGATTCCCGCGTTGTTGACCAGCCCGTCGATCCTGCCGAAAGCGCCCTTGGCCGCGGTGACGGCCGCGGTCCAGCCGTCCTCCTGGCCGACGTCGAGATGCATGTACGCGGCCGTGTCCTCGCCCAGTTCCTTGGCGAGCGCCTCGCCCTGGTCGTCGAGCACATCGGCGAGGATCACCTTCGCGCCCTCGGCCGCGAACAGCCGCGCCTCCTGCTCACCCTGTCCGCGCGCCGCGCCCGTGATGAGGACGACGCGTCCGTCGAGCTTTCCCATGGATGACTCCCTCGAGCCGTCGAAAGCGGTCTCAGCTGTTGAGGTGCGGGGCGACGTCGGCGGCGAAGGCCGCCATCTGGTCGGTCAGTTCACCGCGGCTGCGGCTGCGGAAGCGCACCTGGATCTGCCGCACGCCCATGGCCGCGTACGCGCGCAGCGATTCGGCGATGGCGTCGGGCTTGCCGGTCAGGGTCCGCCGGCCGGTCTCCCAGTCCGGCTCCCCCACGTACAGGGGCTCGGTGATGGCGCCGATCTCGATGGGGTCGTCGATCCCGGCCTCCTCGCGCAACTGCCGCAACCGGGCTATCCGGCCCGGGAGCTTTCCGCGCGGGTCGCCCTGGGGCAACCAGCCGTCGCCGCGCAGGGCCGCCCGGCGCACGGCCGCCGGCGAGGACCCGCCCACCCAGACGGGGACCTGCGACTGGACGGGCCGGGGCCGCTGGCCGAGTCCGGAGAAGGAGAACCGCTCCCCCGCGAACTCGGGGTACTCCTCGGGCCCGAGCGCGGCCCGCAGCGCGTCGATCGTCTCGTCCAGGACCGGCCCGCGCCCGGCGAAGTCGGCGCCGAGTGCGTCGAACTCCTCCTGCACATGCCCGGCCCCGACGCCGAGGACGAGCCGCCCGCCGGAGAGATGGTCCAGGGTCGCGTACTGCTTGGCGCTCACCAGCGGGTGCCGCAGCCCGACGACGGCGACATGGCTGAGCAGCAGGACCCGTTCGGTGATGCCGGCGAGGAAGGCGAGCGTGGCCACCGGGTCGTACCAGACGGTGGACATGGCGTCGGCGAGCCGGCGCGGGATCGCGACATGGTCGCAGCTCGCGACGTACGCGAAGCCGGTCCTGTCCGCGGCCCTCGCGATCTCGGCGAGATCCTCAGCGCCCGCCACGGTCTCCCAGGACTCCGCGTAGATGGTGCTCTGCGACTGGACCGGGAGCTGCATCCCGTACGACAGCCGCCCTTCGGGCAGTACCTGCACATGCGCCATGCCGCTTCCTCCACCTCGGACGCCGACGTGACCCGAATTGAACTGACGAACCGTCAATTACGAGTGCCGGAGACCCATCGTGGTATCTGATGGCGCGTCAGACAAGGGGAGGGGCGGGTCAGGTCACATCGAACCCCAGCGCGGCGGCGACGACCGCGGCCTGCTCCAGGTCGATCTTCGCCCCGGTGAGCTCCACGGTGAGGGGGTCCAGCGCGGACAGGTCACTGCCGCGCAGATCGGCGCCGGACAGCTTCGCGCCGTGCAGCAGGGAGCCGGAGAGATCGACACGGGTCACGGTCGCGCCCTCCAGCCGGACCCCCCTGAGGTCGGCCTCCCGCATCCGCACGCCCTCGAAGAGGGCGCTGCGCAGATCGGCGCCGGGCAGTGCGGCGAAGGACCAGTCCCCGCCGTGGACCTGGAGGATGCTGAACGTGCACTGCTGGAAGACGCTGCCGACGGCCTTGCACTGGTCGAAGCGGGTGTCGAAGAAGGAGCACCGTTTGAAGGTGCAGTTGGTGAAGGCGGCGTTGGTGTGCCGCGAGGCGTTGAACTTCACCCCGGAGAAGGTGCACTCGTCGAAGATCCCGCCGTCGTTCTCCACCTCGGTCCAGTCGGTGTCGTAGAACGTGTGGCCGGTGCGGCGCTCGCCGGACAGATCTCTTCCGTACCAGTCCTCGTCCCGGACGACGGCTCTGTCGTCCGGGACCGCAGGACGGCCGGAGAGGGGGTCGATCGGGTCACGCTCACGCCTGGGGGACATGTCTCCGATTGAACACCGCGCCACCGACAGCGGCCCGCTCGCGGCGAGGTGGAACGGCCGGCGCCGCGCCCTGCCGGAGGGCCCCACCCGTACGTCCCGGCGGCGGGACCCCGCCGTTGCGTCACGCCCCCCGCTGCGTCACGGCCCCCGCCCACAGGCCTTCCGCCGTCAGGCCGAGCAGCTCGATCGCGTTGCCCCGCACGATGCGGTCCACGACGTCCGGCGGCAGATGGCCCATCTGGGACTCGCCGACCTCCCGGGACTTCGGCCAGGTCGAGTCGGAGTGCGGGTAGTCCGTCTCGTAGAGGACGTTGCCGACACCGATCGCGTCCAGGTTCCTCAGGCCGAAGGCGTCGTCGAAGAAACAGCCGTAGACGTGCTCGGCGAACAGCTCCGACGGCGGGCGCAGCACCTTGTCGGCGACGCCGCCCCAGCCGCGGTTCTCCTCCCAGACCACGTCCGCGCGCTCCAGGACGTACGGCATCCAGCCGATCTGGCCCTCCGCGTACATGATCTTCAGGTTCGGGAAGCGCTCGAACTTGCCGCTCATCAGCCAGTCGACCATCGAGAAGCAGCAGTTGGCGAAGGTGATCGTCGAACCGACGGCCGGCGGTGCGTCCGCCGAGGTCGAGGGCATCTTCGAGGACGAGCCGATGTGCATGGCGATCACCGTCCCCGTCTCGTCGCACGCGCGCAGCAGCGGGTCCCAGTCGTCCGAGTGGACGGACGGCAGACCGAGATAAGGGGGTATCTCGGAGAACGCGACCGCGCGCACCCCGCGGGCGGCGTTGCGGCGGACCTCCTCGGCGGCGAGCTCCGCGTCCCAGAGCGGGATGAGGGTGAGCGGGATGAGCCGGCCCTGCGCCTCGGGGCCGCACCATTCCTCCACCATCCAGTCGTTGTAGGCGCGCACCCCGAGCAGGCCCAGCTCACGGTCCTTCGCCTCGGTGAAGGTCTGGCCGCAGAAGCGGGGGAAGGTAGGGAAGCACAGCGCCGACTGGACGTGGTTGACGTCCATGTCCGCGAGCCGTTCCGGGACGCTGAAGGAGCCCGGCCGCATCTGCTCGAAGGTGATGACCTCCAGCTTGATCTCGTCGCGGTCGTAGCCTACGGCGGTGTCGAGGCGGGTCAGCGGGCGGTGCAGGTCCTCGTAGACCCACCAGTCGCCGATGGGGCCGTCGTCGCCCTTCGCGCCCATGACCGGGGCGAACCTGCCCCCCATGAAGGTCATTTCCTTCAGGGGCGCCCGGACGACGCGGGGGCCGGTGTTCTGGTACTTCGACGGGAGCCGGTCCCGCCAGACGTTGGGCGGCTCCACCGTGTGGTCGTCCACCGAGATGATCTTCGGGAAGGTCTCCATACGTCTTACCGTAGCGCCGATCTGACGGTTCGTCAGCTATCCGCACACCGCGGACCGCCCGGCGGGACACCGCGCGCCCCGCACTCCCGCCTCGACCCTCCCCCGGCCCCGCGGGGACCCGCCGGGCCCACTATACACACGAGGTATACACCGTATGTATAGTGCGATGGCGCTCGCCGCCGACCTGCGGCGCAGTGCTCGTCCCGTGCGCCCGCCTCCCGTCGATGGGGTTGTCCGTCATGCCCGAGAACATGAAGAAGTCCACGCTCACGGCGGTCGCCGCGGCGGTTGCGGCCACCCTCGCGCTGAGCCTCGGTGGGTGCTCCATGGAGACGCAGTCACCGGCCGACGCCCGCGCCCGCGCGGCCTCCGATGCCGGGCCCGGCACCGGGCGGCCGGCCCAGGCCCCGGCCACAGGAGCGGGCAAGGGGCGCGGAGCATCCGCCCGTACGGACTGCGCCACCGCGAAGTGCATCGCCCTGACCTTCGACGCCGGCCCCGGCGAGCACACGGCCCGACTGCTCGACATCCTGCGGGAGAAGAACATTCACGCGACGTTCTTCCTGCTCGGCAAGAACCATGTCGTCACCCGTCCCGACTTGGTGCGCCGCCTGTCCGACGAGGGTCACGAGGTGGCCAACCACACCTGGTCCCACCGGCGGCTCGATCAGCTCGGCCGCGACGAGATACGCGAGGAGCTCTCCCGTACGCAGGACGCCATCGCAAAGATCACCGGCCGCAGGCCGACCCTGATGCGCCCGCCCCAGGGACGGATCAACGACGACGTCGCCGAGGTCAGCAAGGAGCTCGGACTCGCCCAGATCCTGTGGAGCGCCACCGCCAAGGACTACTCGACGACGGACTCCGAGCTGATCAAGACCCGGATACTCGACCAGGCCGGACGTGACGGCATCATTCTGCTGCACGACATCTACGACGGGACGGTGCCCGCGGTCCCCGGGATCATCGACGAACTGGAGAAGCGCGGCTACACCTTCGTCACCGTGCCCGAGCTCCTTGCACCGGCAAAGGCCGAGCCGGGGGCGGTGTACCGGCCGTGAAGAGGATCTGGAGAGGCACGGAAGAGACCTCGGGGAGGCAGTGAGGAGGCCGTGAGGAAGATCGCCGGAAGAGGTTAGCGTGAAGCCGGGCATGGGGAGGGGCGAGGAGTAGACGCCCCGCTGCTGACGCGGCCGCCATGCACAAGGCAGACTGTCGATGGCGATCCGGCAGTTCGGGGGCAGGGGGCAGCTATGGACCGTGACCGCGGGGCACGCGTACCGGAGCAACGTCTACCGGTGCCCAGCGGCGTCGTCGACCTGCGCTTCAGTGTGCTCGGACCGGTGCGGGCCTGGCGCGGCGGCGAGGCTCTGCCCTCCGGCTCACCCCAGCAACGCGCCCTGCTGGCCGCCCTCCTGCTGCGCGACGGACGCACCGCGACCGCCGCCGAACTCATCGACGGCATGTGGGGCGAGGACCCGCCCTCACAGGCGCTCGCCGCCGTCCGCACGTACGCCTCACGGCTGCGCAAGATCCTCAGCGCCAACGCCCTCGTCAGCGAGTCCGGCGGTTATGCCATACGGATCAGGCCCGAGGCCCTCGATCTCTCCGTGGCCCAGGAACTGTCCGCCGAGGCCGAGAAGGCGCGCGCCGCGGGCGACCGCGGCCAGGCCCGGGTGCTGATCAACAAGTCCCTCGGACTGTGGGACGGCGAACCGCTGGCCAATGTGCCGGGCCCTTACGCCGAGAACCAGCGCGCCCGCCTGGAGGAATGGCGCCTCCAACTGCTGGAGACCCGGCTCGACCTGGACCTGGAGGTCGGCAGCCACGCCGAGGCCGTCTCGGAACTGACGGCGCTGACCGCGGCGCACCCGCTCCGGGAGCGGCTGCGCGAGCTGCTGATGCTGGCGCTGTACCGCAGCGGACGGCAGGCCGAGGCGCTGGCCGTGTACGCGGACACCCGCCGGCTGCTCGCCGAGGAACTGGGCGTCGACCCTCGGCCCGAACTCTCCCGGCTCCAGCAGCGCATCCTCCAGGCCGACGCCGAACTGGCCAGGCCCAGCGAGGAGCAGGAACCGGCACCCCAGGTCACCCTTCCGGCCCAACTCCCCGCGACCGTGCCCGACTTCACCGGACGCGCCGCCTTCGTCAGGGAGCTCGGCGACCGGCTCGCCACCGCCGAGGGCTCCGTCATGGCGGTCTCGGCACTCGCGGGCATCGGCGGCGTCGGCAAGACGACGCTCGCGGTCCATGTCGCCCACGAGTCCCGCCCGCGCTTCCCGGACGGCCAGCTCTACGTCGACCTCCAGGGCGCCGGCCATCGCGCGGCCGAACCGGACGCCGTACTGGGCGCGTTCCTGCGTGCCCTCGGCACCCCGGACTCGGCGATCCCGGACTCGCTGGACGAGCGCGCGGCGCTGTACCGCTCCACCCTCGCCGGCCGCCGCATCCTCGTCCTCCTGGACAACGCCCGCGACGCCGCCCAGATCCGCCCGCTGCTGCCCGGTACCGCCGGCTGCGCGGCCCTGGTCACCAGCCGGGTCCGGATGGTCGACCTCGCGGGCGCCCATCTCGTCGACCTCGATGTGATGTCCCCCGAGGAAGCACTCCAGCTGTTCACCCGGATCGTCGGAGACGAGCGGGTCACCTCCGAGCGGAAGGCCGCTCTCGACGTGGTCGCGGCCTGCGGCTTCCTGCCGCTCGCGATCCGTATCGCGGCCTCACGGCTCGCGGCCCGGCGCACCTGGACGGTGTCCGTCCTCGCGGCGAAGCTGGCCGACGAACGGCGCCGCCTCGACGAACTCCAGGCCGGTGACCTGGCGGTGAAGGCCACCTTCGAGCTGGGCTACGGCCAGCTGGAGCCGGCCCAGGCACGCGCGTTCCGGCTGCTGGGCCTCGCCGACGGCCCGGACATCTCGCTCGCCGCGGCGGCCGCGGTCCTCTCGCTGCCGCTCCAGGAGACCGAGGACCTGCTGGAAGCACTGGTGGACACCTCGCTGCTGGAGTCCGCGGCGCCGGGACGGTACCGCTACCACGACCTCGTCCGGCTCTACGCGCGTGCGTGCTCCGAGCGGGACGAGCAGCCGGCGGACGCCGAGGCGGCGCTGACGAAGCTCCTCGACTTCTATCTGGCGACGGCGGCCCGGGTGTTCGGGATCGAGCGTCCCGGCGACCGGCTGGTCCACCACGTCGGTCCCACCACCCACCCCGGCCTCGACTTCGCCGACCGGCACGATGCCCAGGACTGGCTGTACGCCGAAGCCAACAGTCTGCTCGCGAGCGCGCGTCAGGCCTCCGGAGGCGTACGGCTGCGCCTGGCCGCCGATCTGCTGTGGGCGGCGCAGAACCTCGCGGAGTCCGGTGCCAACTCCAAGCTGTACGAGGCCGCGGCCGTGGCCGTGCGCGACGCGGCCCGCGCGGCGGGGGACGTGCGGGCCGAGGCGCGCGCGCGGACGTCGATGACCAATGTGCATCTGGTGGCGGGGCGTTACGAGGCCGCGGACGAGGAGTCCGAGCAGGCCGCCGCGCTCGCCCGGGCCGCCGACGACCCCGCGCCCGTCTACTGGTCCGACAACGACCGGGGCATCATCGCCTTCAACCAGGGGCGGTACGCCGAGGCCGAGGAGCATCTGCGCCGGGCCCGGGAGGGCTCCCACGCGGACGGCAACCTCCCCGGCGAGGCGAGCGCCCTGTGCAACCTCTCCCGTATCCAGCTCTCCATGGGCCGGGTCCCGCAGGCCATCTCCCTGGCGGAGCAGGGCGTGGAGATCTACGACCACATAGGCCACGCACTGCGCCTGGCCAACGGCCGCTACGCGCTGGGGGTAGCGCTCACCGAGGCCGGCCGGCACGCGGACGCGCTGGAGCAGCTCCTGGAGGCGCTGGAGCGGTTCGAGGCGAACCGGCAGCGACTGTGGGAGGGGACGACGTACTTCCGGATCGCCCAGGCCCATCTGTCCGCCCGGCGTCCGGCGCGCGCCGCACAGCACGCCGAGCAGGCGCTCGCGATCGGCTGCATCGGTGGCGACCGCACCCGGGCGAACGTCCTCATCACGCTCGGGCGGGCGCTGTCCGCGCTGGGCCAGGCGGATCGTGCCCGGGCCTGCTGGCGCGAGGCACTGACGTTGCACGAGCAGACGGGTGCGGCGGAGGCCGAGGAGGTACGGGGGCTGCTGTCCCCGCTCAGTGCGGCGTGACAGTCCGCGGCCAGGACGTTCATCGATTGTTTATGCTCGTCCGACATGCTTCAAGCAGTCGATCCGTCGCGTCGGGGGGCAGGCGGATCACCTGGGCCCGTACCTCTCCGGGGGGCGAGTGCGAGTCCTTCGGCCTTTCGTCCGGCGACCCTCGGGGGAGTCGCCGGGCGGAAGGCCACCTGTAGTTCGTGCCGCGCGATCCCATGGGGGACAGAGACATGACTGAGAAGAACGCGGAAGAGATCATCACGATGGGCGACCACCACACGCCCGCCCCGCCCAAGGACGCCATCACCACCATGGGCGACCACCACACGCCCGCCCCGCCCAAGGACGCCATCACGACGACGGGTGACCACCACACGCCGGCTCCGCCCAAGGACGGCGGGCTGACGGCGCAGGGTGACCACCACACTCCGGCTCCGCCGAAGATCTGAGAACTCGGGGACAGGACCCGGTGCTTGATCCGTGGAACAGGATTCAGGACCTGATCGACGGGTTGCGGCCGCGGCGGCGCGGAGGGGAGCCGCCGCGGTCGCGGCATGCACGGGGTCTCTCAGGGCGCCACGCTGTGCGGCTCCCGTCGTCAGGACCTTCTCGGCGCCGAACCCGCACCCGCCGTGTCAGGACCTTCTCGGCGCCGGACCCGCAGTTCCCGCTTCAGGACCTTCCCGCTCGCGTTCCGCGGGAGCTCTCTCACGAACTCCACCTCCCGCGGCACCTTGTAGTTCGCCATCTCCCGCCGTGACCAGGCGATCAGATCGTCAGCCGTCAGCGTCGAGCCCGCGCGCCGCACCGCATACGCCTTGCCCACCTCACCGAGGCGCGCGTCCGGGACCCCGATGACCGCGATGTCCGCGACATCGGGGTGCAGGCCGAGCAGTTGCTCGATCTCCGCGGGATAGGCGTTGAAGCCGCCGACGATGAACATGTCCTTGATCCGGTCGGTGATCCGGAGGTTGCCCTCCTCGTCCAGGACGCCGACGTCACCCGTGTGCAGCCAGCCGTCCTCGTCGATGACCCGCGCCGTCTCGTCCGGGTCCTCGAAATAGCCCTGCATCACATGGTGTCCGCGCACGAGCACCTCGCCCGGCATGCCCGGCTCCGCCAGCACCCTCAGCTCCGTGCCGGGTATCGCGCGCCCGGAGGTGGAGGAGATCGTCTCGGGAGCGTCGCCGCGGCGGCACATGGTGACGATGCCGCTGGCTTCGGAGAGTCCGTACGCGGTGAGGACGGTGTCGATGTGCAGCTCGTTGCGCAGTCGTTCGACCAGTTGCAGCGGCACGACCGCCGCGCCGGTGACGACGAGCCGCAGCGGGGACAGATCGTGCTGGTCGCGGGTGGGGTGATCCAGCAGCGACTGGTGGAGGGTGGGCGGTCCGGGCAGAACGGAGATGCGCTCGGAGGCGATGTTGGCGAGGACCGTGTTCACGTTGAAGACCGGCTGCGGCACCATCGTCGCGCCGCGGGTGAGGCAGGCGATGATGCCGGCCTTGTAGCCGAAGGTGTGGAAGAAGGGGTTCACGATCAGATAGCGGTCGCCTTCGCGCAGTCCGGCGAGCTCGCTCCACACGTCGTAGCAGCGCAGGGTCTGGGCGTGGGTGATCACCGCGCCCTTGGGGCTGCCGGTGGTGCCGGAGGTGAAGATGATGTCCGAGGGGGCCGACGGCTCGACCGAGTCGGCGCGGGTGCGGACCTGTTCGGCCGTAACGGCGTCGCCGCCCGCCAGGAAGTCCTTCCAGGTGCGGTAGTCCTGGGGGGCGCTGTCCGCGAGGACGACCACCTGTTCCAGCTGCGGGAGTTCGACGTCCGCGCGGCGCAGGGAGGCGACGTAGGAGGTGCCGAGGAAGGTGCCGGTGACGAAGAGCAGCCGGGCGCGGCTGCGGCGCAGCACCCAGGCTGCCTCGGTGCCCTTGAAGCGGGTGTTGAGCGGGACGAGGACCGCGCCGGCCGTGACCGCGCCCAGCGCGGAGACGATCCAGTCGAGGGTGTTGGGCGCCCAGACGGCGACGCGGTCACCTTTCTCGACGCCGGCGGCGATGCACGCGGCGGCGGCCCGTTCGACGCGCTCGCCCAGTTCGGCGTAGCTGACGCGGGTGCGGCCCTCGACGACCGCCTCGCGTTCCGCGTACCTCTCGGCCGCGTCCCGCACCAGCTTCGGGACGGTGCCCCATTCCAGGTCGCCGCGCATGGAAAGCCTCCCGCCACAGTAGCTGACTAGCCGTCAGATTAGCTGTAGCCTGACGCGCTGTCAGCAGTGGGGACGAACGGCGGAGGTGCCCGTGGCCGGACTCGGAACTGTCTCCCTCAAGGACGCGACGGCGATAGTCGGCATAGGCCAGACGGCCTTCGCCCGGCACCTGCCCGAGTCCGAGAAGACCCTGGCGTGCCGGGCGATCCTCGCGGCGCTCGACGACGCGGGCATCGACGCCTCGGAGGTCGACGCCTTCGCCTCGTACACGATGGAGGAGACGGACGAGGTCGAGGTCGCCAAGTCCATCGGCGCGGGCGACGTCACCTTCTTCTCCAAGGTCGGCTACGGCGGCGGCGGTTCCTGCGCCACGCTCGCCCATCTCGCCGCGGCCGTCGCGACCGGCCAGGCGAGTGTGGGCGTCGCCTGGCGCTCCCGCAAACGCGGCTCCGGGCCGAGACCGTGGAAGAACACGGCCGTGCAGCTCCCCACGCCCGCCCAGTGGACAAGGCCCTTCGGACTGCTGCGGCCCGCCGATGAGATCGGCCTGCTGGCCCGCCGCTACATGCACGAGTACGGCGCCACCCGCGACCATCTCTTCAACGTGGCCCTGGCCTGCCGCAACCGCGCCAATCAGAACCCGGCCGCGATCATGTACGAACGGCCACTGACGCGCGAGATGTACATGACCTCCCGCTGGATCAGCGAACCGCTGTGCCTGTTCGACAACTGCCTGGAGACCGACGGAGCGCTGGCCTGTGTCATCGTCTCGGCCGAACGGGCCCGCGACTGCCGCCACCGCCCCGTGTACCTGCACTCCGCGGCCCAGGGCCTGCCCGCGCAGCACCACGGCATGGTCAACTACTGGAACGACGACCCCCTCACCGGCCCCGCCTGGACGGCCGCCCGGCAGCTGTGGAAGACCGCGGACTTCGAACCGCAGGACGTCGACGTGGCTCAGATCTACGACGCGTTCACCCCGCTCGTCCCGCTCTCCCTGGAGGGCTACGGCTTCTGCGCACGCGGTGAGGGCGCGGCCTTCACCGAGGGCGGCGCGCTGGAGATCGGCGGCCGGCTGCCGCTGAACACCGGCGGCGGCGGGCTCAGCGAGGCCTACGTCCACGGCTTCAACCTCATCAACGAAGGCGTGAAGCAGCTGCGGGGCACCTCCACGGCCCAGGTCCCGGACGCCGCCACCTGCCTGGTCACCGCGGGCGAGGGAGTGCCCACATCCGCCGTACTGCTGAGGAGTTGAGATGCCCGACGCCCTGCTGCCGCCCGTCGTCGACGACGACGGCGCGCCGTTCTGGGAGTACGCCGCGAGGGGCGAACTCCGGGTGCAGGCCTGCGCCGACTGCGGTGAGCTGCGCTTCCCGCCGCGGCCCTGTTGCCCGCACTGCCGGTCCTTCGACAGCGAGTGGCGGCTGATGAGCGGGCGCGGCCGGATCTGGTCGTATGTGATCCCGCATCCGCCGCTGCTGCCCGCCTACGCCGAACAGGCCCCGTACAACGCGGTCGTCGTCGAACTGCTGGACGCCCCCCGCATCCGGCTGGTCGGCAATGTGGTCTCCGCGCCGGACGCGCCGCTGAACTCCGTGGATCCGGGGCGGCTGCGGATCGGGGCAGGCGTCCGGGTCGCGTTCGCGCCCGCGGTGGGGGCGGGTGTACGGATGCCGCGCTGGCTGCTGGAGCGGTCATGAGCGTCGGCGTCGAGCCGGACAGGAGCACGGGCGTCGCGCTCGTCACGCTGGACCGGCCAGGGAAGCACAATGCGATCGACCTGGCCACGGCGGATCAACTGGCCGATGTGTGGCAGCAGTTCCGGTTCGACGACTCGGTACGGGCGGCGGTGGTGACCGGCGCGGGCACCAAGGCGTTCTGCACCGGCATCGACCGGTCGGTCGACGTGCCGCAGCCGTCGTCGCCGTACTCGGTCGACGATCCACTGATCAGGATCGGCCCCAAGGCCAATGACCTGTGGAAACCGGTCGTCGCCGCGGTGGAGGGGATGGCGTGCGGTGGAGCGTTCTATCTGCTGGGTGAGAGCGAGTTCGTGGTGGCCTCACGGGAGGCGACCTTCTTCGACCCGCACACCACGTACGGCATGGTCAGCGCCTACGAGACGATCCTGCTGGCGCAGCGGATGTCGGTCGGCGAAGTGGCGCGGATGGCACTGATGGGGACGGCGGAGCGGGTCTCGGCCGTCCGGGCGTACGAGACCGGGCTGGTCTCCGAGCTCACCGCACCGGGCGAGGCGGTGGCAGCGGCGCTGCGGGCGGCCGAGGTGGTGGCCTCCTACCCGCCGGCCGCGGTCCAGGGCACGGTCCGCGCGGTGTGGGCCGCCCGGGAGGCGGCCCGGACCCAGGCGTTGGCGCTCGCCCCGCACCTGGTGTCCCTCGGGAATCTCGCGCCCAGGGAACAGGCGGAGCTGTTCCGGGCCCGGGGCGGACCGCACCGGCTGCGGTAGGACGCGAAAGCCCCCGGACCTCGCTCGGCGGGTCCGGGGGCTTTCGCGTGGGTCAGCTCGCCGTACGGCTCGCGCTCACCACTTCGCACTTCTTGTACTCGGAGCCGTTCCCGCTGCCGGGGTAGGCGGTCGTCGCCTCGCCCTTCGCCGACGTACCGGCCGCGACTTGGAGGTCGTCGATCCGCGCGGTGGCCCTGGTGACCGTGGAGTCCCCGAGGTCGCCCTTGAACTCCAGGTTCACGTCGTAGGCGTAGGCGAGCGAGTCACTGTTGTTGACGGTGATCTTCGCGGTGAGGTTCTTGCCGGCGGCGTCCAGGCCGCACGAGTCGATCGTGACGTCGCGCAGGGCCTTGTTCGCGCTGGAGCCGCCCGTCACCGAACCGGTCGAACCGCCGGACGTCGTGGTGTCGCTGTCGTTGTCGTGGCTTCCGCCGGAGCTGCTGCTTCCGCTGCTGCTGCTGCCACCACAGCCGCCACCGCCGGAACCCCGGGCTCCGGTGAGCGCGACCAGGACGATGCCGAACACGGCCACGGCTCGGACATGACGAATCTTCACTTCTCAACCCCCGTTGAAAGCGCGGTACTTGCGGCTCGCTTTGACGAGCGCACGTCACCATAGCAGTCGGAATCGTCACGACATGCGTGACGGCCGTCGTAAGCAACACGGAAGGGGCGTCATACGGCGGCCGTCCTGACCTGACGCTACGCCCGCGGGGTGCACTGCGCCATTTGGGCCCCGCGGGCCGGGGGTCAGCGGCCCCCGCGGCCCGTCGCGGTGCCCTTGATCGCGTCCAGGGCATAGACGCAGCGGTCCTTGCTGCAGGCGTAGACGACCCCGCCGCGCGCCACCGGTGAACCCGTGATCTCGCCGCCCGTGGCCAGCTTCCAGCGCAACTGGCCGCCGCTGGCGTCCAGCGTGTAGAGCACATGGTCGGCCGAGCCGAAGTGGACACGGCCGTCGGCGACGACGGGGGCGCCGACGACCTCGCCGCCCGCCGCGAAGCGCCACATGGGTGTACCGGTCACCGCGTCCAGGGTGTAGAGCGCGCTGCCGCTGCCGACGTGCACATTGCCGCCCGCCACCAGCACCGGCTCGATGGACTGGCGCGACTCGGTGGCGATGCGCCAGCGGTCCTTGCCGGTGATCGCGTCCAGGGCGTACACCGTGCCGAGATAGTCGGCGAGATACACACCGCCGCCCGTCACCGCGGGCCCTGGCGCGAACGCCGGCGCCGACAGGAAGACCGCCGGCGACTCGAAGTGCCAGCGCACCAGACCGCTCGCGATGTCGATGGCCAGGACGCGGGTGCCGGCGGCGACATAGACGTGCCCGTCCGGCGCGGGCTGCACTCGGACGGGCACATTGCCGCACGAGGCCGCGTCCCCGACGGGGTAGGACCAGCGCTCCACGCCGGTACGGGTCTCCACCGCGCGCAGGCGGGCGTCCTTCCACACGTACACGGTGTCGTCGAAGATGGCGGGCCCGGCCTCGGGCGTCTCGAAGTCCGTCTGGGCGCCGGTCAGCTCCCACAGCTTCTCGCCGTTGGACGCCTCCCACGCCTGGACCCCGCCGCCGCGCGTCCCGGTGAGGACGGTGCCGCGGTCGACCTTGAGGGAGTACACCCAGGCATCGGTCTGAAGGCGCCAGCGCTCCTGGCCGGTCGTCGAGTCGAGGGCGTAGAGGGTCGGGCCGTCGGAGGCGTGGATACGGCCACCCGCGACGGCCATCGCCCAGGCCACGTCACGGGTCTTGAACTGGCGGCGGCCGCTGGCCACGTCCAGTGCGTGCACCTCGAAGGAGGTCACGTAGAGCAGATCGCCGTCGACCACCGGGGTGCCCCAGACGTCGTTCGACATCCGGAAGCGCCACGGACGCCAGTGCGCCGGGCCGTCCGGGGGCGAGGACGGCGGCGGGACGGGCACGGGCGGCGCTGCCGGAACGGCACTGGTCGCGGCCTCCGAACCGTTCAGGCCCGCCGGCGGGCGGACCCAGCCGGTGGCCGGACCCGCGTCGGCGACGGGACCGCGGCCCGCGTCGGCGACCCGGGGCCCGGGGCCGATCGGCACCTTGGCGCCCGGCAGCCTGATCGCACCGGCCGACGCGGCGGCGCCGACCGGCGCATGGTCGGTGCGCGGGTCCCCGCCGCCGTGGCGCGGCGGGTCCCAGTCGGCGTTCGGCCGCCTCTGCGGCGCCTGCGGCTGCGGCGGGGGCGGGGTCGGCTCCTGGCGCTGGGCGGGGGCGGTCCGGCCGCCGCCGCGGCGCAGCTCGATCATCGCGGTGGCGCGCGTCGGCAGCCAGGCCGACGCGGTGCCGCTGTCGTCGCTGCCCGAGGAGAACAGATGCGGGGCGAGCTGGGCCTGCAGATCCTCCGGCGTCGGCCGCCGCGTGGCCTCCATCTGCATGCAGGACTCGATGAGCGGCCGCAGTTCGTCCGGCAGTCCCTCCAGGTCGGGGCCCTCGCGCAGCAGCATGAAGACGGTCTCGACCGGGTTGGCGCCGTGGAAGGGCGCGTGACCGGTCGCCGCGAAGACGAGGGTGGAGCCGAGCGAGAAGACATCGCTGGCCCCGGTCACGCTGCGTGAGTCACGGGCCTGCTCGGGCGACATGTACGCCGGGGTGCCCACGGCGACGTTGGTCATCGTCAGCCGGGTGTTGGAGACGCCGGACGCGATTCCGAAGTCGATCACCCTCGGGCCGTCCTCGACGACCAGCACGTTCGACGGCTTGAGGTCGCGGTGGACGAGCCCGGCGCCGTGGATGGACTGGAGCGCCTCGGCGATGCCCGCCGCGAGCCAGCGGACGGCCTGGGCCGGCATCGGCCCGCACTCATTCACTATTTCCTCGAGCGAGGGGGCCGGGACGTAGGCGGTGGCCAGCCACGGCACCGCCGCACGCGGGTCGGCGTCCACCACGGCGGCGGTGTAGAACCCGCTCACCGCACGGGCTGCCTCCACCTCGCGGGTGAAGCGGACACGGAACAGCTGGTCCTCGGCGAGCTCGGTGCGCACGGTCTTGATCGCCACCCGGCGACCGGACGCCGACCGTGCGAGATAGACCAGTCCCATGCCGCCGGCTCCGAGCCGCCCCAGCACCTCGAACGGACCGATCCGTCTCGGGTCATGCTGCGTCAGCTGCTCCATACCTGCCTGCCACCTCCCCGTACGGGCCCCAGATCGAAATGGGCCCGTTCCCTACAGCCCCGTGCAGCGTCTCACCGCCGAGACCCTCAGCGGTGCGCACCCTGATTCTTCCTGTCGGAGGCGGCGGTTGCGAACCCGGGGGCGGATCGGGGTGTCTCACCCGGATTCGGGCACGGGAGCCGGGGTCGCATCGGTACCTTCCGCCCCATCGTGCGGTGTGTTCTCGTCCGCGGGCTCGGCCAGTACGGCGAAAGTGGCGCCCTGATTGTCGGTGAGTACGGCGATTCGCCCATAGGGAATGTCGAACGGAGGCGCCTGGACGCGGCCGCCGAGAGCGGTGACCGTCGCGGCCGCGGCATCGCAGTCCTCGACGCAGAAATAGACGAGGAAATGGTCCGGCATCTCGGCGGGAAAGGCGCCGGTGATCACACTGCGTCCGCCGATGGCGGTGTCCGGGCCCGGCTCCGCGCCCCGCGGCGACCACAGGCGGAAGTCGGCCGAGCCGTCCTCGAGGTCCGTCCCCAGGAAGCCGAAGACCGTCTCGTAGAAGGCGTCGGCCCGCTCCTTGTCCCGGGTGTAGACCTCGGTCCAGCAGTACGAGCCGGGCTTGCCCTGCTCCTCGAATCCCGCCCGTTCGGCCGCCTGCCACAGGCCGAAGACGGCGCCGCTCGGGTCCGCGGCGACCGCCACGATGCCGGTGGTCCCCATCTGCTGCGGAGGCACGATCACCTGGCCGCCGGCGTCGCTGACGCGTCCGGAGAGCAGATACGCGTCGGGGGTGGCGAAGTAGACGCCCCAGACGGTGGGCATCCGGCCGTCGCCCTTGGGCGTGAGGGCGGCGACGAGCTTTCCGTCGCTGAAGGCGTCGGTCTGCGCACCCTCCCCGGGCGCGAACGTCCAGCCGAACAGTTCTCCGTAGAAGCGCTTGCCGGCCTCGACGTCGGGAAGCGCTGCGTCCACCCAGCACGGCGTGCCCTCGGGGAATGCGGCCATGGACGTCGTTCCTTCCGTGTGATGCCCGTCACCTTCACGCTAACGTCGCAGCACAGCGGGCGACAGCGGGCACACCGGGCCCCAACCGAACATATGACCTATTTCGATCACCGGGCTTCGAGAGGACCGGAATTGTTGAGTTGTCCACGAAAGTTGTCCACAGGCTGTTGATAACACTATTGCCGCACCCCATTTGCAGTCGGCCGAATCGCGCGCCGATCACCCCTCGGTAAGCTGACGGCATGACAGGACAAGTACGCACCGTCGACGGCCGAGTGGCCGGACGACGCGGACAGGCGACGCGGCAGAAGCTGCTCGACTGCCTCAGCGAGATGCTCAGCTCCTCGCCGTACCGGGACGTCAAAGTCATCGACGTGGCCCGGAAGGCGGGCACTTCCCCCGCGACCTTCTACCAGTACTTCCCCGACGTCGAGGGTGCCGTCCTCGAACTCGCCGAGGAAATGGCCAAGGAGGGCACCAGGTTGACGGAACTCGTCTCCGGCCGCACCTGGGTCGGCAAGGCCGCCTGGCAGGCGTCGGAGGAACTCGTCGAGGGATTCCTCGACTTCTGGCGACGCCACGACGCGATCCTCCGGGTGGTCGACCTCGGCGCCGCGGAGGGCGACAAGCGTTTCTACAAGATCCGCATGAAGATCCTCAACTCGGTCACCAACTCCCTGACCGACGCGGTGAAGGACCTGCAGTCCAAGGGCAGGGTCGACAAGGACGTGAGCCCCGCCGCCGTGGCGGGCTCCCTGGTGGCGATGCTGGCCGCGGTGGCCTCGCACCAGAAGGGGTTCACCACCTGGGGTGTGAAGCAGTCCGAACTGAAGCCGAATCTGGCGCTGTTGGTGCATCTGGGCATCACGGGCAAGAAGCCGACGCGGTAGCCGTTCACGTCCCACCCACACGTCCTGTCACGCCGACGGCGGTCCCTTCCCGGGTGACCGCCGTCGGCGCTCTTGTCCCCGCTGACCGCAACGCCCGTGCGCCCAGTGCCATATGACCCCAACCGCATGCGCCGCATGACGAGCGTTCTCAGCGCCGCGTGACGAGCCTCCTCAGCGCCGCGTGACGAGCCTCCTCAACGCCGCGTGACGAGCGTCCTCAACGCCGAGTGAGGCGGAACAGCCGGATCTGACGCGTGATCCTCGACTGGTAGGTGGCATACGGCGGCCAGAACCGCAGCGCCTCCTCCCACACCCGCTCCCGTTCCTCACCCTCCAGCAGGACGGCGCGCACCGCGATGTCCTCGCCCTTCCAGCTCACCTCCGCCTCGGGATGCTTCAGGAGGTTCGCCGTCCAGGCCGGATGGCCCTCACGGCCGAAGTTGGAGCCGATCAGAATCCAGTCGCCCGACTCCTCCGGCATGCACGCCAGCGGTGTCACCCGCAGCCGGCCCGTCCGCGCTCCCCGGGCCGTGAGGATCAATCCGGGCAGCATCTGTGCGCTGAGCAGCACTTTTCCCCGCGTCAGCCGGTGCACCGCACGGTCCATCGCCGGGATGACATGCGGCGCGACCTTGGCGAAGAGCCGGGTCGACGACACCTTCCGGACCAGCCGCACACCTGCCGGTGTCCTCGCCATCAGACCGCCACCTCCGTCCGTGCCGTGCGGCCGGCGAACAGGCCCGCGGTCTCGGCGGCGTGGGCCCGCAGCCGGTGCACCGGGCCGAAGAGCAGTTCGTCGGACGCGGCCCGCTTGAAGTAGAGATGTGCCTCGTGTTCCCAGGTGAACCCGATGCCGCCGTGCAGCTGGACGGCCTCGGCGGTGACCTCGCGCAGGGCTTCCAGGCACTGGGCGAGCGCCAGCCCTCCCTCGGCCGGGTGCCGGGCCGCCCAGTAGGCCGCCGAGCGGGCCGCCTGCACCCGTACGTACTGATCGGCCAGCCGGTGCTTCACCGCCTGGAAGGAGCCGATCGGCCGGCCGAACTGCTCCCGTCCGCGCACGTACTGCACGGTCCGGTCGAGCGCACTCGCCGCTGCGCCCACCGCCTCCGCCGCGAGCAGCGCGGCCACCTCCGCGCCGACCGCGGCGAGGGCCCCCGCCACGTCCGCCGTGTCGTCGTCCCCCAGCAGCTCGGCCGGGCAGTCGCGCAGCTCGACGCGGGCCTGCGGCCGGGTCTCGTCGAGCGAGGTCTGCCGTACCCGCGTCAGCCCCTCGGCATCCGCCCGGACCAGGAAGAGCAGGGTCCGGCTGCGCGGGAACCCTCCCGTGTGGGCGGCCACGAGCAGCAGGGGCGCGCTGTGTCCGTCGAGCACCTGGCGGGCCTCCCCGTAGAGCAGCTGGCCGCCGTCCGCCCTGGACCGCGCCTGCACCCCGCCGGCCCGGCCGCCGCCCGCCCACTCCCCCGTCGCGTTGTCCCCGACGAGTCCGAGCGCGACGGCGAGGCTCCCGCCGGCCACGGCGAGGGCGCAGGTCAGCGAACCGTCGGCGATCCGCGGAAGGAACTCGTCGCGCTGCGCCGGCGTGCCGAGCGCGGCGATCAGAGGTGCGGCGAGGCCCGAGGTGGCCGGCAGCGGCGAGGGCAGCAGGGCCCGTCCGGTCTCCTCGAAGGCGACGGCGAGTTCGGCGAGGCCGCAGCCCACACCTCCGTACGACGCGGGCAGCGCGAGACCCGGCAGTCCGAGCTGCCGGGAGAGCAGCCCCCACAGCGCCGGGTCGTGCCCGTCGGCGGTGCGGACGGCGGCCCGGACCTCGTCGGGACCGGCGCGTTCGGCGAGCAGCTCGCGCAGGGTGCGGCGGATGTCGTCCTGCTCCGCGGTGGCGGCGGTGTCCATGGCAGCACTCCCTGTCTGACGGGTCGTCATGTTAAGGGGGTGCCCTCCAGATGCACAGCCCCGTGCGCCATGAGCACACCCCTGCACGGATGCAATCTGATGTACCGTCAGATTCATGCCTTCCTCAACGCGCGCCGCACGCAAGGTCGCCATCGTCGGCATATCCCTCTCGGACTGCGGCCGCCTCGACGGCCCCACGCCCTACGCCCTCCACGCCCAGGCGGCCCGACGGGCACTCGCCGACTCAGGACTCGGACGCGAATGCGTCGACGGCTTCGCCTCGGCCGGCCTCGGCATGCTCGCCCCCGTCGAGGTCGCCGAGTATCTGGGCCTGCGGCCACGCTGGGTGGACTCGACTTCCGTGGGCGGCGCCACCTGGGAGGTCATGGCGGCCCATGCCGCCGACGCGATCGCGGCCGGCCACGCCAACGCCGTTCTGCTGGTCTACGGATCGACCGCCCGCGCCGATATCGGAGCGCGCCGGCGCACCGCCGGGCTGTCCTTCGGCGGCCGGGGGCCGCTCCAGTTCGAAGTCCCGTACGGGCACACGCTCATCGCCAAGTACGCGATGGCCGCACGCCGTCACATGCACGAGTACGGCACCACCCTGGAGCAGCTCGCCTCCGTGGCGGTCCAGGCGCGGGCGAACGCCGCCGCCAACCCGGAGGCCATGTTCCGCGACCCGATCACCGTGGACGATGTGCTCGACGGTCCGCTCATCGCCGACCCGTTCACCAAACTGCACTGCTGTATCCGCAGCGACGGCGGCTGCGCGGTGCTGCTGGCGGCCGAGGAGTACGTCGCGGACACCGCGAAGGCCCCGGTGTGGATCCTCGGCACCGGCGAACACGTCTCGCACGCCACGATGTCGGAGTGGGACGACTTCACCGTCTCCCCCGCCGCCGTCTCGGGCCGGCTCGCCTTCGAGCGCGCGGGCCTCACCCCGGCCGACATGGACATCGCCGAGATCTACGACGCCTTCACCTACATGACCCTCGTGACCCTGGAGGATCTCGGTTTTTGCGCCAAGGGTGAGGGCGGCCCGTTCGTCGAGAAGGGCCGCATCAGCCGCACCGGCGAACTCCCCGTGAACACCGACGGCGGCGGCCTTTCGGCCTGCCATCCGGGGATGCGCGGGCTGTTCCTGCTGGTGGAGGCCGTACGGCAGCTGCGCGGTGAGGCGAGCGGACACCAGGTGCACCTGCCGGACGGCAGCCCGCCGCGGCTGGCCGTGGCCTCGGGGACGGGCGGCTGGTTCTGCTCGTCGGGAACGGTGGTGCTCGGCCGGGACCGACCCGGCGCGCGGCCCGCCGCACGCGCCGCCGGGTCTGGGGTGCGCTAGCCCTCGTCCGGCGGGAGCAGCCGCTCGACGAGCTGTGTGATCAGGTCTCCCGCCTGCTTCTCGGGAAACACGTCGGGCAGCGTGAGCCGCTCCACCACCAGCCAGTTGGTGGCGAGGTAGATCATCCTGACGGCGTCCGCGTCACCGGGCAGACCGCTCGCGAGATGGTGGTCGACATTGGCCTCGACGTCCTCGCTGACCCGTGCGGTGAGCACCGCGCGCAACTCCGGCCTGCGCGTGGCCTCCAGGCGCAGTTCGAGCAGGGCGAGGTAACCGGTGCGGAAGGCGGTGACCCGCTCCACGACCTCCCGTACCAGCTCCGCCGTACGGGCCCGGGTGGTGGGGCCGGTGAGCATGGCCTCCATCGTGGCGTCGTCGGGCCGCATGCGCTCGTAGATGCGGCCGCCGGCCTGGTTGAGGAGGTCGTCGCGGTTGCTGAAGTAGTTGGACGCGGTGCCCTTGGGCACGTCCGCCTCGGCGTCCACGGCCCGGAAGGTCAGCCCTCGCGCGCCGTCCCGGGCCAGCACCTCGATGGCGGCGTCCACCAGCGCCGCGCGCCGGGCCAGGTTCTGCCTCATCCGCGATCCTTCCGCTCACCCTGTCCGCCAGCGATACCACTGCGAGTGTAGTACTTTGCGACCATGGGCAACGAACAGCAGGAGACCTTCCGCGCTCTGCTCCACGCGCAGCGGGTCTGGGACATCACCCTCCCGGCCTTCGACCCCGGGGACGCGCCCCCGGCGCCCCTCCCGCTCTTCCACCGGTGGTTCGGCGAGGCGGTGGCGGCCGGCCAGAGCGAGCCGCACACCATGACGCTGGCCACGGTGGACGACCAGGGGCGCCCGGACGTACGGACGCTGATGCTGCACGACGCGGACGAGCGGGGCTGGCACTTCGCCTCGCACGTCACCAGCGCGAAGGGGCGGCAGCTGGCGGCGCACCCCGACGCGGCGCTCGGCTTCTACTGGGCCGCGCAGGGCCGGCAGGTCCGGGTCCGGGGCCGGGTCACCGCGGCCGGTCCGGCGGAGAGCCAGGCCTCTCTGCACGCCCGCTCGACGGGTGCGCTGGCGGCGGCGCTCACCGGGCGGCAGAGCGAAGTCCTCGGCTCACGTGAGGAGTTGGCGGACGCGTCGCGGGCCGCGTGGGAGCGTGCACAGGCGGAGCCCGAAGCGCCCGTGCCGACCTGGACGCGGTACGTACTCGCCCCCGGGGAGGTCGAGTTCTTCCAGGGCGACGGTGAACGGCAGCACGTACGGCTGCGCTACCGCCGCGCCCAGGAGGGATGGCGGACCGAGCTGCTCTGGCCCTGATCGGGACGGAGTGCGGGATGGAGTGCGGGACGGAGGTACCGGCCTCGATCAGCAGGACGGCGGCTCCGGACGGAACACGGGTACGGCGATCTCGCCGTCGGCCCGGAAGGCGGCCCGCAGCGGCATGCCGATGCGCAGCAACTCCTGCGAGCAGCCGACGACTTCGGTCATCATGCGTGGCCCTTCGGCAAGGTCCACGACGGCCGCGGTGTACGGCACCCGGTCACCGAAGGGCGGCAGATCGTTGCGGTGCACGACGGACCATGTGTAGAGCGTGGCGCGCCCGGACGCCTGCTCCCAGTGGACGTCCTCGCTCCAGCAGAACGGGCAGAACTCCCGCGGGTAGTGATGAGCCCGGCCGCAGGCACCGCACCGGCGGATGAGCAGCCTGCCCTCGGCGGCCGCCTCCCAGAACGGGCGGGTGAAGGCGTCGGCCTCCGGGGTCGCGGTCATCAGAAGAGTCCGATCGCGCTGTCGAGGGACCAGGTCTGCCAGGACATGGCGAACAGGGCGACCAGGGAGATGAGCGCCATAAGGGCGTTCTGCCCCTGCTCGGCCCAGTCATGGATCATCAGCACCAGGTAGAGCAGATTGAGCAGCAGTCCGCCGACGAGGGCGATCGGCGTCAGGAAACCGACGACCAGGCCGAGACCGAGGGCGAGTTCGGCGTAGACGACGAGGTGGGCCATCGCCCGCGGGCGGGGCTCGACCACCGCGCGGAAGCTTTTCGTCACGAAGGGCCAGCGGTGCCGGCCGGCCACGTCCGCCGCCCACGCGATGCCGGTGCCGCGCTCGAACCAGCCCTTCTTGTCCTTGTGACGCCAGCTCTCCAGCCACCACAGACCGAGGCCGATGCGCAGAACGGCGAGCCATTCGGCGCCGGTGAGCCAGACGGTCTCCATCCGGACCTCCTTCTCCCCGGGCGGTCCCCAGGCCTTCCGCACAGGATTTCTGACGGCATGTCAGTTCAGCGGATGTCACTACCCGTGCGCAAGGGGTCTGCGGACGTGATCAATTCGCAACCGATTCCCGTCTTGACTGAGACCCATCAAGTGAACGCGCGATTACGCTCACGCGATATGGCCGACGAAAAGGACATCGACCGCACGGACGACAGACCCGCCTACGTCATCGGCGGCGGTCCGGGCGGGCTCGCCGCTGCCGCCGCGCTGCGCGAGCGGGGCGTACGGGCCGTGGTGCTGGAGAAGTCCGACGCGGTCGGCGCCTCCTGGCGCCGCCACTACGACCGGCTCCATCTGCACACCACCCGCAAGCTGTCCGGGCTGCCCGGGCTCGCCATGCCGCGCTCGTTCGGGCGCTGGGTCTCCCGCGACAACGTGGTCCGCTATCTGGAGAAGTACGCGGAGTTCCA
Source organism: Streptomyces sp. NPDC096193 (assembly GCF_040302905.1). Taxonomy (NCBI): domain Bacteria; kingdom Bacillati; phylum Actinomycetota; class Actinomycetes; order Kitasatosporales; family Streptomycetaceae; genus Streptomyces; species Streptomyces sp. NPDC096193. The sequence continues at coordinate 130,268 of NZ_JBEOSJ010000018.1, read as the reverse complement.
CGAGTTGGAGATCGTGACCGGGGTCGAGGTCTCCAAGATCGAGGCGTCGGGCTCCGACTGGCTGCTGCACGCCACGGGCGGCCGCCGGCTCACCGGACGCGCGGTGGTCGTGGCCACCGGTTTCAATCACACCCCGCGGCAGCCCTCCTGGCCCGGCCACGAGGCGTACACCGGCGAACTGCTGCACGCGAGCGACTACCGCAACGCCGAGCCGTACCACGGCAAGGACGTCCTCGTCGTCGGCGTCGGCAACACGGGTGCGGAGATCGCGGTGGACCTGGTGGAGGGCGGCGCCGCCCGGGTGCGCCTCGCCGTCCGTACGGTCCCGCACATCGTCCGCCGCTCCACCGCCGGGTGGCCCGCCCAGCGCACCGGCATCCTCGTGCGCAGGCTGCCCGTGGGCCTGGTGGACAGGGCAGGCAGGGCCATGTCCCGTATCGCCGTTCCCGACCTCGCGGCGCAGGGCCTGCCCCGCCCGGACACCGGCCTGTACTCACGGGTCAAGGAGGGCGCCATCCCGGTCCAGGACGTGGGCCTGATCGACGCGGTGCGCAAGGGCACGGTCGAACCGGTCGCCGCCGTGGACTCGTTCGAGGCGGAGAAGGTGGTCCTCGCGGACGGCACCCGCGTCTCCCCGGACACGGTGATCGCGGCGACCGGCTACCACCGCGCGCTGGAGGACCTCGTCGGCCATCTCGGCGTACTGGACGAGCGCGGCAGGCCGCTCACCCACGGCGGCCGGACGCTGCCGCAGGCACCGGGGCTGTACTTCACCGGGTTCACGAACCCGATCAGCGGGATGTTCCGGGAGATGGCGATCGACGCGCAGAAGATCACGCGGTCGCTGGCGAAGAGTTAGGGCCCGGCACCGGGCTCCCGGCGGCCGGCGCCGGGCTGCCGACGCCGGCGCCGGCGGTTCAGGCGCTGATCGCTTCCAGGAGGTCGCCGACCTTCGGGTCCGGCAGGGCGCGCGCCACGTCGGCCTGGGCGACGACGCCCACCAGGATGTGGCCGTCGATCACGGGGAGCCGGCGGACCTGGTGCCGGCTCATCGTCTGCAGGATCTCCTCGGCGTCGTCGTCCGCGCCGATGGTCACCACCTCGCCCTGGGCGAGGTCACCGGCCGTCACCTTCGCCGGATCCCTGCCCGTCGCGAGGACCTTCACGACGATGTCGCGGTCGGTGAGCATGCCCTTGAGCCGTTCGTCGGTTCCGCAGACGGGCAGGGCCCCGACGCCGAGATCCTTCATCTTCTTCGCGGCGTCCAGTGCCGTTTCCTTGGAGCGGACGCATGTGACATCGGGGGTCATGATCTCCCGCGCGGTCACGGCGGTCTCCTCACCGGCCCCGGCGGAGGTGGCGGGCCGCCCGACGGCGGCGGAGGCCGGCGGAGTGCCGAAAGCCCCGTCCCCGCGGCGCAGAACGGCGTAGCCGACACCGATGCCGAGGGCGACGGGCCACTCCAGGACCTCCGCGGCGCCGAGAGCTCCGAGGCCCAGGTAGAGCGGGAGACCCTTCTTGGCGGGCAGCACCTGCCGGGCGACGGCGACGGGGAGCATGGCCGCGTTCAGCACCCCGCCGGCGATCTGTCCGGCGGAGGGCATCGTGGGGGCGTGCTTGCCCCGCGACGACTGCGGGGTGCCCTCGGCGCGGGGCTCGGCCGGTTCCGTCCGCGGGGTGCCCTCGGCGCGGGGCTCACCCGGTTCCGTCCCGGTGCTGGAGGGGAAGTGCGTTCGCGGCGTGGATGCCATGGCTATCGCCTCGCCTGATCGGTCACGAGCTTTCTGTCTCACCGATAGGTCTATCCGAAATAGCCGCATTTATGAGTTTCGACCAGACTGCCTCTGACGACGCACCCGAACCGCTCGTCCTGATGCAAGGAGGCACGCAGCATGCCGCCGGAACAGGCCTCCGCCCTCGGGCTTCCTCCCTTCCTGAGTTCCCTCGTCTCCGGCGTCGCCGCGCAGACCGCGGCCGGTGCCCGGCTGGTCCGGGAGGCGGCGGAGAGTCTTCTGCACGGGCCCGGCCGTGAGGTGTCGTGGACGGCCGGGCGGTGCTACATCGCGGTGTCCGGTGTGCACGGTCCCGGGGGCGAGGCCGTCGCCCGCCGGGTGGAACAGGCCCTGGAGGAGCACCCGGGAGTGCTGTGGGCGCGGGTGAACGCGCCCATGGAACGGGTGATCATCGCGGTCGGCCCGTCCGCTCCGCCGCAGGACGAGCTGGTCGCGCTGGTGGAACGGGCCGAGGGCGACCATGCCGCGGAGGTTGCCGCTTACGACGAGTGGCAGCCGGAGCCGCATCACCCCGCGGAGGGACCGCCGTTCCCCGCCGTGCCGGCCCTGGTGGCGGACACGCTGGGCCTGGCCCTGGTGACCGTCCGGCGGATCGCTCCGTGGTTCGGGCTGCCGCCGGAGGTCGCCGGCGCCATCGACGCGATCCGTCACCATCCCCGGCTTCGGCATCTGGTGGGGGACGTCGGCCCGAACGGACATGCCGACTCGCTGCTCCCGGTCGTCACAGCGCTCGTGCAGGGCGTGGCCACCGGGGGCGGGGGCCTTGCCCTCGACGTGCTGCAGCGTCTGGCGGTGTGGCGGGAGGCGAGTGCGGAGGGCGCGGCATGGAGCGAGCGCGAGACGAAGCTCGTCCGCGGTCCCGAGGAGGCCTCGGCCGACGCGGTCACCGTGCCACGGCCCGGGCGTACGCCCCAGGACGCGGCCGACCGGTACACCGAGCGGTCGATGGCGGCGGGCCTCGCGGCCGGTGTGGCCACCCTGCCGTTCGCCGGCGTCCGCAAGGCGATCGCCGTGGCGGTCGCCTCGGTGCCGAAGGCTCCCGGCGCGGGACGCGAGGGCTTCGCCACCAGTCTCGGACGGGACCTGGCCCGGCGCGGTGTGGTGACGATGGACCGAACCGCACTGAGGCGCCTGGGGCAGGTCGACACGATCCTCCTCGACGAAGAGGCCCTGCGGGGCGACCAGTACGAGCTGGTGGATCTGGAGCTGTTCGAGGACACCGACCACGAGCAGCTGTCCGAACGTCTCTTCGCGCTCTTCGACTCCCATGAGCCCCTGTCCCTCGAACGGGACGGCGACTGGTCACTCGGACCGCTGGACGAGCTCCACCTGAAAGGGCGGAGCGGCGGCAAGGCCGTCAAACGGCTGCGCAAGCACGGCGCCGAGAAGTTCCTCGGACTGGCCCGGGGGCACCGGCTCCTGGCGGTCGCGGGGCTCGGCACCCAGTCGGCTCCGGGGTCCGAGGCCGTGGCGGCCGCGGCGCGACGGGCCGGAGCGCGGGTGGTCGTCGCCTCCGACCGGAAAGGACCCGCTCCCGCCTTCGCCGACGCCGTGGTCCCGGCGGGCGACCGTCTCGCTGCCTCGGTGCGCGACCTCCAGGCGGACGGGGCCGTCGTCCTGCTGATCTCCGGGAACCGTACGGCGCTGGGCGCGGCGGACTGCGCGATCGGGGTGCACGGCGAGGCGGAGCACACACCCTGGGGAGCGCACGTCCTGGTCGGAACGGACCTGGAGGCGGCCGGCCTGATCGTCGACGCCGTGGGAACCGCCGCGGTGGTGGACCGCGACAGCCACCACCTGGCCGCCGGCGGCAGCGGGATCGGCGCGGTCGCCGCGCTCCAGGGGCCCGCCGGACGGGCCACCGCGCGGGTGCTGGCGGTGAGCAACACGGCCGGCGCCATGGCCTTCTGTCTCGGAGCCTGGCGCGCCCGGCAACTGCTGAGCCGCCCCCTCACACCACCGGCGACCAGCATTCCCTGGCACCTCATGCCGGCGGACCGGGTCATGGAACGGCTGCGTACCCGCGAGGACGGCCTCACCGCGCAGGAGGCGGCTTCCCGCGGCGCCGAAGCGCACACCGGGCAGCCGGCGAAGCTGACCCTCCCGTACGCCTTCATCGAGGAGCTGTCGAATCCCCTGACCCCGATCCTTGCCGCGGGAGCCGCTCTCGCCGCCGCTGTGGGATCACGGACCGACGCCGCTCTGGTCGCCGTCATCACCGGTGTCTCCGCACTGGTCGGGGGCTTCCAGCGGGTGCGGACGGATCACGCGCTGGCCGAGTTGTTCGCCGAGTCGGCGATCGGGGCGCGGGTGCGGCGCGACGGCCGGGAGCATCTGGTCACCTCGGGCGACCTGGTCCCCGGCGACGTCGTCGCCCTGGGCCCCGAGGACGTGGTGCCCGCGGACTGCCGCCTCCTGGAGGCCGAAGGCCTCGAAGTCGACGAGTCCTCCCTCACCGGCGAGTCCCTGGCCGTGAGCAAGGACCCGGCGCCCGTGGTCGCCGCCCACCTCACGGACCGCCGCTCGATGCTCTACGAGGGCACCACGATCTCGGCCGGACGAGCCGTCGCCGTCGTCGTGGCGACCGGCTCGGCCACCGAAGCCGGGCGCAGTCTCGCCACCGCCCGGCAGGCCGCACCGGAAACGGGCGTCGAGGCCCGGCTGACCTCACTGACCCGCGCCAGCATGCCCATCGCCCTGGGGTCCGCCGTCGCGGTCGCCCTCTCCGGCCTGCTCCACGGCCGGCCCCTCACGGACAACCTCGCCTCGGCCGTCAATCTGGCCGTCGCCTCCGTCCCCGAGGGACTGCCCTTCCTGGTCAACGCCGCTCAGCTCGCCGCCGCGCGCCGGCTGGCGGACATCGGTGCCCTCGTCCGCAACCCCCGCACCATCGAGGCGCTCGGCCGCGCCGACATCCTCTGCTTCGACAAGACCGGCACCCTCACCGAAGGAACCCTGGAGCTGTCCGGCGTCAGCGACGGCGACAGCGTCTCGGCCCTGGACCGGCTCGACACCCGCCGCAAGGAGATCCTCGCCGCCGCGCTGCGCGCCACGCCGCCCGCGCGGCAGGCCGAACCGATGGTCCATCAGACCGACCGGGCGATCGTCGAGGGCGCACGCCGCGCGAACGTCACCACCCACACCGGAGCCCCCCGGTGGCGGCGCACGGACGCCCTCCCCTTCGAGCCCGCCCGGGCGTACCACGCGACCGTCGGGCACACCGGCGGCGGTGTCCTGCTCAGCGTCAAGGGAGCGCCGGAGAACGTCATCGAGCGCTGCGGCCGGCGCCGGCGGCAGGACGGCTCGGTGGATCTGGACGACGCGGCGAGGAGCACTCTCGCGGGCGCGGCGGAAGAACTCGCCGCAGCGGGCCGCAGGGTCCTGGCCGTCGCCGAACGACGTATGAAGAAGGGCGAGGAACTCACCGACGAAGCCGTCCACGACCTCGTCTTCCTCGGTTTCGTCACGCTGGCCGACCCCGTACGGGACAGTGCCGCCCCCGCCACCGCCCGGCTGCGCGAGGCGGGCGTGCACACCGTCATGCTCACCGGCGACCACCCGGCGACCGCCGACGCCATCGCCTCCACGATCAGTGACGTGGAGCAGCCGACCGTGTGCACCGGACCGGAGATCGATGAACTGGACGACGACGCCCTGGACGAACTGCTGCCCACCGTCGACGTCATCGCCCGTTGCAGCCCGAGCCACAAGGTCCGGATCGTCCAGGCCTACCAGCGCATCGGCCGGGTCGTGGCCATGACCGGCGACGGGGCGAACGACGCTCCGGCCATCCGCCTCGCCGACGTCGGCATCGCCCTGGGGCGCCGCGGCACTCCGGCCGCGACCGCCGCGGCGGACCTCGTCGTCACGGACGACCGGCTGGAGACCATCGTCTCCGCGCTCATGGAGGGCCGGGCCATGTGGACCTCGGTCCGCGCCGCGCTCGCCATCCTCATCGGAGGCAATCTCGGCGAGGTCACCTTCAGCGTCCTCACCTCCGCCGTCACCGGCACGACGCCGCTGAACGCCCGCCAGATCATGCTCGTCAACCTCCTCACCGACCTCGCCCCCTCGCTCGCCATCGCGGTGCGCGAGCCCTCGGGCCAGACCGGCGAGCGCCTTCTCGCGGAGGGCCCGCACCGCTCGCTGGGCACCGCGCTGACGCAGGAGATGCTGCTGCGCGGCATCGTCACGGCCATCGGCGCCGGTCTCGCGTGGGCGATGGCCCGCGTCACCGGCCGCGGCCGGCGGGCGTCCACCGTCTCGCTGGCCGCCGTGGTCGGCACCCAGCTGGCGCAGACCCTCACCACCGGCGGTGCCGACCGCAACGTCCTGGTGGCCGGAATCGGCTCCGCGGCCGTCCTCGTCGCCATCATCCAGACCCCGGGCGTCAGCCAGTTCTTCGGCTGCACCCCACTCGGGCCGATCGCCTGGGGCATCACCCTGAGCGCGATCACCGCCGCCACCGTCATCGGCCACTTCCTGCCGCCGCTGCTCGCCTCCCGCGAAAACGCGTGGCGGGCGGCGACGGCGGACAGGGCGGGCTCGGAGGGGACGACCCGGGCGGGGTCCGCAGGCGTAGGGTGAAGTCAGGTTGCCTCTGGGCCTCTCGTATTTGTCTGCCGTTCTGTCTGCCGAGAAGCAGGTGCCCCCGGTTGTCGCGGGGCGCGACGGGCGGACACGGGTGTCCCCCGACGACGGGCCCCGACATGACACACGCCCGGTCCGGCCTCGTCCTGAGTGAACTCCTGCGGGCCAGCCACTCGGCGACGTTCGAAGAGCTGCCCGCCCTGCTGCTCAAGTGCGCCTCACGTGTCGGGGTGCGGAACGCGCGGCTGTACGTGGCGGACCTTCAGCAGGAGGTGCTGCGGGAGGTGACCGGCGTGGGCCTCGACGCGGGAGCCGGAGGGCTGGAGCTGCGGGTCGACTCCACCGTCGCGGGCCGCAGCTTCATGCACACGCAGGAGCTGTCGTCGTCGAACGGCGGCGGCCACCAGTACTGGCTGCCGCTCCTGGACGGGACGGAACGTCTCGGCGTCATGCACGCGGAAGCCGACGACACCGCCGACGCCGCCGAGGTCGTGCGAGGCCTCGCCTCGCTGATGGGCCTGATGCTGGTCTCCAAGCGGCCGAACAGCGACTCCTTCGCCCGGCTCACCAGAAGCAGTCCCATGTCCGTGTCCGCGGAGATGCAGTGGACCCTGATTCCTCCGAGGACCTTCTCCAACGACCGGGTCACCATCGCCTGTGCCATGGAGCCGGCCTACGACACCGCCGGAGACGCCTTCGACTACGCGATCGCCGAGCACACCGCCCACATCGCCGTCTTCGACGCCATGGGCCACGACACCACCGCGGGGCTGACCGCCAATCTGGCGGTCGCCACCAGCCGCAGCCTCCGCCGCCAGGGCGCCGACCCGGCCCGCGCGTGCGCCGCCATCGAAACCGTCCTGCTGGAGCAGTTCCACCACGACTCCTACGTCACCGGCATCATGGCTGACCTCGACATGCGTACCGGCACGCTGAGTTGGGTCAACAGCGGCCATCTGCCTCCCGTTCTCGTCCGGGGTGGCCGCTGGGCGGCGACGCTGGACAGCCCGCCCACCCATCCGATGGGGACGGATCTGGGGCTCCCCGTCGTCCTGCGCCACGAACACCTGGAGCCCGGCGACCGGGTGCTGCTGTACACCGACGGTGTCACCGAGGCACGCAACGCGGACGGAGAGCAGTTCGGCCGTCAGCGTTTCGTGGACTTCATCATCCGCCACCAGGCCGACGGCCTCCCGGTGCCCGAGACACTCCGCCGCCTCATCCGTACGGTTCTCGATCACCACGGCAGGCTCCAGGACGACGCGACGGTCCTGTTCTGCGAATGGCGCGGCAACCGCTGAGGACGGACCTGCCCCGCGACGGCGGGGCGGGGCGCGGCGGGGGGGCTCGGCGGCGGGCGGGGCGCGGGGCTCGGCGGGGGGCCCGTTCCGTGGGGTCCGCGCTCACGCTTTGCCTGCACGACTGTTCCTGACAGGTAGTCAGTTCGGTAATCTGACTATGCGTCAGTTAAGGTGGCAACGAGCAGAGCGGGGCTCAGCGATGCTTGGATCAACTCACGGCACCCTCACCTCCGACCTCCGCGCACGAGTGGTGGCCTGCGGCGAACAGCCCCGGCAGGCCGTCCACGACACCGCCTCGATCACCGCGACCGACGGTGCCATGGACGTCAGCGGACGGCCGTTGTACGCACCCGTGCCGGATCTCGACCGGTTCTTCCGGCCGTCGTCCGTCGCCGTCGTCGGAGCGTCCGACAGTGAGGGACGGCCCAACACCGGCATCACCCGTCAGCTCGTCGACTGGGCCGAGCGGGTCGGCGCACGGCTCCATCCCGTGCATCCGACCCGGGAACACGTCTTCGGCCTCCGCTGCTTCCCCTCCGTCGCCGACCTGCCCGAGGAGGTCGACCTCGCGGTGCTGCTCGTCGGCGATCCGCTACCGGTGATCGAGGAACTGGCCGAGGCCAAGGTGAAGTTCGCCGTCGCCTTCGCCTCCGGGTACGCGGAGACCGGGGATGTGGGCGCGGTGGCGCAGACGAGGCTGGCCGCAGCCGTCGAACGGGCCGGGCTGCGACTGCTCGGCCCCAACACCAACCTGAACGCCTTCGAGCGGTTCCGCGACGACCTGACGGGCCCCGCGATCGCCCTGATCACCCAGTCGGGACATCAGGGGCGGCCCGTGTTCACCCTCCAGGACCTGGGCGTACGGCTCTCCCACTGGGCGCCCACCGGCAACGAAGCCGACCTGGAGACCGCGGACTTCATCTCCTACTTCGCCGAGCGCCCCGAGGTCGGCGCCATCGCCTGCTACGTCGAGGGGCTGAAGGACGGACGGTCCTTCCTGCTCGCCGCCGACCGGGCCGCCCGGCGCGGGGTGCCCGTCGTCGCGGTCAAGGTCGGCCGCACCGAGACCGGGGCACGGACCGCCGCATCGCACACCGGCAAACTGACCGGCGCGGACCAGGTGGTGGACGCCGCGATGCGGCAGTACGGAGTGATCCGCGTCGACGGCCTCGACGAACTCCAGGACACCGCGGCCCTGTTGGCGCGCGCCCGCCCGCCGGCCGCCGAGGGCGTGGTCGTCTACTCGATCTCCGGCGGCACGGGCGCGCACTTCTCCGATCTCGCGTGTGCGGCGGGGCTGCGGCTGCCACGGCTGTCCGAGGCCAAGCAGGCCGAGCTGCACACCTGGATACCGGAGTACCTGAACGTCGCCAACCCGGTCGACAACGGCGGTCATCCGGTGGGCGACTGGCGCGGACGCAAGATCATCGACGCGATCCTGGCCGATCCCTCCGTGGGGGTGCTGATCTGCCCGATCACCGGCCCCTTCCCGCCGATGAGCGACCGGCTCGCCCAGGACCTGGTGGACGCTGCCGAGGCCACCGACAAGCTGGTGTGCGTGGTGTGGGGGTCGCCGGTGGGTACGGAGGCCGCGTACCGCGAGACGCTGCTCGGGTCGTCGCGGGTGGCCACCTTCCGTACCTTCGGGAACTGCATCACCGCGGTCCGCGCCTTCCTGGACCACCACCGCTTCACCACCGGCTACCGCTCCCCCTTCGACGAGGCACCGCGCACGCCCTCCCCGTCGTTCCGCAAGGCCCAGGCGCTGATGCGGCCGGGCAAGCAGCTGAGCGAGCACGCGGCGAAGCAGCTGCTGCGGGCGTACGGCATCCGCGTGCCCCGCGAGCAGCTGGTGACGAGCGCGGCCGCGGCGGTCCGGGCGGCCGGGCTGGTGGGCTATCCCGTCGTCATGAAGGCGTCCGGCACGCAGCTGGCCCACAAGACCGAACTGGGCCTGGTCAAGGTCGGACTGACCTCCGCGAGCCAGGTCCGTGACGCCTATCGCGACCTCACCGACATCGCCCGCTACGAAGGCGTCGACCTGGACGGCATCCTGGTGTGCCAGATGGTCGAGCGCGGCGTGGAGATGGTCGTCGGCGTCACCCAGGACGCGCTGTTCGGGCCGACGGTGACGGTGGGGCTCGGTGGCGTCCTGGTGGAGGTCCTCCAGGACGTCGCGGTCCGCGTGCCGCCGTTCGGCGAGGACCAGGCGCGCGCGATGCTCGGCGACCTGCGCGGCCGCGCCTTGCTGGAGGGCATCCGCGGCGGCCCGCCGGTCGACGTCGACGCGCTCGTGGAGGTCGTCCTGCGGGTCCAGCGGATGGCGCTGGAACTGGGCGACGAACTGTCCGAACTCGACATCAACCCCCTGATGGTGCTGCCCCGGGGCCAGGGCGCGGTGGCGCTGGACGCGCTGGCGGTGTGCCGGTGAACGCCTCCGTGCTGCACTCCGTCGACAACGGCGTCTCGTGGATCACGCTGAACCGTCCCGACGCCATGAACGCCGTCACCTGGGACCAGCGCGAACGGATCATCGAGCTGCTCGCCGCCGCGTCCGAGGACCCCGTGATCCGGGCGGTCGTCGTCACCGGTACCGGCAAGGGCTTCTGCGCCGGCGCGGACCTGCGCGGCGCCCCGTCGACGGGCCGGGACCGGATCCCCGGGGACGTGGCCCGGACGATACGGCTGGGGGCACAGCGTCTGATCGCGGCCGTGCTGGACTGCGAGAAGCCGGTGATCGCCGCGGTCAACGGTACGGCGGCGGGTCTCGGCGCGCACCTCGCGCTCGCCTGCGATCTGGTGCTGGCGGCCGAAGGGGCCACGTTCATCGAGGCGTTCGTCCGCCGGGGCCTGGTCCCGGACGGCGGTGGGGCCTATCTGCTGCCGAGGCTGATCGGCCCGCAGCGGGCGAAGGAGCTGATGTTCTTCGGCGACTCCCTCCCGGCGCGGGAGGCCGAACGCCTCGGCCTGGTCAACCGGGTGGTCGCCGCCGACGACCTGACGAAGACGGCCCGCGCCTGGTCGGAGCACCTGGCACAGGGCCCGACGCGGACGCTCGCGCTCACCAAGCAGCTGGTGAACGCCTCGCTGGACGCGGACCGGGCGACGGCGTTCGCGGCGGAGGCGGCGGCGCAGGAGATCAACATGACGACGCGGGACGCGAACGAAGGTGTGGCGAGCTTCGTGGAGCGGCGGGGGGCGGAGTTCCGGGGGTGCTAGGGCATGTTCTGAGTTCGACTCAGCTCCCGCCCCGGCACACCTCGCCGGACGGGGGCGACTCCACCACGGCGATCAGCTCTCGGGTTTGATCTTCGAGGACACGAGGAACAGCCCCGCCGTTGCCGCGATGAAACCTCCGGCCAGTTCTTCGTAGCCCTGGAAGTAGGCGATGGGGATGGCGATGGCGCAGGCTGCCCCGACCAACTCGATGAAGCCCCCGACCAGCCGCCTGGAACGGCTCGGCGGCGGAGGGTGATGGGGGTTCGGCGGACTTCCCCAGTAGTGGAGGGGACCCGACCTGGGCTTCCAGTCCTCTTCCCGGAGCCGCAGATACTCCGGGTGGTGGCGGGCGTAGCCCAGACGGCGGGGCGCCAGGCGCCGCCACGGCAGCCGGCCCTGCCGGATCGCGATCCATGCGAGCCCCGGCAGGCAGGCCACGGCCGCCCAGATCGCCGCGACTGTCCGCTCTCCGGCCGAAGCCGACAGAATGCCGAGCAGCCGGTCCAGCCGGCCGCTGGCGGCGTAGGCGATCAACGCGGCTGTGGAGAGCACCGCCGCGGTCTGCTCCAGCTGGTGTCCGGTGTGGCAGCGGGCACAGCGTGGCACGGACACGATGGTCTGACGCCAGGTGGTGCGCAGGACGACGATCCATGGGGTCATGGTGGTTTCGGGGTCCTTGTGCAACCCCAGGACGCGGTCGTGCCATGACGGCGGTGTGGCCTCCCGGCAGAACCAGCACTCCCGCACCACGAGTTTCCTTTCCCCGGCGGTGCCCGCTTGTGGACGGCATTTTAGGTGTAGCCCCGCAAGGAGCGTCAGTTGTCTGTTGTGGAAGGGCCGTGAGAGTTGCGGTCGCCACCGACGCCGAACAGCCTGCGGGACACCGTCCTTGGACTCCGAGCCGAGCTAGGCCGAGACCCTCGCCCCGCCGAGCAGCGGGCCGGGCGGGAGTGAGGTCGCGCAGCGCTCGGCGTTCCGGCTGGGTCCCGGGCCGGGCGTACCAGGTCCCGGTGCCGGCCGGGGTGCTCTGCCCGGCCGGTGATCCGCGCACCGCGCCGCTGCGGCCCCGTGCCGGGCGCCGCCCCGCCCGGCACTCCCAGTCCCCCCGCGCCGCTGTGGCTTGCCTGCGTGACACGTCGTTACGGCGCCATCTCGTACGAGCCCGCCAGGGCCTCCACCCGCGCCCACACACGCGCCGAGCGGGCCTCGTCGACCACCGGGCGCCGGACCGCGCCGATCGCCCACTGCTGCTGCTCCTGCGTCGCGGAGTCCTTGCCGTGCAGCTCGACGGCGTGCGCGGAGAAGTCCCGTACGAGTACCGAGAACAGCTCGTCCAGCACGTCCTCGTCCACGTCCGTCAGACGCGCCTGCTCCAGGATCAGCTGTCCGTGCACGACCAGCGCGAACAACTGGCCGACGGCGAGCAGGAAGTCGAGGTCGCGGCTCTGCTCCTCACCGGGGCCCGCGGTCTCGACGAACTCGCAGAGCGCGTCGGCCTGTTCGCGGAAGCGGGCGACGTTCGGCACCGCGGCGTAGGCGTCGTAGGCGGTGCGCCAGTCGTGGAAGCGGACGGAACCCAGTCCACGGGCCGGTCCCTGCCGGAAGAGGAAGGCGTCGTCGGCCGCGTCGAGGCGGGTGGGGACGGGCTCGTACGCGGCCGGGTCCAGCAGGTGGTTGCGCATGAACTTGAGGATCAACGCGAGGTTGACGTGGACCGTGCCCTCCAGCTTGGGCAGTCCGCGGATCTCGACGGCGGCCTGGGCGAAGTACGTGTCCTTCTCGAAGCCCTTGGCGGCGATGACGTCCCACATCAGGTCGATGACCTTCTCGCCCTCCGTGGTCACCTTCATCTTCGTCATCGGGTTGAACAGCAGATAGCGGCGGTCGTCGGGGCCCGCGGAGCGGAAGTAGTCGACGGCGCGGTCGCTGAACAGCTTCATGCCGACGAGCCGGACGTAGGCGTCGGCCAGCTCGCGGCGCACGTGCGGGAAGGCGGTGACGGGACGGCCGTAGAGGATGCGATTGTGCGCGTGGGTGACGGCCTCGTACATCGCGTGCTCGCAGATGCCGATGGAGGCGGTGCACAGGTTGAACTTGCCGACGTTGACGGTGTTGAGCGCGGCGTCGAACGCGGCGCGTCCGGTGTGCAGGACGTCGTCCGGGCCGACCGGGTAGTCCTCCAGCCGGAACTCGCTGACGTACTTGGAGGAGTCGACGACGTTCTGGACGAGCCGGTACGCCGGGTGGCGGCTGTCGGCGGCGAAGAAGACGTACCCGTCCGGGCCCTCGATGTCGGTGCGGCGGCCGAAGACGGAGACGAGTCCGGCGGCGTTGCCGTTGCCGATGTAGTACTTGGAGCCACTGGCCCGGAAGCCGTCGCCGTCGGGCGTCAGCAGCATGTCGGTGGAGTAGATGTCGGCGCCGTGGGACCGCTCGGACAGCCCGAAGGCGAAGACCTCGCCCTGGGAGAGGAGCTCGGCGGCGCGGGTGCGGGCGGCGGCGTTGCCGCTCTGCCAGACGGGTCCGAGACCGAGGATGGTCACCTGCCACGCGTACCAGTAGTCGAGCCCGTAGAACCCGAAGATCTCGTTGAGCGCGGCGATCCGGGCGGTGTCCCAGCGCTGGTCCTGCTGCCCGGGTCCGGCGGCGGACGCGGGCGTGAGGAAGGTGGCGAACAGCCCTTCCTTGGCGGAGAACGCGAGGAAGTCGGCGAGCCAGGCGCGGGACCGGTAGTCCTCGATCAACCGCCGCTTCCCACGGTCCTCGAACCAGTCGACGGTGGCCCGCAGGAGCCTGCGGGTCTCCGGGTCGAAGTGCGCGGGGTCGTACGTGCGCGGGTTGAACAGCAGGGCGTCGGCCATGGGGTCGCCTTCCAGGGCTTTCCGGGATTGAGGGTGTCCCGATCCTTCTATGCAACTCGTTGCACAGACAAGCGGGGAAGCGGGGGTGAGAGGCGGGTCACGCGGGATGCGGGGGCGGGTGCGGGTGCTTGGGCCTCGGGTGCTTGTCCGGTGGCGGGTCCGGGGGGCCGGGCGAGGTGCTTGGGCCTCGGGTGCTTGTCCGGTGGCGGGTCCGGGGGGCCGGGCGAGGTGCTTGGGCCTCGGGTTCTTGTCCGGCGTCGGGTCCGGGGGCCCTCCGGGCTCGACTCCTCGGGGTCGGCGGCGTACAGGTTCCTCGCATTGAGCACCCGGGTGTTGCCGCCGATCCCCTGCGGGGCCGACCCTGCACGCCCCCTCCCGCGCGGTCGAGGACGAGACCCGTTGCGGTGCGGGCACACGCGAAGCCGAGCCTGTTCGGCAGCAGGACGGGATGCGGCGCGAAGCCTCCGCGCCGGCCGGGGCCGTGGGGCGAAGCTCCACACATCCACCCCACCCGTACCGAACAGGTGCGTTCGGCTCCGGATCCCAAGGCTCAGGCGTCCGGGCCCGACCTGACGACAGGGTTCACATCTGACGGAGCGTCAGGTTCAATGGAGGTGTGATGGGACACGCAGCCATGGCCGCCACCGCCGTCCGTTATCTCCGGTCCGTCGGCGCGCCCACAGCCACCGAGCCGTACGAGGCCCTCCCGCGGCCCGACCTGCGCGCCGTGCGGGACGACGAGCGGCTCGCCGTAGAGCCCGGGGAGTTCCGGCGGGTGCTCGGGCACTTCGCGACCGGGGTCACCGTCGTCACCGCGCGGGACGAGCACGGGCCCGCCGGGTTCGCGTGTCAGTCGTTCGCCTCGCTGTCGCTCGATCCGCCGCTCGTCGTCTTCATGGTCGGGCGGACGTCGACCACCTGGCCGCGGATCGCCCGGGCCGGGGCCTTCTGCGTCAACATCCTCGGCGAGGAGCAGGGGCTCCTGTGCCGCGGGTTCGCCGTGAGCGGTGCGGACAAGTTCGCCGGGGTCGCGCACCGGCCCGCTCCCGTGACCGGGTCGCCGCTGCTGGACGGGGTGCCGGCCTGGGTCGACTGCACCGTGCGGAGCGTGCACACCGGCGGCGACCACCTGATCGTCGTGGGACGGATCGCGGCGCTCGGCGCGGCCGAGGACGGCGCGCCGCTGTTGTTCCACCGCGGGAGGTTCGGCCGGTTCAGCCCGTGACCTGGTCGCTCGCCGGCTTCTCCGCCGGCACCGACACCGCGGTGAGCACCGGCAGTTGCTTGCGCCGGATCACCAGCGCCATCAGCGCCGCTGCCGCGCACAGCGCGCCGGAGGCGTACCAGACCACGTCGTAGGAGCCGAAGACGTCCCGTGCCACACCGCCCGCGAAGGCGACGACCGCCGCGCCCAACTGGTGCGAGGCGAGCACCCAGCCGAACACGATGGCGCTGTCCTCGCCGTAGTGCTCCCGGCACAGCGCGATCGTCGGCGGGACCGTCGCCACCCAGTCCAGGCCGTAGAAGACGATGAAGAACAGCATCGGCGGCTGGACCGAGGGCGCGAGCAGCATGGGGAGGAAGAGCAGGCTCACGCCCCGCAGCGCGTAGTACACCGCCAGCAGTCGGCGTGCCTCGAAGCGGTCGGTGAACCAGCCCGAGGCGATCGTGCCGACCACATCGAAGACCCCGATCACCGCGAGCAGGGACGCGGCGGCCGTGATCGGCATGCCGTGATCGTGGGCCGCGGGCACGAAGTGGGTTTTCACCAGGCCGTTCGTGGACGCGCCGCAGATCGCGAAGGTCCCCGCCAGCAGCCAGAACGGCCCGGTGCGGGCCGCCTTGAACAGCACCGTCACCGCACGGCGGGCCGCCCCCGGCACCGGCTCCGGCTTGGGCGTGAAGCCCTCCGCGCCGTACGCCGACGTCCCCACGTCCGCCGGGTGGTCCCGCAGCAGCAGCCAGACGAAGGGCACCACGGCGAGCGCCGAGAGCGCGACGGTGATCGACGCCGGGCGCCAGCCGTGGTGCTCCACCAGCCAGGACAGCAGCGGAAGGAAGACGAGTTGGCCGGAGGCGCCGGCCGCGGTGAGGATGCCGGTGACCAGGCCGCGGCGCTTCACGAACCAGCGATTGGTGACCGTCGCGGCGAACGCCAGCGCCATCGAACCGCTGCCGAGGCCGACGAGGACACCCCAGAAGAGGACGAGCTGCCAGGACGTCGTCATGAAGACCGTGAGCCCGGAGCCGACCGCGATCACCGTGAGGGCGACCGCGACCACCCGGCGGATGCCGAACCGGTCCATCAGCGCGGCGGCGAACGGCGCGGTCAGCCCGTAGAGGGCGAGGTTGACCGAGACGGCGAAGCCGATCATGCCGCGCGACCAGTCGAACTCCTCGTGCAGCGGGTCGATCAGCAGGCCCGGCAGGGAGGCGAAGGCCGCGGCGCCGATGATCGTCACAAAGGTGACGGCGGCCACGAACCAGGCGCGGTGGACACGGGGCCGAAGCAGCCGGGGGCCGGTGGGCGGCAGAGAGGTCTCGGTCACGCGGTACAGCATCCGACGGCCGCCCCGGGCGCAACGAGTGGCCCGGAGGACAGGGTTCGATAGGATCGGGCCATGGACATGGCAGCAGCGCACCCGCGCCACCGCGTGGTCGTTCTCGCCCTCACCGGGTTGCTCCCCTTCGAGCTGGGTATCCCGCACCGGATCTTCGGCCGCGCCAAGGACCCGCAGGGCCGTCATCTGTACGAGATCGTCACCTGCTCGGTCCGGCCGGGCCCCGTCCGTACCGACGCCGACTTCGACATCCACGTCGAGCACGGCCCCGAGGCACTCGCCACCGCCGACACCGTGGTGATCCCCGCCTCGTACGAGCTGGGCCCGGTGTACGAGGAGGGCCGGCTCACCGGGGAACTCGCCGCCGCCCTCGCGCACATCCGGCCCGGCACCCGCCTCGTCTCCATCTGCACCGGCGGCTACGTCCTCGCAGCGGCCGGCTTCCTCGACAACCGTCCGGCCACCACCCACTGGTCCTCCGCCCGGCACTTCCAGCGGCTCTTCCCGTCCGTCCGCGTCGACGCGAACGTCCTGTTCATCGACGACGGCGACGTCCTCACCTCGGCGGGCGTGGCCGCCGGCATCGACCTGTGTCTGCACATCGTGCGGCGGGACCACGGCACCGCCGTCGCCAACGACGTCGCGCGCC
This sequence comes from Streptomyces sp. NPDC096193, assembly GCF_040302905.1. Lineage (NCBI taxonomy): Bacteria > Bacillati > Actinomycetota > Actinomycetes > Kitasatosporales > Streptomycetaceae > Streptomyces > Streptomyces sp. NPDC096193. The sequence continues at coordinate 113,294 of NZ_JBEOSJ010000018.1, read as the reverse complement.
GGACCGTCGTACCCCCGCACCGCGACGGCGGACAGGCGCAGTACATCGAACGCCCCCTCCCCGAGGCCCAGTCGGCGACGACGACCACCGCTCGCGGCTGGGCGCTCGGCCGCCTGCACGAGCCGATCCAGCTGCGGGACATGGCCGAGAGGGAGTCGATGAGCGTACGGACCTTCACGCGCCGGTTCCGCGAGGAGGTCGGTGTCAGTCCGGGCCAGTGGCTCACGCAGCAGCGCGTGGAGCGGGCCCGGCATCTGCTGGAGTCCACGGACCTCTCGGTCGACCAGGTGGCCCGGGACGCCGGGTTCCGTACGGCCCAGTCGATGCGCCAGCATCTGCAGGCGATTCTCGGCGTCGCGCCGACCGTGTACCGGCGGACGTTCCGGGCCGGAACGGGCGCGGGCTGAGGGACGGCGGACGGCCGGAAGGAGACCGCCCGCCGCCGCTCAGAAGGTGAGCACCCCGCGTGCCACCCGTCCGTGGTGCGCGTCGTCCGCGGCCTTCGCGAAGTCCTCCACCGGATAGGTCTCGGTGACCAGTTCGTCCAGCAGCAACCGGCCCTGCCGGTACAGATCGGCGTACAGGGCGATGTCGTGCTGCGGGCGGGACGAGCCGTAGCGGCAGCCCAGAATGGACTTGTCCAGGAACATCGCCGCCGGGACGAACGACGCCTCCGCCGTCGCCGCCGGCATGCCGAGCAGGATCGCCTGTCCGTGCCGGTCCAGCAGGTCGATCGCCTGCCGGATCAGCGCGGTGCTGCCGACGCATTCGAAGACATGGTCGGCGCCGGTCGGCAGGATCGGGCGTACGCCCTCGGCCGACGCTAGGAAGTGCGTCGCTCCGAACTGCCGTGCCACCTCCTCCTTCGCCGGGTTGGAGTCCACCGCGACGACCGTGGACGCCCCCGCGATCCGCGCGCCCTGCAGGACGTTGAGCCCGATACCGCCGGTGCCGACGACGACGACGCTCTCGCCCCGGTCGACCCTCGCCCGGTTCAGTACGGCTCCGACGCCCGTCAGGACGCCGCAGCCGATCAAGGCCGCGGACGTCAGGGGGATGTCGGAGGGGATCTTCACCGCCTGGACGGCCTTGACGACGGTGCGTTCCGCGAAGGCGGAGTTGGAGGCGAACTGGAACAGCGGTTCGCCGCCGCGGCTGAAGGGCCTGCCGGGCCGGCCGATCGCCGAGCGGCACATCGTGGGGCGGCCGCGGTCGCAGTCCGTGCAGGCACCGCAGTTGGCGAGCGTGGAGAGCGCGACATGGTCCCCCGGCCCGACGTGGGCGACGCCCGCGCCGACCGCCTCGACGACGCCCGCGCCCTCGTGGCCGAGCACCACCGGCGTGGGGAAGGGGATGGTGCCGTCGATCACCGACAGATCGCTGTGGCACAGCCCGGCGGCGGCGATCGCCACCAGGACCTCGCCGGGACCCGGGTCCCGTACCTCCAGATCGTCGACCACCTGGGGCTGTGTGCCGTCGAAGACGACGCCTCTCATCTCGGCTCCCTGGGTTCCCTCGGCAGGCCGAGTACACGCTCGGCGATGATGTTGCGCTGGATCTCGTCCGAACCGCCGTAGATGGTGTCGGCCCGGCTGAAGAGGAACATCCGTTGGTACGCGTCGAGTTCGTAGGGGCTCTCGGCGCTCCAGTCCCCGGGGCCGATGGCCGCACCCGCACCCCGTACCGCCATCGCCAGTTCGCCGAGGCGCTGGTGCCAGCCGCCCCACAGCAGTTTGGCGACGCTGGGGGCGCCGACGGCCGCGGCGGCTCCGGGGCGGTCGTGCGGCGATCCGAGGGTGCGCAGGGCGTTCCACCGCATGGTGCGCAGCTCGGCCCACTGGCGTACGAGACGGTCCCGGACGACGGGGTCACAGGCGGCGCCGTTCGCCACGGCGACCCGGATCACCCGCCCCAGTTCCTCCTCGAACCCGATCTGCTGGACGAGCGTCGACACCCCCCGCTCCACGGCGAGCAACCCCATGGCGACGCGCCAGCCGTCGCCCTCGCCGCCGACGAGATGCTCGGCGCGGGCACTCGCGCCGTCGAAGAAGACCTCGTTGAACTCGCTCGTGCCGGTCATCTGCCGGATGGGCCGTACCTGGATGCGGCCCGGCTGGTCCATCGGAACGAGGAGGAAGGACAGGCCGTGGTGCCGGGCGGAGCCCGGTTCGGTCCGCGCGAGGACGAAGCACCAGTCGGCGTCCTGGGCGAGGGAGGTCCAGATCTTCTGGCCGCTGATCCGGTACGTGCCGCCCTCGCGGACCGCGCGCGTCCGGACCCCGGCGAGATCGGACCCGGCGCCGGGCTCGCTGTAGCCCTGGCACCACAGCTCCTCGCCCCGGGCGACCGCGGGCAGGAACCGGTCCTTCTGCTCCTTCGTGCCGAAGGCGATGAGGGTGGGACCGAGAAGGTTCTCGCCGATGTGGCCGACGCGGGAGGGGGCGCGGGAGCGGGCGTACTCCTCGGCCCAGACGACCTGCTGGACGAGTCCGGCACGGCGGTTTCCGTACCCGTCCTCGGTCCATCCGAGCCCGACCCAGCCGTCCCGCCCGAGCTCACGCTCCCAGGCCCGCCCTTCGGGGTGGCCCGCGCCGAGATGCTTCTCCAGCCAGGTGCGGGCCTTCTCCCGGAACGCCTGGTCGTCCATGCGGACCTCCCGTTGTGGCGACGACGTGCCGGGCGCCGGTGAGGGGCCCGGCTCTCTCACACGTTGGGCCGCTTCCCCTCGGCCGCGGCCCGCGCCTGATCCTCCAGGAGCGCCAGCATCGGCATCGGGTCCACGCCCACCGTCCCCGGCAGGAAGTCCGCGATCCGCTCAGGCGTCCACGGCCCGTCGGCGTAGGCGGCGCGCAGCTCCCTCGGCTGCGCCCACACCGCGATCTTGGGGCCGGCGACCGTGTAGACCTGCCCGGTGATCCGCTCCTCGCGCGCGCGCTCGGAGAGCAGATAGACCACCAGCGCCGCGACGTCCTCCGGTTCGCCGATCTCCTTGAGTTCCATGGGCACGTTCGCGGACATCCTGGTGCGGGCGACCGGTGCGACCGCGTTGGCCGTGACCCCGTACTTGTGCATCCCGAGTGCCGCGCTGCGGACGAGCGAGATGATGCCGCCCTTGGCCGCCGAGTAGTTCGCCTGCGCCACCGATCCCTGGTGGTTCCCGCTGGTGAAGCCGATCAGCGTGCCCGATCCCTGTTTCCGCATCACGGCCGATGCCGCGCGGAAGACGGTGAAGGTGCCTTTCAGATGCGTCGCGACGACCGGGTCCCACTCCTCCTCGGACATGTTGAAGAGCATCCGCTCGCGCAGGATGCCCGCCACGCACACGACGCCGTCGATCCGTCCGTACTCGGCGAGCGCGATGTCCACGAGCCGCTGCCCGCCGGCCATCGTGGCGATGTCGTCGGCCACGGCGACGGCCGAACCGCCCGCCGCTTCGATCTCCTTGACGACCGACGCGGCGACCTCGGACTCCGGCTCGCCGCCCCCGACCGGGACGCCGTGGTCGTTGACGACGACCCGCGCGCCCTCCGTAGCGGCGGCCAGTGCGACAGCGCGCCCGATGCCGCGTCCGGCGCCTGTCACGGCGACGACCTTGCCTGCCAAGAAGTTCCCCACATCGGCCCCTTCCCGCGGTTTCTGACGGTCCGTTAGATTCTACGGTCAGCCGGACGGTCGAGCACAAGCCCCAGGAGGCGCGATGTCCCTGTCAGCGGAGTTCCACGAGATCGCCAAACGCGTCAACAACTGGGGCCGTTGGGGTGAGGACGACGAGATCGGCACCCTCAACCTGATCACCGACGAGACCGTCAGAGCCGCTGCCGCAACCGTCCGCACCGGCCGTCGCGTCCCGCTGGCCCTCCCCCTCCACCAGGACGGCATCCAGACCGGCCTGATCCCGGGCCGGGTGAACCCGCTGCACGCCATGGTCCAGATCAACCAGGAGCTGTTCGGCCCGGGCACGGTCGCGACCAGCGACGATGTCGTGACGATGGGGCTCCAGGCGGCGACCCACTGGGACGCCCTGACCCATGCCTCCCACTCGGGGCGCATCTACAACGGCCGGCCCGCCGACACCGTGACGGCGCACACCCGCGCCCGGTTCAGCGGCATCGACAAGATCCCGTACGTCGTCTCCCGGGGCGTGCTGCTCGACGTCGCCCGCGCGAAGGGGCTTGACCGGCTGCCCGGCGACCACGCCGTGACACCGGAGGACCTGGAGGAGGCCGCGGACTTCGGCGATGTCACCGTCCGGGCGGGCGACATCGTGCTCGTACGGACGGGTCAGATCCAGCTCGCCCTCGGCGGAGACAAGCACGGCTACGGGTATCCGTCACCGGGGCTGTCCGTGCGGACGCCCGAGTGGTTCCACGCCCACGATGTCGCGGCCGTCGCCAACGACACCCTCACCTTCGAGATCTTCCCGCCCGAGATCGAGGATCTGTGGCTGGCGGTGCACGCCCTCGATCTGGTCGAGATGGGCATGTTGCAGGGCCAGAACTGGAACCTGGAAAGTTTGTCCACAGCCTGTGCACAAGAAAAGCGCTACGCGTTCCTGCTCTCCGCGATGCCCGAACCGTTCGTCGGCGGTACGGGGACGCCCGTCGCACCGGTCGCCGTCCTGTGACCGTGCCGGGGACCGTGCTCATGACCCGGGGGGCGGCGGCGTTCGTGCGGTGACCGCGACCGTGCAAAGAGCCCGCGGCCGTACGAAAGCCACCGCCCGTGCCGCAAGCGCGCCCCTGCCGGCGTCGTGGCCATGCCGCACCGGGCATCGGAGACGGGAGCTGCGCGAACCAGGGGCCCCGCGAGCGGAGGCCCGTTGACCAGGTCCCGTGAACAGAGGCCCGTGAAGCGATCCGCGACGGAGCGGCCGCTACTGCTGCGCGGTCGCGAAGCCTCGCGCCCCCCGCTCGAACCGGACGGCCGGCGCCGCTGCCGCACAGCGGTCGACCTCGCACCAGATGGACTTGCCGGTGCCCTCGCGCTGCCAGCCCCACCGATCGGCGAGCCCGTCGACGAGTTCGAGCCCGCGACCGCCGGTGTCCTGGCCCTCGGCGCGCCGCGGCTGCGGCGGGCGGGCGCTGATGTCGGCGACCTCCACCCGCACCGTGCCTGCCTCGGCGACCCCCGAGCCGAAGAGCATGCGCAGGACGGCCGGACAGCCGGTGTGCACAACGGCGTTGGTGACCAGCTCGGAGATCAGCAGAATCAGGGTGTCGGCGAGCGGTTCGTCGTCCCCTATGCCCGATCCGACGAGTCGTGAGCGAGCCCATCTACGGGCCCGGCTCACCTCCGCGGGATCGGGCCCGACCTCCAACTGAACCTGAAGCACCTGCACCGCTCACACCATCCGAACCGGCGGACACATCGCCTCGCGCCTCGACAGGGTCCTCGACCAGGTCACCGAACGTGACTCACGTACGAGACAGCATGGTTGACGTACAGTCACCGCAACAAGCGCTTCGGGCATATTCCAGCGCGAAGGAGTACCCGTGGTGCATACTGTGCGACGCACGCTGCGGGGAGTCGAACAGAGGCTCGCGACCCGTCCCTCAGGGGGACGAGCGGCGCACATTCCCGGGCTCGGAGCCACCGCACCGGCAACACCGTGACCGCCCCGCCTCGGAACCACTCGCATCTGACGGAGCGTACCGGAGGCCCGGCCCGGCAACGGCCCGTGACGAGACACCCGAAGGACACAACCCGGTATCGACGCTGGGTGACGCATCACGACGGCGCGGCGAGCGCCTCCGCCTGGATGTCCGCCGCCTCCTCGGCGGTCGGCCACAACTGCGCCCGGACCCACGCCCGCTTGAGATGCAGATGGAGGCCGGCCTCCCAGGTGAAGCCCATGCCGCCGTGCACCTGGACGCAGTCGCGGGCATTGCGCACGGCGGCGTCGTCCGCGAGGAGTTTGGCCCCCGCGATCTCCGTCCGGTCCCCGGTGACGGCGGCCGCGTAGACGGCGCTGCGCGCGAGTTCCGTGCGTACGAGCATCTGGGCACACAGATGCTTGACTGCCTGGAAGCCACCGACCGGACGCCCGAACTGCTCGCGCTGCATGGCGTGTCGTACGGCACGATCGGTGGTGCACGCGGCGCTGCCGAGCTGTTCGGCGGCCGTGAGGAGCGCGGCCACGCCGTCGTGCGCGCCCTCGGCGGCGGAGGCGGGCCGGGGCACGCGGTGCAGCGGGGTGAGCGGATCGACCGACCGCAGCGGTACGGCTCCGGTGGCGTCCCCGAGCACCTGGTCGGCCGCGTCCAGCCACGGAACCAGAACTCCGTCGACCCGGGTCACGACCGTCTCGCCGGTCGCGGCGCCCTCCACCGTTCCGGCGGCGAGGTGGGTGGCGACGAGAGGGCCGGGCAGCAGGGTCCGGCCCGCCTCCTCGAAGGCGAGGACTGCCTCGGGAAGCCCGCAGCCGGCACCGCCCTCCTTCTCCTCCAGCCGCAGCGAGAAGAACCCGGCCCGCCCGAGCTCCCGCCACAGCGCGCGGTCCGGCCGGGGTGCGGGCAGCGGGTCCCCGGGCAGCAGGCGGGACAGCACCTCTCGTACGCCCGACCGCAATGCCCGTTGCTCGGAGGTGAGTTGGAAGTCCACTGTCACCGGCCCTTCGGCAGGCCGAGGATGCGCTCGGCGATGATGTTCTGCTGGATCTGGGAGGTACCCGCGGCGATCGTGTACGACAGCGACGAGAGCCGCTCCTGCGTCCACGCGTGGGACAGATCCAGGCTGTCCGGGCCGAGCACCTCGGCCGCCGCCTCGTAGAGCTCCTGACGCGCATGGGAGTAGCGCAGTTTGAAGACGGACCCGCCGACGCCCGGCACTTGGCCCGTCGCCTGGGACTCGCTCACGTTCCACTGGATCAGCCGCCACAGCGCCCCGAACTCGGCGTGCAGGCGGCCCAGCCGGCGGCGCAGGGCCGGGTCGTCCCAGCGGCCGTTCCCGCGGGCCGCCGCGGCCAGTTCGCCGAGGGTGCGGCGGCAGGCCACGACCTCGCCGACGAAGGCGGTGCCGCGTTCGAAGGACAGGGTGACCATCGTGACGCGCCAGCCGTCGTTCTCCTCACCGATTCGGTTCGCGACGGGCACCCTGACCTCGTCGAGGAACACCTCGGCGAACTCGGCCGACCCCGCGAGGGTGCGCAGCGGACGTACGGTGATCCCGGGCGCGTCCATGGGCATGGCGAGCCAGGTGATGCCCCGGTGCTTCGGGTTGCCGGGGCCGGTGCGGACGAGCAGCTCGCACCAGTCGGCGACCTCGGCGTGCGAGGTCCAGATCTTGGAGCCGGTGACGACGTAACTGTCGCCGTCGCGGACGGCCTTCGTCCGCAGGGACGCGAGGTCGGACCCGGCGTCCGGCTCGCTGAAGCCCTGGCACCAGATCTCGTCTCCGCGCAGGATCGGCGGCAGCCAGCGCTGCCGCTGCTCGGCCGTGCCGTCCGCCGCGATCGTCGGTCCCGCGTGCAGCAGACCCACGAAGTTCGCGCCGACATAGGGCGCCCCGGCGCGTTCCGTCTCCTCCAGGAAGATCAGCCGCCGCGTCGGGGCCGCGTCCCAATGCACCTCGCCGTAGCCCGCGTCGTACAGCAGCCGCTGCCATGCGGTGTCGTACGCCCGCCGTCCCGGCCAGTCGTCCGGGGACGGCGCGGGCGGCAGGGTGGGCAGCGAGGTGGCGAGCCAGTCACGCAGCCTGGTCCGGAAGGCCTCCTCCTCCGCCGTGTACGTGAGGTCCATCAGTCGAGGTCCAGGCCCAGCATCCGGATCGCGTTGCCCCGCATCAGCTTGTGGATGGTCTCGTCGTCGAGGCCCTTGACGTGGTCGAGCGCGACCTCCTTGGTGTGCGGGAAGGTCGAGTCGACGTGCGGATAGTCGGTCTCGAAGGTGGCGTTGTCCCGGCCGACGACGTCGAGCGAGGCGATGCCGTGCTTGTCGCGGAAGAAGCAGCAGAACATCTGCCGGTAGTAGTAGGTCGAGGGCGGCTCGGGGATCAGGTCGCGCACCCCGCCCCAAGCCCGGTGCTCCTCCCACACGTCGTCCGCGCGCTCCAGCGCGTAGGGGATCCAGCCCATCTGGCCCTCGCTGTACGCCAGCTTCAGCCGGGGGAATTTCACCAGCACGCCGCTGAAGAGGAAGTCCATCATCGAGGCCATGGCGTTGTTGAAGCTGAGCGAGGCCTGCACGGCGGGCGGTGCGTCGGGGGACGCGGCCGGCATCTGCGAGGACGAACCGATGTGCATGTTCACGACCGTCCCGGTCTCCTGGCAGGCCGCGAAGAACGGGTCCCAGTACCCGGAGTGGATCGAGGGCAGCCCGAGGTAGGTCGGGATCTCGGAGAACGTCACGGCCCGGACGCCCCGCGCCGCGTTGCGCCTGATCTCCGCGACGGCGAGCTCGATGTCCCACAGCGGGATGATGCACAGCGGGATCAGCCGGCCGCCGCTGTCGCCGCACCACTCCTCCACCATCCAGTCGTTGTAGGCGCGCACACAGGCGAGGGCCACCTCCTTGTCGTGCGCCTCAGCGAACGTCTGCCCGCAGAACCGGGGGAAGGTGGGGAAGCAGAGCGAGGCCTCGACATGGTTGAGGTCCATGTCCTTCAGGCGTTCCTTGGGGTCCCAGCAGCCGGGGCGCATCTCGGCGCGGGTGATGCCGTCGAGGGTCATCTCGTCGCGGTCGAAGCCGACCGCCGCGATGTTCCGCTTGTACGGGAACTTCAGATCCTCGTAGATCCACCAGTCGGTCGGCGGGCCGTCCGGGTCCATGGTGATCCGGTACTTGCCGGCGACGTAGGCCAGTTCGCCGATGCCCGCGGTGAGCGGCCTCGGGCCCCGGTCGCGGTACTTCGCGGGGAGCCAGGTCTCGAAGAGGTGTGCCGGTTCGATCACATGGTCGTCGACGCTGACGATCCGAGGAAGTTCAGCCATGGTGTCCCCTCCGCCGTGCCCGGGAGAAAGCCGTGTCCGGTGTGGAAGCCGATGCCGTACCCGATGCCGTATCTGATGGTTCGTCAGAAAGCAGGCTAGCCCCGCACCCCTGGACCGACAAGGCGGAGAGCTCTACGCTCTCGCCACTGTCTGACTGCCCGTCAGGTCTGGAGGTCGTACGGCCCCATGAACGAGACCGCGCACGCTCTCGCCGCATCCCGCACGCTGTGGGACCTCCTGCGGCGAAGGGCCGCACTCACCCCCGACCGGCCGGTGCTGATCCAGGGCGACCGCGCCCTGACCTTCGGCGGACTGTGCGACCGGGCCGAACGGGTCGCGGCCGGACTGTCCGAGCGCGGAGTGCGGCCCGGCACCGTGGTCGCCTGGCAGCTCCCCACCCGGATCGAGACGGTGCTTCTCTCCATGGCGCTCGCCCGGCTCGGCGCGGTGCAGTCGCCCGTGATCCCCTTCTACCGGGATCGCGAGGTCGCCTTCGCGCTGCACGCGGCCGAGGCGGAGCACTTCGCCGTACCGGGCCGGTGGCGGGGATTCGACCACACCGCGATGGCGGAACGGATCGGCGCCCGCGGAGCCTTCGAGGCCTACGGCACCCTGCCCGACGGCGACCCCGCCGTGCTGCCGCCGCCCCCGGCCGACGGCGGTGAGGTGCGCTGGATCTACTGGACCTCCGGGACCACGTCCGACCCCAAGGGCGTACTGCACACGGACCGTTCACTGATCGCGGGCGGCTCCTGCCTGGCCCACGCACTGCGTCTGAGCGAGGACGACGTCGGGTCCATCGCCTTTCCCTTCGCGCACATCGGCGGCGCCGACTACCTGGTGATGCTGCTGCTGTACGGCTTCCCCGCGGTGCTCTTCGAGACGTTCGCCCTGCCCGACGCCCTGGACGACTACCGCAAGCACGGTGTGACGACGGCGGGCGGCTCGACGGCGTTCTACTCGATGTTCCTCGCCGAGCAGCGCAAACAGCCGGGCGAGAAGCTGATCCCCACCCTGCGGCTGCTGGCCGGCGGCGGTGCGCCGAAACCGCCAGAGCTGTACCACGCCGTCGTCCGCGAGCTGGGCTGCCGGCTCACCCACGGCTACGGCATGACCGAGGTGCCGATGATCACCATGGGCTCGCCCGACGACACCGACGAGAACCTCGCCACCACCGAGGGCCGTCCGCCGGAGGGCATGGAGATCCGCATCGTCGACGGCGAGGTGCGGCTGCGCGGCGAGGCGGTCTGCCAGGGGTATCTGGACCCGGCGCAGACCGCTCAGGTCTTCGACGACGACGGTTTCCTGATCACCGGGGACCTCGGCCGGCTCACCGGGAGCGGCCATCTGGTGCTCACCGGACGACTGAAGGACGTCATCATCCGCAAGGGCGAGAACATCTCGGCCCAGGAGATCGAGGACCTGCTGCACGGGCATCCGGGCGTGGCCGACGCGGCGGTGATCGGGCTGCCGGACGCGGACCGCGGCGAGCGGGTGTGCGCGGTCGTGGAACGGGCGGAGGGCGCTCCGGAGCTGACGCTGGACGCGGTGACGTCGTATCTGCGGGGGGAGGGTCTGGCCACGTACAAACTGCCGGAGCAGCTGGAGGTGGTGAGCGCCCTCCCCCGGAACGAGACCCTGCGCAAGGTGCTCAAGTACAAGCTCAGGGAACGGTTCGCGTAAGAGGGATCCCCAGGCTCCCTAGGGGTGCTCCGGCGTGACGTAGTACGCCGCGAACGCCGTGAGGATCTCCTCCTCGCTGATCCGTCCGTCCGCGTCCGCGTCCAGCGCGGCCGCGGCCTGCGAGGCACGCGACTCGTCCACACCCAGCACCCGCATCACCCGCTCCGCCGCGGACGGGGTGACTCCCTGACCGTCCTCGTCGGCGATGGCGATCACGGCGTGCAGGAACGGGCGGGCGATCTCCGCGAACCGCTGCGGATTGTCACGCAGTCTCTTGACCGCTCCGGTGACGAACTCCTGGCGGGTGACCCGCTGGTCCCCGTCGACATCGGCGATTCCCGCCATTCCCTGCCAGAACGCCTCGGCGCCGCTGTACAAGGCCTGCCCCTTGTCCGAGCGTGCGGTCGTGGAGAACTCGGCGAGCAGCCGTGCGGCCGCCCCGCTGAAGTCCTCACGGTCGATGTAGCCGTTGCCGTCCTGGTCGAAGGCGGCGAAGCGAGACGCGATCTTGCGCTCGTACTGTGCGCTGTCCATGCGGGGAGAGTACGGCCCCGACGGCTGGCGTGTGCACCTACTGGGCCAATTACGTGGAAGCGGCATGCGCAAAGACCCCGGGTGAAGCCGTCGGCGGAGGGTCAGGCGGAAAGGGGGGCGGCCTTCTCGTCGGTGGCCGCTTCGGTGTCCTCGTACACGTCGAAGAGCCGGCGCACGCCGAGAGCGGCCAGCACGCGGTTGACGTGCGAACCCTCCTCCGCGCCGCGGGCCGGCAGTATCAGCCGCAGCCGGCCGCGGCAGGAGTGCAGCAGCCGGCGGGAGGCGATCAGTACGCCCACTCCGCTGGAATCGCAGAACTGCACGCCCGAGAGATCCAGCACCACGTCCCGGTGGCCCTCGGCCACCGCCTCGTGCACATGCTGACGGACCACCGGTGAGGACACGAGATCGAGCTCCCCGCTGACGTGCAGCACGGTCCACGCGCCCTGCCGGTCCTCGTCCACCTTCAGCATCACCATCGGAGCCTCTCCTGGTGTCCTTGCGTCTGTACCGCGGGTACCGGAATCTGAGCTTCCTGTCCGCCTTCCCAACGCCCGTGGCCCGAAACACCGAGATTGCGGCAGTTCCACGATGGTGTCAGTCCCTACCATTCGCGGACCCCGTCGGGGGCGCACTTGACGCAAAGGGGCGTGCGTCCTCGTGCAGGCGCATTACATTCGAAGAGGCGACAGGCACAGGGGCAGTGCGCAGGGGCGAGGCTTGGGGGCCGCATGGCAAAGGACACACCGCCGCGCTGGGACCGCAGGATGCAGCAGCGGCTGGCGCGGGGCGAGGCCGCCGCGCTCGGTGAGCTCTACGACAGGTTCGCCTCGCTCGTGCACATGCTCGCCCATCGGGTGCTGGACGACGACACCGCCGCCGACCAGGTGACCCGCGAGGTCTTCGGCTACATCTGGGAGAACCCGGAGGCCTACGACCCCAAACAGGGCTCTCTGCGGTCCTGGGTGGCGAAGCTCACCAACAATCAGGCCGTCCACCGGCTGCGCCGGACCGAGGCCGCCGCGCTGGTGAACGCCGGCGAGGGCTCCACGGAGGAACTGGAGCAGAAAGTGCGCCGGGCGGCCGTGGCGGCCCGCGCGGACTACATCGTCACCTCCATGCCCGCCCCGCTGCGCGCGGCGCTGGAGCTGGCGTACTTCCAGCGCAGGGACTACCGGCAGACGGCCGCCGACCTCGGGGTCACCGAGGACGAGGCCCGGCGCCGGCTGCGGCTCGGCCTGCAACTGCTCTCGACCGCCCACACCCGCCCTCTGGAGGGCTCTTCCCCGCCCGGATACGGACGCTCCCTGTGAACGGGCCCCTGGACGGTGGCCGCGGCGACGACGAGGACGCACCCGACGAGGTGCGGGGCGCTCCCCGCATACCCGGGCCCCGGACGGCCGCGGACGACCTCGCGGCGCGGGATCTGACCGTGCCGCCGGCCGAGGAGGACGCCCGGCCCGAGCCGCCCACGGAGACCGGGCAGGACGGACAGAGCGGGGAGAGCGGGGAGAGCGGGGAGAAGACGGAGGAACGGCTGTCCCACAGCGTGCTCAAGTCCCTGCTCGGTGCCTGGGCACTGTCCGCCTGCTCCGCGGAGGAGACCGCGGCCGTCGAGGAGCACCTCGGCGACTGCGCCCCCTGCGCGGAGGAGGCGCTGCGGCTGCGGGACGCCGTCGGACTGCTGCACACCGACCGCGACCTCGATCTCGACCCGCTGCTGCGGTTCCGGGTGCTGGAGAACTGCCTGGGCCGCAGGCCCGCCCGTATCCCCGTGCCGGCGTGGGCCAACCCGTACGACGCCGAGACCGCCCGGCTGGACGCGCTGCTGCGGGACATCGGCGAGTCCGAGTGGCATGCGCCGGTCCGGCTCAAATGGTTCGAGGGCGAGAGCGGGGCGAGCCGGCGGACGACCGTCGCCGGGGTCATCGGGCATCTGATGACGGTCGACGGCCTGGTGGCGGGCGCCCTCGGTCTGGACGATCCGCTGGGGTGGACACCGGCCGGCGGGCCGACCGAGCGCACGGAGGCGTTCTGGGGCGCGGACGAACCGGCCACCCGCGCCGTCCACGAACCGTGGCGCGACCAGAGCCACACCCTGATCCGCACGGTTTCCTTCGCGGGCCGCGGCGTGGCCGAACTGTCCGTGTCGTACGGGGACTTCGCGCTGCCGCTGCGGGACTCCCTCCTCGACCGCGCCTTCGAGTGCTGGATACACGCCGACGACATCGCGGACGCGGTGGACTATCCGTACGACCCGCCGAGCGGGTCCCATCTGAACCGGATGATCGACCTCGCGGCCCGGATGCTGCCCGCGGCACTCGCCGGACGCAGACGTGCCGGTCTCGCCGGGCCGGCCAGACATCTGGTCGCGGCCGGCGCCCCGGGACGCTCGCTGCATCTGGAGGTCGAGGGCGCCGGCGGCGGGAACTGGTACATCGCCCTGGACTCCCCCGCCGCCATCGGCTCACCCGACCACGCGGTGGCCCAAGTCGCGCTCGACGCGGTCGAGTTCTGCCGGCTGGTGGCCGGTCATGTGCCACCGGAGGAGGCCGCCGCGGGTCAGGACGGCGACCGCGAGGCGATCAGGGACGTCCTGTTCGCCGCCGCCTCGCTGAGCAGACTCTGAGTCGCGGCGGACCGCGAGGTGCGGACGGGGGGCCCTACTCCCCGCCCACCATCAGATTCGGGTCCCCGCCCCGGCCCTGGGGCTTGAGCTCGATCTGGATCGTGTGCGTGGTGTCGCGCGCCGCCGATCCACCGCCGCCCGCGGTGAGCACGCCGATCCGCAGTTCCGCGCGGCCACTGCCCTCGCGCCGCACCTGCACCGCGAACTCCAGGTTCACCCTCTCCACGCTGAACTTGAGATCACGGCCCTCGCCCGCGAGCTGTGCCTGCTCCAGCTCGTCCCGGACCTGGCCGATCACCTCGGCGAGCCCCACCACCGCGCCTTCGTCACGCTCAGCCATCGCGCCCCCCGTTCGCTGTAGTTATCGTTGAGCAGTATGAGGGAGCCGTTGCGTACGTCCAACTCATCGTCGCAAGAGGAAAGTTGGCGGGTCTGCCTGTTCCGTACGCAGAACCGTTCCGGACGTCCGCTGGGTGCGGGGGTGCTGCTCCCCGGAGGACTGGTGCTGACCTGCGCCCACACCGTGCTGTCCCGGCCCGGCCTGGACGGCAGGCGCATCCCCTTCGACACCGTGTACGTCGACGTGCCGGCCGCCCCGGGACCGGAGCCCGAGCCGCTGCGGGCGCGGGTGCTCCAGGAGTATCTGGTCGAGCCCACCACCGAGTTCGCCGGCGATCTCGCGCTGCTCAAGCTCGATCACGAGCCGGCCGTGCCGCACGCCGTGCTGCACCGCCAGGTGCCGGGGCCCGGCAACCCCGTCCATCTGACCGGCTACCCGGAGGACCTGCCGGGCGGCGAGCATCTGACCGCGCGGCTGATGGGGCGCGGCGGCCCCGGCCACCGGGCGGAGTGGGTGCAGCTCGACCCCGAGGGCGCGCCCTACACCGTCCGCCACGGTTACAGCGGCAGCGGTGTCGTCCACAGCGGGTCGCGGCGCCTCCTCGGCATCCTGGCCCATCAGTTCGGCACACCGAAGGCCCCGGTCCGCCGCGAGCACGCGTACATGATCCCGACCGAGACGGTGCTCAAGCATCTGCCGCTGGAGCGGCTCGGGATCACCGTCACCGGGCCCAAGGCCGTCTCGGCCGGTGTCGCCGTGGCGCCCGAACGGACCGCGTCCGGCCGGGTGCCGGGGCTGCACCGCCGGATGACGCACTGGCTGGACGGCGCACCGGACACGGACCCGGTCGAGGTGCTGTTCGCGGGCGAGGGCGAGCAGGCGCTGCTGTTCACCATCCGCAGCGCCCTCACCCTCGCCGACCGGGAGCAGAGCCCGCCCTGCGCCTCCGGGAGCACGGCGGGGGAGCCGCAGATCGGCGGTATCGACATCGCGGTGGACGCCACCAACCGCACGGCCGACGAGCTCGCCGGGCTGACGGCCGAACGCATCGGCCTCGACAGGGCTCCGTCCCCGGGCGGCTCGCGTACCGCGCTGCTGGAACGCATCGCCGAGGAGAGCCCGCCGCTGAGCACCGCGTTCCTCGCCGTCGACCGCTCGGCGTCGCCGGACGAGGAGATGGTGGCTCTGCTGCGCGCCGTGCTCGCCCGGGACGACAGCCGGCTGCTCCTCGTCTTCAGCGATCCGCAGTCCCCGCTGCTGGAGCGGGTGCGCGATGAGCTGCTGGAGGCGGGCTGGCCCGGCACCCGCGTCGAGCGGCTGGCGGTCCGGCTGACCAGGCTGGCCGAGACCGAGCAGCGCTTACGGCACCTCCCGCCGTCCGCGGCGCTCCCCCACCCGCGTCCTCCCGGGGAACAGTCACGCCGGCTGCGGGACGAACTGCGGCGGCTGCGCGAAGGCGGCCCGCTGCACGGCACGAAGGCCCTCCCGCAGGCGCTGTTCCAGCTCACCGTCGCCGTCGAGACCGCGCTGCTGGAGGCGGAGAACGCCGAGGCGGCACTCGCCGGGCCGCGGGGACCGCGGGACTTCGCCGTGGAGCTCCCGGGCGACGGGCTGACCGATCTGCCGTCCGTGGCCGTGCGCGACCCGGACGCGCTCGTCATCGCGTCCACCGGACACCATCTGACGGGCGGCGACCGGCTGCACCAGCAGTACGAGGTGGTGGGCCCGCTCGGTCAGGGCAGCCACGGCCAGGTCTATCTGGCGCGCGATCTGCTGCTGGACAATCGCCCGGTGGCCCTGAAGGGCATCCTCGACCCGGGCAATCCCGTCGCGGTGCTCCAGGCGCACCGGGAGCGGCTGCGGCTGGTCAGCCTCAACCATCCGTCGGTCATCCGGGTGGTCAACTACGCCCGGCATCCGTCGACCTCGGCGGAGTTCATCGTGATGGAGTTCGCCGACGGCGCTCCGCTGGAGTGGGTCGCGGCACGCATCGCCCAGCACGACCCGCCGTTCTCCGGGCCGCGGCTGCGGGAGTTCATCGTCGTCTACGGGCTGCGGATCCTGGACGCGCTCAGCTACCTCCACGACCAGGAGGGCCTCGTCTACGGGGACCTCTCCCTCACGAACGTGCTGCACTGCGGCAACGGCATCAAGCTCATCGATGTCGCGGGCGTCCGCAAGCCGGGCGATCCGGGTCCCGTCAGCCACCGGCCGCCGGAGACCGGCCCCGGCGGGGAGATGACCACCGCGGGCGATCTGTACGGAGTCGGCGCCGTGCTCGGCGACCTGCTCACCAAGGCCCCGGCGCCCCCGGCCGATCTCGGCACGGAGTCGCTGGAGCGGGCCCTGCGCCGCGCGGTGGCGCCCGACCCCAAACGGCGCTACGCGTCCGCCGACGAGATGTCTCTCCAACTGCGCGGTGTCCTGCGTGAGTTGCGCTCACTGCGGCTCGGCGAGGAGACGTTCGAGCCGTCGCCGCTGTTCGACCCGGGGGCCTCGGCACTCGACGGCCAGCTCGGCCAGGCCCCGCCGCTCGTGCGCTGGCGCTCCGGCGGCGGCCTCGCCCTGCCGCTCGGCGCGGGCGTGCCGGGACCCGCCGAGGTCGCGGTCGCGCTCCCGGTGCCGAAGGCGGACCGCGAGGACCCCAACTGGAAGGAGCTCCAGCGCACCTCGTACGCCGACCCGGCCGGACTGCTCCAGCTCAGCGACGAATGGCTGGGCTCGCCCGAACTGCATCTGCTGCGCTGCCGGTTGCATCTGGAGCTCGCCCGTGACCAGGCGCGGCAGCCCGACAAGCATCTGGTCGCCGCCGGGATGGAACTGGAGCGGGCGCGCCGGCTGCTCGGCGACCGCGCCCGCTTCGACTGGCGGCTGGACTGGCACCAGGGCCTGAACGAACTCGCGCACGGCCGGCTGCGCCAGGCCCTGAACTGCTTCGACGAGGTCTACAGCGCGATCCCCGGCGAGTACGCGCCCAAACTCGCCCTCGGCTACTGCCACGAGAAGCTCGCCGACCTGTGGCGGTCCGGCGAACCGCGCACCGCCGAGCACGAGGAGCAGCGCGACCACCACGAGGAGCAGGCCATGCGGTTCTACGACGCGGTCTGGCGGCGCAACCACGCTCTCGGCAGCGCCGCGTTCGGTCTCGCCCGCATCCATCTCGCGCGCCGCAGCCCCGACCGCGCGCTCGCCTCGCTGGACGGTGTCCCGCCGGACTCCCGGCACCGCACCGCGGCCCGCACCGCGATGGTCCGCATCCACGCGAGCCTGCCCGCGGACGGCTCCGCGCCGAGCACCGCGTCCGCGGTGCGGGCGTACGCCGCCCTGCGCCGGCTGGTCAGTCACGAAGGACTCACCGACAGGCAGGCGTACGAACGGCTCACCGCGGAACTGCTGGAGCTGCTGCTCGAACTGGTCCGCGGCGCACGGGAGAAGGGCACGGCCGTAGACCCGCTGGCGGAGCTGCGGGCCGCGCTGCCCGCCGCGGCGTCGGTCCCGGCGAGCGAACGGGAACTGCGCGAGCAGCTGTCCGCCTGCTACCGCCGGCTCGCCAAACAGGTGCCCCGCACCGACGACCCGGAGGACGCCGCGCTGGCCGAGGCGCTGCTGGACAACGCGTACCGCACCCGGCCGCTGGGCGTGCGCCATCAGCGGGACCGGCGCACCCGTGAACGTGCCCGCCGGCCCGCCGGTGACTGGTTGCCCCAGCTGGTGCGGCGGCCCCGGACGTCCGGGGAGGAGACATGACCGCGCTGCGGCCGCCCCAAGCGGCCGAGGAGGCGCCCATCCGGTCCCGGCCGGGCAGCCGGGCCGCGCCGCGGCTGC
Organism: Streptomyces sp. NPDC096193; assembly: GCF_040302905.1. Taxonomy (NCBI): domain Bacteria; kingdom Bacillati; phylum Actinomycetota; class Actinomycetes; order Kitasatosporales; family Streptomycetaceae; genus Streptomyces; species Streptomyces sp. NPDC096193. Next base: position 95,357 of record NZ_JBEOSJ010000018.1, on the reverse strand, counting down.
GCGCGGCCCGCGCCCGGCTGCGGCCGGCCGCCGTGCGTGCGCTGCACGCGCTGCGGCGGCTGTTCCCCGAGCTGTGGCTGCGGGCGTCGGGACGGGCGGGCGGCGGCACCCCCACCGCCGGATTCCTGCGCCGGCGGATGGTGGTGCTGCCGGCGCTCGCCGTGGTCGCCCTCGCGCTCTCGGGCGCCGCGTACACCGACATCCACGACCGTACGGAACGGCTGCGGGACCGGTGCGCACCGGCGCTGGTGGACCTGGCCCGCGCCCGCACCTCGCTCGAACTGGCCCAGGAGCAGGCCAGTACCCGGCTGAACACCGGTGACCGGCCGGGCATGGTCGCGCTCGGCGAGACCTACCGCTCCCGGCTCACGGAAGCCACCCAGAGCCTCGGCCGCGTCGCGCAGTCCGGCGCCCTGCGCAAGGCGCAGGAGCAGGAGTTGCGGGTGGTGTCCGGCCTGGTCGTCGGCTACGGGGACAAGATCGCCTGGGCCGAGCGGCACCGCGCGACACCCGTGCTGCGCAAGGCCGGTGTCGCCTACGCCGACGACATGCTCCGCGGTCGCGTGGGCACGGTGTCCGACAGTGACGAGTCGCCGCCCACCTCCATCCTCGACCGCATAGCCGGGCTGGAGCGGGGCCTGCACCACGAGATCGACGACCTGGCGGCATGGAGCCCGCTGACCCTCACGGCCGCGGCCGCGGCGGCCCTCGCCACCGCCCTCTTCGCGTTCGTCCTCGTCGGCACCTCGGTCTTCCTGCGCGACCGGCTGCGGCTGGTGAGCGTGCAGCTCGCGGCGGCCGCGGTGCCCGTGCTGGTCACCCCCGTCCTGCTCGCGGCGGCCGGGGTCGAGGAGCACGGCGCACAGGACCAGGTGCGCAGGGACCTCGGCGTACTGGAGCGGATCACCGCCGGCCGTGAGGCGCCGCGTCTGATCGAGGCCACCGCACATCGGACGGACACGGTGATGCGCGGCGCCACCCCCGACACCTGGTCGCTGACGGCGGGCATCGCGTCCGCCGCCGCCGGGACCGGGGCGCTGGCCTGCGGTGTGACCCTCTACCTCTACGTCCGCCCCTATCCGCCCGCCCGCCCACGACGGAAGTACCCGGACGCATGAAGCGCTTGAGGGCCCTGTTCGCCTGCATCCTTCTGACCGCGGCGGCGGTGACCGCGGGCGGCTGCTCCGACCCGGCCGAGAAACGCACCCTGGTCATCCTCGGCTCGTGGACGGACGGCGAGGAGAAGCCGTTCGTGGACGTGCTGCGGAGCATGGAGAAGCGGACGGGTCTCACCTATGTGTACAAGGGCACCCGGTCGTTGCGCGAGACGCTCGTCGCCCAGCTCCAGGCGGGCGCGCCACCGGACATGGCGATCCTCAACAGCCCGGGGGACGCGGCCGAGTTCGCCCTCGCCGGGGATGCGTACCCGCTGCCGGAGGAGGTGTCGGGCGCCGCGGTCCCGCCGTGGGCCCCGACGGTCACCGTCGAGAACGAGCAGGGCGAGGCCCGTACCCGCGCCTACTGGGCGCCCGTCAGGGTCGACCTCAAGTCCCTGGTGTGGAGCCGCGGGAAGCCGGCCGGGCAGGCGACCGGGGAGCGCCCCTGGTGCCTCGGCCTGGGTTCCGGGGCGACATCGGGCTGGCCGGGCACCGACTGGGTCGAGGATCTGCTGCTCCAGCAGATGGGCGCGACGGAGTACGAGCGGTGGGCGACCGGCGGGATGCCGTGGAAGAAGACCGCGCCGGCCTGGCTGAAGTGGGCGGAGCTGATCGCGGACGGCAAGGGGGACCTCGGCGCGGAGGGGCTCAACTCCTCCTTCGAGCGGCTTCCGGACGGCCGCCGCGGGCTGCTGAAGAGCGGCCGGTGCGACTACGAGCACCAGGGGTCGTTCATCCGCCGCCACTACGACGACGAGGTGCCGCCGGTGCTGCCCACCCCGACCGCCCGGTTCCTCGGCATGAAGTCGGCGGATGCGGACGGCGCGTACGAGGTCTCGGGCGACATGGCGGCAGTCTTCAGGCCCAGCGCTGCCGCCTGGGACCTGCTCGGCCGGCTCACCTCCCGCCAGGCTCGCGAGGACTGGGTGAAGGCAGCGCCGCCGGGCGAGCGTCCGTTCTTTCCCGGGACCCCGGTCGGCGGCACCCCGCAGTCCGGCAGCACTCTGGCGGTCCAGCGGCTGATCGACGGCTCCCGTCAGATCTGCATGGACGCCTCGGACGCCATGCCGCCGACGCTGCGGGACGCGTTCTACCGGGCCGTCCTGGAGTTCCTGGGCGCCGGGGACAAGGAGAAGGTCCTGCCGGGGCTGCTGGACCAGCTGGAGGCGGAACGGAAGCTCCAGGAGAAGGAGAACGCCTTCGTCCTGGACGACCTCTGCGACAGCCCGGCGGCGGCACCGTGAGGCCCGGCCGCACCGGGGTCGCGGGCGGAGGTCAGAGGGGCGGGCGTCAGGCGTCAGGCGTCAGGCGTCAGGCGTCAGGCGTCAGGCGTCAGGCGAAGACGACGGTACGGCGGCCGTTGAGCAGGATGCGGTGTTCGGCGTGCCACTTCACCGCGCGGGCCAGCGCCTGGCACTCCACGTCGCGTCCGATCGCCACCAGCTGTTCCGGGGTGACCTCGTGGCCGACCCGCTCGACCTCCTGCTCGATGATCGGGCCCTCGTCGAGGTCGGCCGTCACGTAGTGCGCGGTCGCACCGATCAGCTTCACACCGCGCGCATGCGCCTGGTGGTAGGGCTTGGCGCCCTTGAAGCTCGGCAGGAAGGAGTGGTGGATGTTGATGATCCGGCCGCTGAGCTGCTTGCACAGATCGTCCGAGAGCACCTGCATGTAGCGGGCGAGCACGACCAGTTCGACGTTCTCGTCGTGCACCAGGGTGAGCAGCTGCATCTCGGCGGCCGCCTTGTTGTCCTTGGTGACCGGAATGTGGTGGAACGGTACGTCGTAGGAGGCGACGAGTTCGGCGAAGTCCGTGTGGTTGGAGACGACCGCGGCGATCTCCACCGGCAGCGCGCCGATCCGGGAGCGGAAGAGAAGATCGTTGAGGCAGTGGCCGAACTTGCTGACCATCAGGATGATCCGCATGCGCTCCTCGGCGAGATGGATCTCCCAGTCCATCTGGAAGGCGTCTCCGACGGCGGCGAAACTGGCGCGCAGCTTCTCCACGGTCACCGGCGCCTCGGCCGAGAAGTGGACCCTCATGAAGAACAGACCCGTGTCCCGGTCCCCGAACTGCTGACTGTCCTCGATGTTGCAGCCCGTGATGAAGAGATAGCTCGACACGGCGTGCACGATGCCCTGTTTGTCGGGGCAGGAGAGCGTCAGGACGTACTGGTCGGTCATCCTCGTAGGGTGCCATATCCGCCACGGCGCACCGGACGCCGTCCGTCAGACGGACCGGCCGGAGCGAGCGGGGCGGCTCAGGCCGACCGGGTCATGATGCGCAGCACGTCCAGCGAGCGCGGCGGCGCGTCCGGGTCGTCGCCGTCGTTGGCGGCCAGCCGTACATGCGCGTCACGGGCGGCACGGACCGCCTCCGGCCAGCCGTGGTGCTGCATATAGGCGGAGACGGCGGCGTCCGCGCCCACCTGGTGCATGATGCGCAGCACCCGCAGGACGGCGACGTCGACGAGGGCCGCCTCACTGGAGTCGCGGAAGATCGTGCCGACGTACTTCTCGGCGGACCAGTTGTCCAGCCAGGTGTCCTCGACCAGCCGGTAGACGGCGTCGGTGACATCGCCGAACCCCTCCCGGCCGGCCAGCCAGGTCTCCTGATGGAAGACGGGGTCGGAGAGCATGTGCAGCGCCGAGCGCACATTGCTGCGCCAACGCCACCAGGGCATGTCAGTAGGGGGCATGTCGCCCATGGTGGAGGAGCGACGCCCGCGACGGGAAGAGGGGACAGGACCTTGCTGCACGCCTTCGATCGTACGTTCCTTTCTCCGCCCGGCCGACAGGCCCCTGTAATTCACTTCCCGGTCACCCGCCGTTGAGCAATGCACACTGCTCCGTTACCCGGGAGACGGAAATGTGACGCAGCATGACCGGTTGGCGACGTTCCTCCTCCCCCCGCCCCTCATGGACCTCACGGGTTCGCGCCGTACGCAAACCTGCGGTGGCAGTGGTGGCCGGAACGTTGCTGGTCACCGGGTGCGGCGTGCTCCCTGGAAGCACGGGGGGCTCCAGGGAGCCCGTCAAGGTGATGACCTTCGCGCCGCAGGACACCAAGGCGACCAACATGCCCGGCATGCCCGCCATGGCGAAGGCGTACGCCCGCTGGGTCAACTCCCACGGCGGCATCGACGGCCACGAGCTGCGCGTCATTTCCTGCAACGAGCAGAACACCCCGACCGGCGCGGCCACCTGCGCCCGGCGCGCGGCCAAGGAGGGCGTGGACGCCGTCGTCGGCTCCTACAGCCAGCACGGCGACGCCTTCATGGCCCCGCTGGAGGCCGCCCGCATCCCCTTCATCGGCGGCTTCGGGATATCGGAGGAGGAGTTCACCAGTTACCTCTCCTATCCCGTCAACGGCGGTCAGGCCGCTCTGCTGGCCGGCCAGGGACTTCAGCTCGCGGACGTGTGCCGCCGGGTCGCCCTGGTACGGCCCAACTCGCTGGCCGGTGACGAACTGCCCGAGCTGCTGAACGCCGGCCTGGCCGGGTCCGGCGGACGCGCCTCGACCGACATCCTGGCGGCGGAGGACGCGACCGACTACACCGCGCAGGCCGAACAAGCCCGCACCAAGGCGGGCGCGGGAGCCGCGACGGACGACGACAACCGCCCCGGCTGCGTCACGGCGGCACTCGGCGACCGCACCGAGACCTTCATGGACTCCTTCCGCCGGCTCCCCGAGGACGACCGCAAGATCAGGGTCTCCTCGGTGCTGAGCAGCGTCAGCCAGTCGCTGATCGACCGCACCGGCGGACGCAACGGCCCGCTGGAGGGCGCCTTCCTCACCGGCTGGTACCCGGACGCGGCCGACGCGCGCTGGGACGAGATGAAGAAGGTGATCCGCACGCACGCCTTCGGCGACAACCGCATCGACCCGGCCGACGCCGGCGTGCAGACCACGTGGATCGCCTACACCGTGCTGAAGACGGTCATCCGGTCGCTCGACTCGGACGAGATCTCGCCCGGGAGGATCTCCCGCGCCCTCGACACCGGAGTACGGGTGTCGACGGACGGACTCACTCCGGCGCTGCGCTGGGAGTACGAGGACATGCTGGGCGTCTCCGGCTTGCCGCGGCTCGTGAACCGGGGCGTGACCTTCCAGGTCGTGCGCGACGGGCGGCTGGTGGCGCAGCGGGACAACTTCGTGGACGTCTCGAAGACGCTGACGGCGTCCGTGACCCGTTCGAGCTGACGCGGCCTCGCCGCCCGAACCGCCCGAACTGACCGAGTTGCCCGAATTATCAAGACCTGTCCGGCTTTCCTGCCCGGCTCCGGCTGACAGCTCCCGTGTCCCGGTCATCCGGGCCCATACGGATCCTCCCGACAGCCCTGATCGTCGAGGCCGTCCGGATCCGGCCGGCGCCGGCCTTCGCCGCCGCCCGCCGGACGCCCGTCCGGGGCCGCCGTTCGCCTACAGCCGGTCGGCCTACAGCTGGTCGCTGCGGCGCTCGCTGAGCTCGTACTTGGTCGCGATGGAGTTCCAGAGGCGGGACGCCTCCTGCTTGGCCTTGGTGGCCTCACCGCTGGCCCGGTTGCCCTGGGCCGCTTGTCCCGTGTTGCGGGCCCGGCCGTCCTTGCAGCCCTTGTCGCCCTTGACCTGCGTCGCCCAGACCGCGTAGTGGTCGTCCGCCGAGGCCGACGACTTCCAGGCCTCGTTGAGCGCGGCCGTCAGCTCGGAGTGGCGCGGCAGCTTGTCGACGCTCAGCCCTTCCAGCCGGGTCACCAGGCTGCGGCGCTGGTCCGCGGCCCCGCGAAGATCCGTGGACGCCTGGTCGAGGTCCTTGCACTGCTTGATGTTCTCCACCGAACGGATCACCGCCGCACGGCTGTTGTTGCTGTCGGCGAGGAGCTTGTCGAGCGCCTCGGCCTGCGGCTTCGCCGGATCGTCCGCGACCTTCGGGGAGTCGTCGCCGGGAACGGACGAGGACGCGGCCACGTTCTCGCCAGCGTCCGGGGCCCCCTTCTCGTCGTCACCGCCGAACACCACCGCGCTGACGCCGAGTCCGAGCACGGCGCAGCCGACGACCACGGCCGCGATGACCGGCACACGTGAGGACCTGCGCCGCCGCGACTCCGGCTCCTGCGGCTCGTGGGACGCCGCCCGGCGCTGCTGCGGGGCCTGCTGCTGGTACGAGGGCTGCTGCGGCCCGCTCTCGAAGCGGGGCAACTGCTGTGTGGCGTCGGCGATCGGGGCGCCCCCGGCGTCCGACCGGAACAGGCTGTCGAACTCCGCCGGGGGCTGCCGCTCGCCGGGCGTTCCGGGCCGGATACCCAGCGGTGCCCCGCTGGGCGCCGCCGGTACCGGCGGCAGGAACTGGGTGGCCGCCTCGCCCGCGCCGCCCTGCCCGGCCCGCGCTCCCGCACCGGGCAGCGGCCGGGTGCCGAGGAAGGTGGTGGACTCGGCCGACGTCTCGGGCGGCAGCGCGCCCGCCGTGACGGGCGGGATGAACTGCGTCGCGTCCGTGGCACTCACGCCCGGGGACGACGCCGGAAGGGCCTGCGGGGGCACCGCGTCCGGCAAGGGCTGCGCGGGGGGCAGCGGCTGTGCCTGGACGCCGTAGGTGACCTCCGGGGCCTCGTCCCAGCCGCCCCGGGGCCCCTGGGACTGCTGAGGGTCGTAGGGCTGCGGAGCGGGCTGCGCATACGGGTCGGGCCGGTACGGGCCCTGCGCGTGCTGCTGACCGCCGTGCTGGTCGGCCCCGTACCGGCCCTGTCCGTACTGGTCCTGCCCGTAGTGACCCTGGCCGTACTGCTGGTCCCGGCCGTACTGCGGGTCCTGCCGGGCTCCGTAGGGGTCCTGACCCTGCGGCTCCTGTCCGTACCGCTGCGCTCCGTACGGGTCCTCGCCCTGCTGCCCGAAGGCCGACTCGGGTCTGTGGTCCTGCCTGTGGTCATGCTGTCCGTACGCGTCGCCCTGCGCCTGCTGCTGCCCCTGCGACGGACCCCAGGGCTCGCCCCACGGCTGCCCGCCGGCCGGAGCCGCCTGGGCGCCGGAGGCACCTGGTATGAAAGGCTCTGACCCGTCGGCGGGCAGCACGACGCCTTCGTGCGCGGGCCGGGCAGCGGTGTGCCGCTGCTCGTCACCCTGTCCGCTGTGCGTCACCGGGACTCCTACGTGTGGACCTACGGAACCGTCGGTTCAAGCTACCGGGTCCGTCAGGCACCCCGCACACACGTGTGGAAGCAGTAACAAGAAGCGACCGCCCGACGCTGTTAAGGCCCTGATTCCGGTTCTCAGGCGGCCTGTAGCTCCATCCGCGCACCGAATTCACGGACCGCCGGCTCGTCCGCGTACGGCTCCAGACGCTGCTGGAGATCGTCCAGATACTCCGCGCCCCTGCTGGAGCGCAGCCCGCCCAGCAGCTCCACCGCGCGCGTCCCCGTGTGGCAGGCCTGCTCGACCTCACGCTGCTGGACCTGCGCCGTCGCGAGCAGGACCAGGCCGATGGCCCGCCGCCTCGCCCGCGATTCGGGGTGGCCCTCCAGCGCGTCCGTCGCATGGTGCGCGGCCGCTTCGGCCCGGCCCAGATCGCGGTAGCAGTGCGCCAGTTCGTCCGCGAGATAGGCACGGTCGAAGTGGGCGATCCACGCCGGGTCGTCGCCGGACCGCGGTTCGGCGCGCTCCAGCGCCGCCTGCGCCCTGCCGGCCACCACGTGACAGGTGTGGGCGTCCCCGAGGAGGGCGTGCCCGCGCGCCTCGGCCGCGAGGAACATCGCCTCGGCCCGTGGCGTGACATGGCCCCGGGCGCCTTCCTGTGCGGCCCTGGCGAGTTGGGCGATCTCCCGCGGGTTGCCCAGCTGGGCGGCGAGATGACTCATGGAGGCGGCCAGCACATAGCCGCCGTAGGCACGGTCACCGGCCGCCTGGGCGAGCCGCAGCGCCTGGATGTAGTAGCGCTGGGCGAGCCCGGGCTGTCCGGTGTCGACGGCCATGTACCCGGCGAGCTCGGTCAGCCGCGCGACGGCCGCGAACAGTTCGCGGCCGACGGATTCGCGGTACGACCCCGACAGCAGCCCGGACACCACGGAGTTGAGGTAGTGCACGACGACCGGACGGACATGGCCGCTGCCGAACCGGTGGTCCAGGTCGGTGAGGGCGGCGGTCATCGCTCGTACCGCCTCGACGTCCGAGACACCGACACGGGCGCCGGCGGTGCGCGCCACCTGGGTGTCCGCTCCGGTGATCAGCCAGTCACGGCTCGGTTCGACGAGCGCGGAGGCCGCGACGGCGGAGCCGGACAGGAAGTCGCGCCGGCCGACGTCGCTGCGCCACAGCTCGCAGACCTGCTCGATGGCGCCGAGCACGGTCGGCGAGAACTGGAGTCCGACACCCGAGGCGAGGTTCTTGCCGTTGGCCATGCCGATCTCGTCGATCGTGACCGTCCGTCCCAGTTTCCGCCCGAGCGCCTCGGCGATGATCCCGGGCGCCCGGCCGCGCGGCTGCTGGCCCCGCAGCCAGCGCGCCACCGACGTCTTGTCGTAGCGCAGGTCCAACCCGCGCTCCGTACCGACCATGTTGACGCGTCGTGCCAGCCCCGCATTCGAGCACCCGGCTTCCTGGATGAGTGCCTGCAAGCGTTCGTTCGGCTGTCGTGCGACGAGAGGCCTGGCTGCCATGACTACCCCCTGAGGCCCGCGGTGATCCACGCCGTGATCACTGCCCGGCTGATATACGGAGAATGCAGACTTGAGCGACTTGGTCTCTTTTTTCCGGAAGACACGTGTGGTGCGCGCTCCCCCGGCCGACGGCGCGTCCCCCTGCCGACGGCCCCCTGCGAGTGGCTACCCGCTCCCCGTGGCCCGGCCGCGTGCGCGCCCCCGTCCGTGCACCCGTGCGCCCCGCATGCAGGATCGATGCTCCGCGGCCCGGCGCGGGACGCCCGTAACCCGAGGTGACGGCGGGAGTTGAGTGTGACGTGGAAGAGACCATGGGAGTCACCGAAGCCGCCCAGATCCCGCAGCAGCGCGGTGAGCAGCTGCTGGACCATGCCGTGCGGTACGCGGAAGAGCGGCACTGGGACGTGTTCCCCGGCACCTGGCTGGAGGCGGTGGAGGGCCGCGAGCAGTGCTCGTGCGGCGACACCGGCTGCCCGTCGCCCGGCGCACACCCGGCGCGGCCGGACTGGGCGAACCAGGCCACCGGCAGCGCGGTCGCCGCGCGCCGGCTGTGGTCGAAGACGCCGAGGGCGTCGATCCTGCTGCCGACGGGCCGTACCTTCGACGCCCTGGAGGTCCCGGAGTCGGCGGGCTTCCTGGCCCTCGCCCGGCTGGAGCGGATGGATCTGCCCCTCGGCCCGGTGACCTGCACCCCCGACCGCCGCATGCTCTTCTTCGTCCTGCCGGGCGCGGCCCCCAAGATCCCCGACCTCGTCCGCACCCTGGGCTGGGCGCCGTCCTCCATCGACCTGGTCGCCCGCGGCGAGGGGCACTACGTCGCGGCCCCGCCGACCAGGATCGGCGGCCACGGCGCGGTGCAGTGGGCCCGCCGCCCCACCCCCGCGAACCGTTGGCTGCCGGACGTCGACGAGCTGCTGAGCCCGCTGGCGTACGCCTGCGGACGCGAGGCGGCCGCGGAGCGCGCCCGCCGCGGCTGAGGGCTGTCCCGTCCGGCGAAGCGTGCCGGAGCGGCACGAGCAACCGGCAGTGCCCCGCCTCCTGGCCGTCGGCACCGGGGCCGCTGCGCGGCTGCCGCTCCCTTGCCCGCCGTACATATGGTGGACCTCGTACGTACGGGGAACACCGAAAGGCGGGGATCATGCCGGACGAGCAGGTGGCAACAGGCGCCGACGGGGCGGCGCCCGCCGTCCGGGTCGAGGGCCTGTGGAAACGGTTCGGCGAGCAGATCGCCGTCGCCGGCATCGACCTCACCCTCCCCGCCGGCAGATTCATCGGCCTGGTCGGGCCGAACGGCGCCGGCAAGACGACCACCCTGTCGATGGTGACCGGTCTGCTCCGCCCCGACCAGGGCCGGATCGAGGTCGCCGGCAGCGACGTCTGGCGCGATCCCGTCGAGGTCAAGGCCCGGATCGGGGTACTGCCCGAGGGCCTGCGGCTGTTCGAGCGCCTCTCCGGGCGTGAACTGCTGGCCTACAGCGGACGGTTGCGGGGACTGCCGGGCGAGGAGGTCGACAAGCGTGCCGCCCAGCTGCTCGACGTCCTCGATCTCGCCGGTTCGCAGCACAAGCTGGTCGTCGACTACTCGACCGGTATGCGCAAGAAGATCGGCCTGGCCTCCGCTCTGCTGCACAACCCCGAAGTGCTGTTCCTGGACGAGCCGTTCGAGGGCGTCGACCCGGTCTCGGCCCAGACGATCCGCGGGGTGCTGGAGCGGTACACCGCCTCGGGGGCGACGGTCGTCTTCTCCAGCCATGTGATGGAGCTCGTGGAGTCGCTGTGCGACTGGGTCGCGGTCATGGCCGCCGGCCGCATCGTCGCCCAGGGGCCGCTCGCGCAGGTACGCGGTGACGCACCCTCCCTCCAGAGCGCGTTCCTGGAACTGGTCGGGGCGAGCAACCGCGACACCGCGCAGTCGCTGGACTGGCTCGGCGGCGGTGCCCGGTGAGCACCGCCCACCTCTCCCGGATCTTCGTCCGGCTGAAGCTGGCGCTGCTGCGCAACGGCCTGCGCCAGTCCTCCACCCGGACCGCCGCCTTCGTCGCCTCCCTCGTGGTGACGCTGCTCCTCGCCGCCGGGCAGCTGCTCGGACTGATCCTGCTGCGCGGCACCGACCACGCGGCATCGCTGGTCGTCCTGCTGACGGCCGTCCTGGCCCTCGGCTGGGCCGTGATGCCGCTGTTCTTCCCGAGCGGTGACGAGACGCTGGACCCGACGCGGCTGGTGATGCTGCCGCTGCGGCCGCAGCCGCTGGTCTTCGCGCTGCTGGCGGCCTCGCTGGTGGGCATCGGCCCGCTGTTCACCGTCTGCCTGGTGGTGGGGTCGGCGATCGCGCTCGCCCACGGCGCCTTCGCCGTGCTGGTCGCCGTCGTCGCCGTCCCGCTCGCGCTGCTGGTGTGCGTGGCCCTGGCGCGTACGGTCGCGGCGGGCAACATCCGGCTGCTCACCTCGCGCAAGGGCCGCGACCTGGCGTTGCTGAGCGGACTGGTGATCGCGGTCGGCATCCAGGTCGTCAACTTCGGCGCCCAGCGGCTGGGCGAGTCGGGCGGCCTCTCCGCGCTCGACCCCGCGGCGGGGATCGTCCGGTGGATCCCGCCCGCCTCGGCCGTCGCGGCGATCGACTCCGCGAGCGACGGCTCGTACGCGGTGGCGCTGGAACAGCTCGCCCTGTCGGTGGTGGCCCTGTTCGTCCTGCTGTGGTCCTGGCAGCGCAGTCTGACCAAGCTGATGACGGCGCCGGACGGTTCGACCCTCGCGGCGGCCTCGGAGCCCACGCGCAAGGAGTCGTCGACCGGTCTGCACCGGCTGCTGCCCGAGGGCCGTACGAGCACGGTGATGCAGCGCAGCCTGCGCTACGTGTGGCGGGACCCGAAGACGAAGGCGGCCTGGGTGACGGCGCTGGCGATCGGCCTGATCGTGCCGGTGTTCAACGCCCTCCAGGGCACCGGCTCCCTGTACTTCGCCTGTTTCGCGGCGGGGATGCTCGGCATCCAGATGTACAACCAGTTCGGGCAGGACACCTCCGCGTTCTGGATGGTGGCGCAGACGATCTCGTCCACGAAGGACGCGTACGCCGAACTCCGCGCCCGCGCCCTGGCGTTGCTCGTGGTCACTCTCCCGTACACGGCCCTGGTCACCGTCCTCACCGCCGCCCTGCTCGGCAACTGGCGGGCGCTGCCCGAGGTCATGGGCCTGTCCTTCGCGCTGCTGGGCGCGATGCTGGCGACCGGCGCCGTGTCGTCGGCCCGCTTCCCGTACTCCATCCCGCAGGACAGCGCGTACAAGAACGTGGCGCCCGGACAGGCAGGGCTGGCCTGGATCTCGATCTTCGGCGGCATGATCTCGGCGGCCGTGCTGTGTGCGCCTGTGATCGCCCTGACGGTCTGGATGCACGCGGCGAACAGGGAGTCGAGCCTGTGGGTGTTGCTCCCCGCCGGGGCGGTGTACGGACTGCTGATCGGCTGGGCAGGCGTGCGCGTCGCGGCTCCGCAGACCGCGAACCGGCTGCCGGAGATCCTGTCGGCCGTCAGCAAGGGATGACCGGGGGTGACGGCCGCGGCTTCGCATCCGTGACGTAGGGTGACGGCCATGTCGACGCCGCCGCATCAGCCACCGCAGCAGGGGGGTTACGGGACCCCGAACCCCTACGGGGCGCAAAGTCCGTACGGACAGCCGCAGTTCCCGCAGCAGGCTCCGTACCCGCAGCACCCTCAGCAGGGACACCCCCAGCCGGGCTACGGAGGGCAGCCGGCGCATCTCCAGCCGCCGTATGCCCAGCAGCCGTACCCGGGGCCGGGCGGACCCGGCGGCTGGGGCGCGCCGCCTCCGCCGAAGAAGAAGAACAACGCGGGCCTGATCGTCGGCATCACCCTCGCGGTCATCGCGGCGGTGCTGGGCCTCTCATGGTTCGGGAACAACGTCGTCGGCGGCGGCGAGAGCTTCCCGGCCGCGGAGTACCGCCTCACCGTTCCGCCGACGCTGCTCGACGGGAAGTACAAGCTCGCCGACGACCGCTCCGCCGCGACGCAGGGCCAGCTGGCGGGCACGAGCGAGAAGACCATCAAGGACGCCAAGTCGGCGGTGGCTCAGTACACATCGGCCTCGGGGACCGGGGTGCTGGTGATCTCCGGTCTGCACGGCCGTATCGCCGACCCGGACGCGGCCCGCGACAAGCTGCTCGCCGGTGCCGGGGACGCCGACGGCACCACCGTCGCCGTGCCGGCGAAGGACGTCACTCCGGCGGGGTCGGAGGTGCCGGTGAGCTGCCAGGTGGTGGTGACCGAGCAGGCGGGCGGCGGCGGCAGGGCCACGCTTCCGGTGTGCGCGTGGGCGGACGACAACACCAGCGCGTCGGTCGCGCTGGTCACCCCCGAGACGGCCACCGAGTCACCGGAGGAGATCGACCTCGAAGCCGTCGCCGAGGCGACGGTGAAGGTCCGCGAGGAGACCCGCCGGCCGATCGGCTGACGGGTCTCCGCACGGACGCGGCCGGTCAGTTGGCGAGCAGGCCCTCCAGGACGCGCGTGTCCGGAAGGGGCCTGCGGGCCTGGCCCGGCGCCGGGCAGCGCGGGTCGAGCCGCAGCCTCGCGAGGTCACGGCCCGCCACGCCCCAGGCGTGCGGGGAGTACCGCTCCCAGGCCAGCTGCGGCGGGTTGTACCAGCCGTCGCCGAGCCCGCCGAGCATGAACTGCGCCTCGGTCAGATCGGGTCCGAGCCGGTAGACGGAACCGCCGAAGACCGATGCGAACACATGGCCGTTGTGCACGCTGATTTCGCCGTAGCTCGGCAGCCGGCCCGTCTGGAGGACGGTGCGGGTGGCCAGGTCCATGGCGAACCAGGCGCCCGCGAGCCGCTTGTAGACCCCGTAGAGCACACCGTCGGACACCGCGACGTGCTGGAGGCTCGCGTAGCCCTCGATGGGCGTGACCTCCCACAGCACTTCACGCCGCGTCAGGTCGAAGGCGGCGATCGTGGCGCTCGGACGGGTCGGCGGAACGCTGCCGCCGCCCCAGGTGTCGCCGGCGAGATAGGCGATCCTGCGGCCCCGCCGGTCGTCCAGCGCGAGGGACATCACGCTCTGGTCGGTGATCACGTCCTTGTAGACCGTGATCGTGCGCCGTCGCCGGTCGAGCGAGGTCAGCGCGCCCTTGAGCAGACCGACACCCGGCGCCGAGGCCACCAGCAGCAGATCCTGGTCGCGCACATGCGCCATGTCCGTCGGGCGCTGCTGGTCGTGGTCGATGAAGCCGAGCGACCTGACCCGTCCGCGGTCCGGGTCGAGTTCCAGCAGCTCGGTGCTCGGGTACATCGCCGCGTACAGCCTGCTGCCCACGACCTGGAGCTGTTTGGGCTCCCCCGCGACGCTGGTGCGCCGGGAACTGCGGGTGCCGCGCGTGGTCGTGCGGTGGGTGGTGACGGAGAAGTGCCCGCCGACGTGCACGACGCCGCGTGATCCGTACGCCATGGACTGCACCGGGTCGGGCCCGGACAGACCGGCGTCGATCAGTTCCACTATCTCCGACTGCTTGCTCTCCAGGTTCAGCCACCAGAGCCGGCCGCTGCCCGCCGCGCCGAGCAGTGTCGTGGCGTCCAGCGGTACCAGGGCGCGGTGTTCGTCGCCGGGGGTCGGGGCGGCGACGGGGACGAGGGTGTCGCCGTCGCGCCGGTAGACGGTCCCGGTCGGGCGGCCGACGCAGTACAGCGTGCCGTCCGCCGTCATGGTCATCGCGTCGAGCAGCCGCTCGCCGGCGGGTGTGGCGATCACCTTCGCGTCGCTGCCGTCGGGGGCCATGTCGACGAGGTACTTGGTGAGCGCCGCGATCACCCGGCCGTCACGGGCGATGATGGCGGCCGCGCCACCGTACGGGGTGGGCGTGATGTTCGTCTTCACGCCCGTGGTGCGGTCGTAGGCGACGACGTAACCGGATGGCAGCGTTCCCGCGTATACGAAACGGTCGTCGGCCGCGATCGCGCGGACGTACTGCTGGCCGGCGAAGGCCACACCGAGATTACGCAGCGTGCCGGTGCTGGGCTTGTACTCCCACACCTCACCGCGGGGCGAAGTCCCGGCGTAGACGGTGCCGTCGGGCGCGGTCGTCAGACACCAGACGAAGCCGCCGGACGGGCCGACCGTGCCGATGAGCGCGACCTGGCCGGTCGCGGGGTCGAAGCGGTAGATGTCCGGGAACGGATACGTCCCCGCGTAGACGTGCCCGCCCGAGACCGTCGTCGCCCAGCCGCCCTCACCGCGGTTGAGCCGCACGGCCCTGGTGAGCGTCTTGGACGGAAGGTCGATCTCGCCGAGCACCGGAGGGTTCTGACCGCGGGCGACGACATACGCCTTGTCGCCGAGGACGGTCATGCCGACGATCGCCGCGGTCAGCGACGCGACGCCGTACATCGCAATCGTGGGGCCCGAGCAGGGTTCGCTCGTGCCGGATGCGCCTGCTCTGTCTGCCGCCTCGGCACTCGCCTCGGCGGGGAAAAGGAACTGTCCCGCTACGGATGCCAGGGTGAACCCGGCTCCGGCCTGCAGTAACCGCCTGCGTTCCATGCGTCCTCCCCAGAGAATCGGACCACCGGGACACCATGCCTGGCGGGGCTCCACAGCGGAAGCTGCCGAACGAGCCTCGCGTTTGCGGGCGTCGGATGATCAACGCGGGAGGATGGCACAGGTTACGAATGATCCCGTTTTCTGATGTATTCGAGGGAAACACCTGCTTATGACCACACTTGTAAAGAGGTCAACGGTCTTTAGAAGGCAATACTTTCCAGTCAAAGCCTGCTGTCCGAAGAAACGTACCGTCAGGACATAACAGCAGGTCAGGCGGTAGTTTTCTATTGGACCACCACAGATCATCCACATGGCGGACGGCGTTGCGCGAGGACTCGAACCCGGCGCGAGCTGCCCGAACGGTCATTCGGTCACGCTCGTTCGCACGTATGCGGCCGGAAAGTAGCGCCGGATGTGCGTTCACTGTGCGCATGCGCAAGACTCCCGACCGCAATCAACCCCCGAATGCAGGAGATTCACCGATGCGTTACATCCGCAACACGATCGCCACAACTGCCGCCCTGCTGCTGAGCGGTGCCGCCCTCTCCACCGCGCACGCCGCGCCCGCCGGGCCGACCGCGCAGCCGGCCGGGACCAACAGCCTCTACGCCCCCTCCGCGCTGGTGCTGAGCATCGGCAAGGGCGAGCAGGCGGCGACCGCGACCATCGAGCGTGCGGTCACCCTCACATGCACCCCGCGCGCCGACGGCAGCCACCCGGCGCCGACCGCCGCGTGCCGTGAACTGCGTGCCGTGGACGGTGAGTTCTCGGCGCTGAAGTCTTCGCCTTCGCACACGATGTGCACGCGCCAGTGGGACCCGGTCGTGGTCACGGCGACCGGCGTGTGGCAGGGACAGCACGTGTCGTGGTCGGAGACGTTCGGCAACCGCTGCGAGATGGAGGGCAGCCTCGCCGAGGGCGCTGTCTTCTCCTTCTGACGCTCCGCCTGATCCCGCCGAGCGGCGGGACGTTCGCCCAGGCGCCCGGCCAGGAGCCGCGGCCGGCGCCGCGTCAGGATCACGCCGGACGGATCATGTGCGCGGTCGATCCCACGAATCGGCCCCACGGGCCAGGGCGTATGGATCGCGCCGTACGGATCAGGGCATACGGCTCAGGGCCTACGGATCAGGGCGTACGAACGCCGTCCAGGAACGGCTCGATCGCCGAGCGCCAGCCCTCCGGCTGGTCGTAGTGCACCAGGTGGCCCGCGTCGGCGACCTCCGCGTACTCCCCGCGCGGCAGCACCCTGACCATCTCCTGGGACTCGGCGCGGCCCAGTTCGCCGTCGAGTCCGCGCACCACCAGGGTGGGGCACTGGACCTGGGCCAGTTCCTCCCAGTGCGCGTCGTGGACCCAGGTCTCCCGGGCCTTGAGCATCTGCCGGCGGGAGAACACCGGACGCCAGCCGTCCGCCCGTTCGGCCATGACCTCGGCGAAGAACTCCCCGCGCGACGGGGTCGGCCGCTCCACCCACGGATCGTCCTCGCCGAACCACCTGCGGACGTCCGCGAGCGTCGCGAACGGCACGGGCCAGGCCCGGAACCAGTCGTCCCACTCCCGCTGCGAAGCCGCCCCGAGCGCCGACGCCCGCATGTCGCAGATGATCAGCGCTTGGACCAGGTCGGGGCGCTTGGCGGCAAGCTGCCAGGCGGTGAGTGCACCCATCGAGTGACCGATGAGGGTCACGGGGGCGAGGTTCAGCTGTTCGACCGCCGCCTCCGCGTCGGCGACATACGCCTCGCGGGTGAACGGGCCCTCGGGCGGCTTGTCGCTGCGTCCGTGGCCCCGCTGGTCGAGCGCCACCGCACGGTGCCGGTCGGAGAGCCAACGGGCCGTGGACGCCCAGTGGGACGCGCGGCCCATCAGACCGTGCAGCAGTAAGACCCCCGGCGCGGGTTCCGGTGCACCGCTCCCCTTGGGCGGGTCCGCGAACTCCCAGGCAGCCAGGCGTACGCCATCGGCTCCGGTCACATCGATGCGTCGCACCATGTGCCTGGCACCCCCTTCTCTCCCCCGGTCGTCCAGATCGGTCGAAGTTCCGCCAGCCTATCGAACTCCTATTCGAAAATTCCGCTCCGGCGCGCAACACCCCTCGTTCGAGTGACCACGCTCAAGGATTGACTTCCGCCGCCGAGGGGAGATCTTCAGCGGGAGGCGGGCCGCTCGGGGAAGACGGTCCGAGGGGACTGACCCTGGGAGCTCGGGGCTCCGGGTCAGGACAGGGGAGGACAGGCCCCGGCGCTCACGGGCGCCGGGGCCCCTCTGTGGCTCCGGAGCGCACGGACTGCGCCGTTGTGCACACGGGACGTACGAGGGGCGCATCGCCCTGACCTCCCCCTGCCTTCGCCGGCGGGATCCCCACCCCGACCGTGGGTCATATGCCTCTGCCCCAGCGTGGCACGCGATTCGCCCGGGCGCTGCCATTCCGGGCGGAAAACGTCTCCGTGAAGCGGTGAACGGGCCGCCACCGCGCCGCCGGACGCGCCCCTGTCCGCCCCCGGTTCGCCCCCGTGTGAGGGCTGACGACGGTCACCGGCTGTCCGACGCCTGCCCGTTGGCCTGCTGCTGTGCCGCCGCTGCCGGTGGCCGGCCGCTGTTGTACCCCGCCGCGCCCCAAGGGCGGTGCCTCTACCGCTCGCGCCGGACCCCGTGTGTGCAGCAGTCGGGCGCAACGGGCCGTGCAGTACGGCCTGTTGGCGATGTCACCCCGCCGATGTCACCCCGCCCCTGACGGACCGACAGGTCGTGACCGACCGCGCCTGTTGCGTTCCGCGTCTGGGCCGAGACCGGCTGCCTCCCCGCTGGTCGGCGCTCGGGGGCCGTCAACGTGACCATCCTCGTGCCGCCCATGCCCCCAGCCGTTCAGGTGCCGCCGGCACGCCACCACACGCCCCCTGTTGCGAGCGAACGCACCAACTACCGAGCCGGCCGACTCCGGCCGCCGCTGCTGCGAGCGCCGTCCGAATCCCGCACGGCTTCGCCGGGACCTGCCCCGCGCACGCCGGTCGCGTAGCCCCATGCCCGCTGCCGCCGGATGCCCCCGCGCGGCGTGCTGTGACTGACCGCGGCTGCCGGGTGGCCCTACCGGGCCGCGCTGCGTCGCCTGCTGCGTCCGGACGCTCCCGCCCTGACGGGCCCGCTGGGTCGTGACCGACTGCGCAGCCGCTCTCCGAGCGGACGCCTCCGCCGGCCGGCGCGACCATCCGTGACTGCCGGGCCCTCACCGGCCGTACCGGCACCGGCGACTCGGCACGCCGACATGACGGTGCCCCGACCGCTTTCCGCGACCAGACGCTCCGATGGGCGGCCGTACTACAGCTCGCGCCCGCCCATCCCTCGGACGGCCGGGTGGCCCTGCTGGGCCTTCCCCCGCTGTGATCGGTCGTACCGGGTCCGGCCCGCCCTTTGTGCGGGCCGTGCCGACTACCCGCCTCGGTCGGCCCGTTCTCCTCGCACCGCCCTACTGCTTGGCCACGAACACGTGCGAAGCCACGTCCGCCTTCAGCTCCGCCGCCTCACCGCTGCTGCCGACCAGCACTCCGCCCGCCGACTCCGTCACACTCACCACCGAGCCGGGCTGCACGCCCGCCCGACGCAGCGTGTACATCAGCTGGGCGTCCGTCTGGATCGGCTCGCCGATGCGGCGCACGACCACGGTCTTGCCGTCCGTGCCCGGGTCGAGGTCCGCGAGCGAGACCATGCCCTCGTCGAGGAACGGGTCCGCCTCCGCCTTCTCGCCCAGCTCCTCCAGGCCCGGGATCGGGTTGCCGTACGGCGACTCCGTCGGGTGGCGCAGCAGTTCGAGCACACGCCGCTCGACCGCCTCGCTCATCACGTGCTCCCAGCGACAGGCCTCGGCGTGGACCTGCTCCCACTCCAGCCCGATGACGTCGACGAGCAGACACTCCGCGAGCCGGTGCTTGCGCATCACGCGCGTCGCCAGCCGCCTGCCCTCCTCGGTCAGCTCCAGGTGACGGTCCCCGGCGACCGTCACCAGTCCGTCCCGCTCCATGCGGGCCACGGTCTGGCTGACCGTGGGTCCGCTCTGGTCGAGCCGTTCGGCGATACGGGCGCGCATGGGCACCACACCTTCCTCTTCCAGCTCGAGGATGGTGCGGAGATACATCTCCGTCGTGTCGATCAGTCCGGACATACGTGCCCCTCGATGAAATCGTGATGCGCTGCGGCCCCGGGTCAATTCTTACGCATCCCACTGACAACCGTGCCGTGCGCGGAGAAGCCGCGGGCGGAGCCTGTGGAAAAACTCCGCGAAACCTGTCCCCGGTCGGTACGGAAGGCCGTATTGACACAGCAATGGTCCAGACCGCAACGTGATCCGCGACGCGGGTATTCCCGCGCCTGTTCCCACTCCCGGAACCTCCACCCCCGGAAAGGGCTCGGCGATGAGCGAGAGCAAGCTGGCCGGTCAGTTCTTCGACGCCGCGATCGGTCTGCTGCAGCGGGTACGGGACGAGGAGGCGGACAACATCGCGGCCTCGGGCGAGGCGATCGCCGACGCCGTCGCCGCCGGGGGCCGTCTGTTCGCCTTCGGTGCCGGGCACTCGTCGCTGGCCGCGCAGGACGTCGTCTACCGCGCCGGCGGGTTCGCCCTGATGAACCTGCTGGCCGTGCCCGGTGTCGTCGGTGTCGACGTCATGCCGGCGACGCTCGGCTCCGCCCTGGAGCGCGTGGACGGTCTCGCGGGCGCCGTGCTCGACTCCAGCCCGGCCAGGTCGGGTGACGTCCTCGTGATCATCTCCCTCTCCGGCCGCAACGCTCTGCCCGTCGAGATGGCGATGAACGCGCGGGCGCTCGGGCTCACCGTCATCGGCGTGACCTCGGTCGCGTACGCGCAGGAGACCAGGTCGCGGCACTCCTCGGACAGCTTCCTCAAGGACCACTGCGACATCGTGCTCGACTCCAAGATCGCGGTCGGGGACGCGGAGCTCACCCATGAGGGCATCGAGGCGCCGTTCGCCCCCGCGTCGACGGTGGTGACCAGTGCGCTGATGCAGGCGACGATGGCGGCGGCGGCGGAACGACTGGTGGAGAAGGGGATCGAACCGCCGCTGCTGCGTTCGGGGAACGTGGACGGCGGCCACGAGTGGAACGGCCGTGTGATGACGGAGTACGGCGACCGGATCTTCTTCCGGCACTGAGGGCGGTCCACCGGCACTGAGGGCTGTCCACCGGGCCGGTCGTCCGGAGCGGGCCGGACCGGTGAGCCGGTGCCCGCCGCGCTAGTGCCCCGGCTTGTCTCCGTCCGCCGTCGAGGCCAGGTCGAGCGCCGCGGCCGTCAGGACCGCCATGCTCTCCGCATAGACCGCGTCCGGGCGTTCGAAGGCCGGGCGGCTGGGGCCGCGAAGGAACGTCACCACGCCCAGCGTGCGGCCCCGGCTGCGCAGCACCGAGCACAGGGCGTGGACCATGTCGCGCGGCCACTGGCGGTCCGTCGACCAGTTCGCCGACGCCGACGCCGGTGCGCTCGCGCGGACCGAGCCGTTGCGGTCGGCCGCCTGGAGCGCCGGGTGGCCGTGCGGATAGCGGACCGGGATGCCGCCGCCCGCCACCGGGACGCACGGTCCGGGCGCGCCCGAGGGTGTGGAGGCCGTACGGACCAGACGACGGCCGTCCGGTTCCATCAGGTCGATCAGCGCGTGGTCGGCGAACCCGGCGAGCGCGAAGTCCAGATACGCCGTCGCCGCCTCCGTCGGGTCCTCGCACTCCGCGGCGGCCCGGCCGGCGCGGTGCAGCTGGCTGGAGCGGAAGCGGAGGCGGTCCGCGTCCTGTTCCGCCAGTTTCGCCTCCGTCACGTCCTGGAACAGCCAGCCCACGCCCAGCGGGACCGGTTCCTCGGCGAGCGGGGAGGCCAGCCGCAGAAAGCCACTGCGCCAGCACCGGCGGCGTTCGGTCTCGCCGCCGGCCAGCGTCACCCACACCTCGCTGAGGCCGCGGGCCGCGCCCTCCGCCAGCACATGGTGCAGCGCGCCCTCCAACTGCTCCACGCCCTGCGCGACCAGCTCGCCCAGCGGCCGGCCGAGCGGTGAGGTCCGCCCGGCGCCGAGGGCGCGTGCCGCGTAGCCGTTGACGACGGTCGGCCGCAGGTCCACGTCCACCAGGACGACACCCCAGGACGCGTCCTCGAACAGCGCCTCGCTCAGCGCGATCGAGCGCTCCAGGTCGATCTGCGCATGGACCTCGCTGAACGCGCAGTACACCCCGGCGGGCGCGCCGTCGGCGCCGAGCACCCGCGCCGACTGGGTCCGTACGAGCACCCGGCCGCCGTCCTTGCGCAGCAGGGCGAACTCGTGGACCTGCCGGCCCGGCGCGTCCATGGCGGACATCAGCCGGCCCTGGACCTCTCCGGCGTCGGCCGTCCGCACCGCCCAGCCGGCGAAGCCGCGCCGTCCGACGGCCTCCTCCGCCGACCAGCCGAGGATCCGTTCCGCCTCGCGGTTCCAGTGCGTGATGGTGGCGTCCGCGTCGAAGGCGCAGAGCGCGGCGTCCATCCCGTCCAGTAGTGCCGCGAGCAGTTCCGAACCGGGCACCGCGACAGGCTCGGGCCCCGTGCCGGCACGCTCCGGCTCGTCGGGCCCGAGCGCGTTGGCGGCCTCACTCTTCGAAGCACTCATCCTGTACCCCCTGCAGGACGCGTCCGCGCGAGCTGATGCACGTCAGATCATTCAACTCGAACGTGACTCACGACACACGCTGTTCCGGCAAATCGTTGCCTGCCGGAAATGCGGGCGCCGGATGCCGGACAGGCGGCCGACAACGGGGCGGACAGGAGGCGCACGAGCGGCGGACAACGAAACCGCCCCGGCCGGGCGGATGCCGGCCGGGGCGGAACGGTGTCGCGGAGTGTCAGCCCAGGGTCGCGAGAGCCTGGTTCAGCGTCGCGGACGCCCGCATGACGGCCGCGGCCTTCGCCGGGTCGGGCCGGTAGTAGCCGCCGATGTCGACCGGCTTGCCCTGCACCGCGATGAGCTCGTCGACGATGGTCTGCTCCTGCGCGGCCAGCGTCTCGGCGAGCGGGGTGAAGGCCTCGGCGAGCTTCGCGTCCTCGCTCTGGCCGGCCAGCTCCTGCGCCCAGTACAGCGCCAGGTAGAAGTGGCTGCCGCGGTTGTCGATGCCACCGAGCTTGCGGCTCGGCGACTTGTCCTGCTCGAGGAAGGTCGCCGTGGCGCGGTCCAGGGTGTCCGCGAGGATCTGGGCGCGCGCGTTGTCCGTGGTCTGCGCGAGGTGCTCGAAGCTCACCGCGAGCGCGAGGAACTCACCCAGGCTGTCCCAGCGCAGGTAGTTCTCCTTGACCAGCTGCTGCACGTGCTTGGGCGCGGAGCCGCCCGCGCCGGTCTCGAAGAGGCCGCCGCCGTTCATCAGCGGGACGACGGAGAGCATCTTCGCGCTGGTGCCGAGCTCCAGGATCGGGAAGAGGTCCGTCAGGTAGTCGCGCAGGACGTTGCCGGTGACGGAGATGGTGTTCTCACCGCGGCGGATCCGGTCGAGGGAGAAGGCGATCGCGTCGACGGGCGCCTTGATCTCGATCTGCAGGCCCTCGGTGTCGTGCTCGGGGAGGTACTGCTCGACCTTGGCGATGAGGTTGGCGTCGTGCGCGCGGCCCGCGTCCAGCCAGAACACGGCGGGGTCGCCGGTCGCCCGGGCGCGGGTGACGGCGAGCTTGACCCAGTCCCTGATCGGCGCGTCCTTGGTCTGGCACATCCGGAAGATGTCGCCGGCGCTCACCGTCTGCTCCAGCACGGCGTTGCCGCTGCCGTCGACGACCCGCACGGTGCCCGTGGTAAGGATCTCGAAGGTCTTGTCGTGGCTGCCGTACTCCTCGGCCTTCTGGGCCATGAGACCGACGTTCGGCACCGAGCCCATCGTGGACGGGTCGTACGCGCCGTTCGCGCGGCAGTCGTCGATGACGACCTGGTAGATGCCGGCGTAGCTGCTGTCCGGGATGACCGCGAGGGTGTCGGCCTCCTGGCCGTCCGGGCCCCACATGTGGCCCGAGGTGCGGATCATCGCCGGCATGGAGGCGTCGACGATGACGTCGCTCGGGACGTGCAGGTTGGTGATGCCGCGGTCGGAGTCGACCATCGCGAGCTCGGGGCCCTCGGCGATCTCGGCCTCGAAGGACTCCTTGATCTTCGCGCCGTCGGGCAGCGACTCCAGGCCCTTGAGGATGCCGCCGAGCCCGTCGTTCGGGCTCAGGCCGGCCGCGGCGAGCGCGGCGCCGTGCTCGGCGAACGTCTTCGGGAAGAAGGCACGGACGACGTGGCCGAAGACGATCGGGTCGGAGACCTTCATCATCGTGGCCTTGAGGTGCACGGAGAACAGCACGCCCTCGGCCTTGGCGCGGGCGATCTGCGCGGTGAGGAACTCACGCAGCGCACCGACGCGCAGCACGGAGGCGTCCACGACCTCACCGGCCAGTACGGGTACCGACTCACGCAGCACGGTGGTGCTGCCGTCGTCGCCCGACAGCTCGATGCGCAGCGACCCGTCCTCGGGGACGACGACGGACTTCTCGGTGGAGCGGAAGTCGTCGGCCGTCATGTGCGCGACGTTCGTCTTCGACTCGGGGGTCCACGCGCCCATGCGGTGCGGGTGCGCCTTGGCGTAGTTCTTGACCGACGCGGGGGCGCGGCGGTCGGAGTTGCCCTCGCGCAGGACCGGGTTCACGGCGCTGCCCTTGACCTTGTCGTACCGGGCGCGGATGTCCTTCTCCGCGTCGGTCTTCGGGTCGTCCGGGTAGTCCGGAAGCGCGTAGCCCTGCTCCTGGAGCTCGGCGACGGCCGCCTTCAGCTGCGGGATCGAGGCCGAGATGTTCGGCAGCTTGATGATGTTGGCCCCGGGGGTCTTCGCCAGTTCGCCGAGCTCGGCGAGCGCGTCGTCGACGCGCTGGCCCTCCTCCAGGAACTCCGGGAAGCCGGCGATGATGCGTCCGGCCAGGGAGATGTCACGGCTCTCCACAGTGACCCCGGCCGTCGAGGCGTAGGCCTCGATCACCGGCAGGAACGAGTACGTCGCCAGTGCCGGCGCCTCGTCGGTGTGCGTATAGATGATGGTCGAGTCAGTCACCGGGTGCTCCGCTCCACGTCTGCAACATTGCTCGACATCAAGATATCCCGGGTTCGGGCCGTTCCCGGAAGGGCCCTCATTAAATGGCTTGAGCCGCTGTCTGTCGGTTCCTAAGGTGTGGAGCACACGATGAAAGGAGGTGATCCGGAAGTGGTTTCGTTTCGGATGCGTGAGGTGACTGCGGGCTAGAGGCCCGTTGTCGCACGACGTGCACAGACGGCAGGCCTCCTGCCGCAATTCCCAGCAGTCACCGACCCGCGGGTTCGCCGGTACATCCGGCCGGCTCCTCCGTCAGGAGGAACCAGAGCCCGCGGGTTTCTGCGTGTCCGGACCCGCTGCGGCTGGTTCCCTGCGGCCCGGACGCGCCGGCGGGGCCGCCCCGGAAGAACGCTGCGGGCGCGGCCCGCTCTGCTGCCGGGCGTTCCGCGCCGGGCAGGGCCCGCGGCTGAAGCCGGCGGTGCCGGTGCTGGACCGGGAGCGCACGGTGCGGCCTGTGGCGTACCCGGTGACCGGCATCCCGGCCGCGGTGAGGACCGCCCTGCGGTGCGCCCGCCCCGTCAGGGTGACAGCCGCTCGATGTCCCATCCGCCGGCGCGGGAGGTGAACCGTAGCCGGTCGTGCAGCCGGTTCGCGTGCCCCTGCCAGAACTCCACCGTCTCCGGCTCGACCCGGTAGCCGCCCCACTCCGGCGGCGCGGGCACCTGCTCACCCTCGGGATGACGGGCGGCCAGCTCCTCGTACGTACGGATCAGCTCCTCGCGCGAGCCGATCACCGAGGACTGCGCGCTCGCCCAGGCGCCGAGCTGCGAGCCGTGCGGGCGGGTGCGGAAGTACGCCACCGTCTCGTCCCGGCCGATCCGGCCGGCGGTGCCCGTGACGACGACCTGGCGGGCGATGGGATGCCAGGGGAAGAGCAGCGAGACATACGCGTTGGAGGCGATCTCGCGGCCCTTGCGGGAGCCGTAGTTGGTGTAGAAGACGAAGCCCCGGGAGTCGTACTGCTTCAGCAGCACCGTGCGCGACGAGGGACGGCCGTCCGGGGTGGCGGTGGACACGACCATGGCGTTCGGCTCGTGCAGTCCCGCGGACGCGGCCTGCGCGAACCAGCGGGCGAACTGCTCCATGGGCGTGGACGCGAGGTCCGTCTCCAGCAGCGGCGTGGAGCGGTAGTGCTCGCGCATCAGGGCGGGGTTCGGGGAGTCGTCGTCGGTCACGGGCTCATCCTGCCGCAGCGCCCGCTCCTCCCCGGCACGCGGTGCCGGGCATCCTGACAGCGGAATCGACAGGGGACCGGCACCGGGATCGCGGGAGTGTGCCGGATGTCACGCTTCCCCGCATCGCCAGGACCCGCCAAAATCTAGTGCCCGGCAATGTCTGCCCGTCAGGGAGTGTCGTCCGGTGCGTGCGATCGCAAGGCGGCCGGAAGTCCTCGTAGCGGAGCTACCAGGACTTGTGGCCAACGCGGCGAGGTGCGTGCAGGGTGGCACGACGGGGCAGAGCTTGCCGGGAAGGGCATATCGCCCGGGCCACTGTGGCTCCCCGACAGCAGGGGATATCGTGCCTGCCTCCCCGGCGATGGGGTGACCGTCCCTCGCCCGGGGCATCACCGGGGTGGCCGGGCCACGACCACGCACCGGCCGACCCGCACCCGCCGTACGCATCCCGAGGAGCCGCCTGATGTCCGACTTCGTACCAGGACTCGAAGGAGTCGTCGCGTTCGAGACGGAGATCGCCGAACCCGACAAGGAGGGCGGCTCGCTCCGCTACCGCGGCGTCGACATCGAGGACCTGGTAGGCCAGGTCTCGTTCGGCAATGTGTGGGGCCTGCTGGTCGACGGGGCGTTCAACCCGGGGCTGCCGGCCGCCGAGCCGTTCCCCATCCCGGTCCACTCCGGCGACATCCGCGTCGACGTGCAGTCGGCGCTGGCGATGCTGGCGCCCGTGTGGGGGCTGCGGCCGCTGCTCGACATCGACGCGGAACAGGCGCGCGAGGATCTCGCACGGGCCGCCGTCATGGCACTGTCCTACGTGGCACAGAGTGCCCGTGGCCAGGGCCTGCCGATGGTGCCGCAGCAAGAGATCGACAAGGCGCAGACCGTCGTCGAGCGGTTCATGATCCGCTGGCGCGGTGAGCCGGACCCGCGGCATGTGAAGGCCGTCGACGCCTACTGGACCTCGGCCGCCGAGCACGGCATGAACGCCTCCACCTTCACCGCCCGCGTCATCGCCTCCACCGGCGCCGACGTCGCCGCGGCACTGTCGGGCGCGGTCGGCGCGATGTCCGGGCCGCTGCACGGCGGCGCGCCCTCCCGTGTGCTCGGCATGATCGAGGAGATCGAGCGGACGGGGGACGCGACGGCGTACGTCAAGCGGACCCTCGACAACGGCGAGCGGCTGATGGGCTTCGGCCATCGGGTCTACCGGGCCGAGGACCCGCGCGCCCGCGTCCTGCGGCGTACGGCCAAGGAGCTGGACGCGCCGCGCTTCGAGGTCGCGGAGGCCTTGGAGAAGGCCGCGCTGGAGGAGCTGCACAACCGTCGCCCGGACCGGGTCCTGGCGACGAACGTGGAGTTCTGGGCGGCGATCATGCTGGACTTCGCCGAGGTCCCGGCGCACATGTTCACCTCGATGTTCACGTGCGCGCGCACCGCCGGCTGGTCGGCGCACATCCTGGAGCAGAAGCGCACCGGCCGGCTGGTCCGTCCCTCGGCCCGGTACGTGGGCCCGGGCACGCGCGGCCCGCAGGAGATCACGGGCTACGACGACATCGCGCGCTGATCTTCCGTCCCGATCACCCGCTGATCCCCCGGCCTGCGGTCAGGCCGCCGGCTCCAGCAGTTCCGCGTGGTGACGTGCGGCGACCAGCGGGTGGGCGCGCAGCTTGCCCTTGAGTTCGTTGCGGCCGTACTCCGCGAACAGCGGGTTCGCGGGGTCCGCCGTGACGCCGGGGGCGTGCGCCGCGTACGGGAAGGCGAGCGGCTCGACGCGCGCGTCCAGGCGCGGGTTGTAGAAGAACGGCACGGAGAACCGCTCGGTGGCGCCGGGCGGGCTGACCACCCGGTGGTGGGTGGCCTTCAGATAGCCGTCGGTGGCGACTTCGAGGAGCTCGCCGAGGTTGACCACGAAGGCCCCCGGCATGGGCGGCACGTCGTGGAACACGCCGTCCTCGCGCTCGACCTGGAGGCCGCCGACGCTGTCCTGGTGGAGCAAAGTCAGAAAGCCGTAGTCCTTGTGCGCGCCGACGCCCTGACCGCCCCCGTCCGCCGGACTGCCCGGGTAGCGCACCAGCTTGAGGTGGATGTGGGCACGGTCGCCGAAGAGGTGGTCGTAGAAGTCCGCCGGGGCGCCGATGGAGACGAGCAGCTCGTGCAGCAGCCGCTCGGCCACCGCGCTCAGCCGGTCGATCCAGCCGAGCGCGGCGGTGCGCAGCTGCGGCAGGGCGGCCGGCCACTGGTTGGGGCCCTCCAGCCACCAGTACCCGGGCTCGCCGGGCGCGGGGACGCGGGCGGGCCGCTCGGCGCCGATGTCGAGCTGGTCGCGCCAGTCCTGGCTGCCGCCGGTGCGCTCGTCGCCGGTGCGCGTATAGCCGCGGAAGTGCGGCGAGTTGACGTTGTCGATGGCGAGCCGGTCGGCCTCGGGCAGGGCGAAGAAGGCGCGCATGGTGCTGTTGAGCGCGGCCGTCTCGGCCTCGGTGACACCGTGACCGGTGAGCTGGAAGAAGCCGACGTCATGGGCGGCGCTGTGCAGTTGGGCGTGCAGCAGCGCGCGGGCCTGGGGACCGCGGTCGGCGGCGGAGAGGTCGATGACGGGGAGCTGAAGAGAGGACATGAGTGCTTCCGCGGGGTGTACGGGAGCCCGCGGGGCCGCCGGGGGTGGTGGCGGGGGCCGCGGGTGCGCCGGGGCGAAGGGGATGGGCGGCCTGTCGCAGCGACAGGCCCGAGGTCAGGCGGAGCGCCGACAGCCCATGCTCGTGACGCGGACGTAGTCCACGTGACGGCGTCGTACCAGCAGAAGCATGGGCCCAGGATACTGCGCGGCCCCCCGAAGCCCTGTGGCGCGGGTCACACCGGGCGCGGGCCGGCGCGGCACCCTCAGCCCAGCGCCTCGTCCAGCAGGGCGGCCCACTGCGCGACGACCCGTTTCCTGCGGGCGGTGTCATCGGTGAGCAGGTTCGCCAGCCCTAGGCCGCGCGCCATGTCGAGCAGGCCCTGGACGGTCTCGCGCACTCCGGGCCGCGACTCGTCCACACCGAGGAGCCGGACCGCGATGCGGTGGGTCTCGCGTCCGACCCTGGCCTCCAGTTCGGTGACCCGGGGGCGCAGCTGTTCCTCGTTGGACGCGGCGACCCACAGATGCAGCGCGGCACGGAACAGCGGCCCGGTGTAGAGGGCGACGAGGGCCTCGACGACCGCCGCGCGGTCCTGGCCCGGCAGCGCGCGCAGGGCCGAGGACCGCTCCTCGGCGACGTACTCCACGGCGGCCGTGAAGAGGTCCTCGCGGGTCGGGAAGTGGTGCTGTGCCGCACCCCGGGAGACGCCCGCGCGCTCGGCGACCACGGAGACCGTGGAGCCTGCCCAGCCGTGCTCGGCCAGGCAGGCGACGGCGGCCTCCAGCAGGCGCTGCCGGGTGGCCCGGCTGCGGTCCTGCTTGGGGGCCTTCGGCGTGACTACAGCTCCCATACGGGATCCCGGCGTTCGATGAAGGCGGTCATGCCCTCCCGTGCCTCGGCCGACGCGAACAGGGACGCCGAGCGCTGCACCAGGTCCTCCGCGTCCCTCTCGAACGCGTCCAGCACCCGCGCCGTGACCAGCCGCTTCGACGCGGCCAGCCCCTGCGGGGAGGCCTTGCGCAGCCCGCCGAGCAGCGGCGCGAGTGCCTCGTCCGCATCGTCGGCGGCGAGCGTCAGCAGTCCGATACGGGCCGCCTCCGCCGCGTCGAAGCGCTCCCCCGTCAGGTAGTAGCGCTCGGCGGCCCGCGGGTCCAGACGCGGCAGCAGCGGCAGCGAGATCACGGCCGGCGCGACCCCGATGCGGACCTCGGTGAAGGCGAAGTCCGAGTCGCTGGAGGCAACCGCCATGTCGCAGGCGCCGAGCACCCCGAGCCCCCCGGCGCGGGCCTTCCCGCTCACCCGGGCCACGACCGGTTTGGGCAGGGTGACGATCTGCCGCAGCAGGTCGACGAAGGTGTACGGATTGGGCGGGGCCTTCAGATCGGCGCCCGCGCTGAAGGTGCCCCCGGTGTGGGTGAGCACCACCGCGCGTACCGCCTCGTCCTTGGCACAGTCGGCGAGCGCCTGCGCCAGCTCGCCGACGAGCCGCGCCGACAGGGCGTTGCGGTTCGCGGGTGAGTCCAGCGTCAGGGTGGTGATGCCGCGCTCGTGCGCGACGGCGACCAGCGTCACGTGTTCTCCCTTTCCCGGTCCCTCAGTTCACGCCGGAGAATCTTCCCCGAGGCGGCGCGCGGGACCCCGCCGATGAACGAGACACGGCGGATCTTCTTGTAGGGGGCGACGCGCTCGGCGACGAAGGCGATGATGTCGTCCTCCGTCAGCTCCTCGGCGCCCGGCTGCCGTACGACGTACGCCTTCGGGATCTCGTTCCCGTCAGTGTCGTACACGCCGATGACCGCCGCGTCGGCGATCCCCTCGTGGCCGAGCAGCAGCGCCTCCAGCTCCGCGGGTGGGACCTGGAAGCCCTTGTACTTGATCAGCTCCTTCACGCGGTCGACGACGAACAGCCAGCCGTCCTCGTCGACACGTCCGATGTCGCCGGTGCGCAGCCAGCCCTGCTCGTCGATCATCGCCGCGGTCGCCTCCGGCCTGCCGAGGTAGCCCTTCATCACCTGCGGTCCGCGGATCGCGACCTCGCCCTCCTCGTCCGGTCCGACGTCCTTGCCCGGGTCGTCGAGGGAGACGAGACGCAGCTCGGTGGAGGGGATGAGCTTGCCGACGGTGCCGGGCGGCGGGTTCTCGGCGCCGAGCGGGACGACATGGGTGCCGGGCGACAGCTCGGTCATGCCGTACGCCTGCCCGATGGGCGGCAGGCCGAGCCGCTTCGAGCAGGCGGCGGCCAGCTCGGCGTCCAGGGGCGCCGCGGAGCAGATGATGTACTCCAGCGACGACAGGTCGTACTGGGCGACCGCCGGGTGCTTGGCGAGCGCGAGGACGACCGGCGGGGCGACGTACAGAGCGGTGATGCGGTGCTTCTCGATCGCCGCGAGGAAGGTGTCCAGCTCGAAGCGGGGCAGGACGACGACGGTGGCCCCCTGCCGCAGCGGGGCGTTCATCAGCGCGGTGAGGCCGTAGATGTGGAAGAACGGCAGTACGGCCAGGATGCGTTCGCCCGGGTTCATGGGGATGAGCGGGGAGAGCTGCGCCAGGTTGGTCGCTATCGAGCGGTGGGTGAGCATCACCCCCTTCGGGATGCCGGTGGTGCCGGAGGAGTACGGCAGGGCCGCCACGTCCTCGGCGGGATCGATGACGACCTCGGTGTCGGGCGCGTCCGAGACGATCATGTCGAGCATGCTGGTGTGCCCGTCGGCGCGGTCGCAGACGAAGATCTCCTCGATGCCGGCGGCCAGTTCGGCGGCCCTGCGGGCGACTTCGAGCAGCGGCGAGACGGTGAAGATCCAGCGCGCGGAGGAGTCCCGCAGCTGCTTGGCGAACTCCTCCGCGGTGGCGAGCGGATGGACGGTCGTGACGGATGCGCCGGCGCGGGTGGCCCCGTAGAAGACCGCGGGGTACGCGACCGTGTTGGGGCTGTGCAGGGCGAGGACGTCGCCCTTGCGCAGCCCCGCCTCGGCGAGGGCGGCGGCGATCCGGCGGTGGAAGAGGTCGAGCTGGGTGTAGGTGACGGTGGTGCCGTTCACCCCGTCGATCAGCGCGACGGTGTCCCCGAACTCGGCGGCCCGGTGGAGCACCGCCTGGTGGATCGGCTCGCTGACGGCAGGGACGTCTGCGTACTCACTGCTGAACACGGTTACCGGCATGGTCGGCCCCCTCGCTGTGTGGACGGCCAGAATCGCCTCTGTCAGTACGACTTGGGGAGACCCAGGGACTGGTGGGATACGTAATTGAGGATCATCTCGCGGCTGACCGGGGCGATCCTGGCCACACGGGAGGCCGTGACCAGCGAGGCGAGGCCGTACTCACGGGTCAGGCCGTTGCCGCCGAGCGTGTGGACGGACTGGTCGACCGCCTTCACACATGCCTCCCCGGCCGCGTACTTGGCCATGTTGGCGGCCTCGCCCGCGCCGATGTCGTCCCCGGCGTCATAGAGGGCGGCGGCCTTCTGCATCATCAGCCGGGCCAGCTCCAGCTCGATGTGGGAGGCGGCCAGGGGGTGGGCGATGGCCTGATGGGCGCCGATGGGGGCCTTCCAGACTTGGCGGTCCTTGGCGTAGGCGACGGCCGTGGCGAGCGCGTAGCGGCCCATGCCGATGGCGAAGGCGGCGGTCATGATGCGCTCGGGGTTGAGGCCGGCGAACAGCTGGAGCAGACCGGCGTCCTCTTCGCCCACGAGCGCGTCGTGCGGCAGCCGTACGTCGTCCAGGACCAGCTCGAACTGCTTCTCGTGGGCCTGGAGTTCCATGTCGATCTGTGAGCGGCGGAAGCCGTCGGCGTCCCGGGGGACGATGAACAGGCACGGCTTGAGGCTGCCGGTCCGCGCGTCCTCGGTCCGCCCCACGATCAGGGTCGCGTCGGCGATGTCGACACCCGAGATGAAGACCTTGCGCCCGGTGAGGGACCAGCCGTCCTCGGTGCGGTGCGCGGTGGTGGTGATCCGGTGCGAGTTGGACCCGGCGTCCGGCTCGGTGATGCCGAAGGCCATGGTCAGGCGACCGTCCGCGAGGCCGGGCAGCCAGGTGCGCTTCTGCTCCTCGGTGCCGAAGCGGGCTATCACGGTGCCGCAGATCGCGGGCGAGACGACCATCATCAGCAGCGGACAGCCGGCGGCTCCCAACTCCTCCAGCACGATGGAGAGTTCGGCCATGCCGCCGCCCCCGCCGCCGTACTCCTCGGGCAGGTTCACCCCGAGGTAGCCGAGCTTGGCGGCCTCCGCCCACAGCTGTTCCCGGTCGTATCCGCGGCCGTGCCGCCGCCCGAGCGCCGCGACGGCGGCACGCAGGTCCTTGTGCTCCTGGCTTTCGACGTTCATGACGCGGTGACCTCCTGGGTGGCTTCCGCCGGCGCTTCGTCGACGACGGCGAGCAGGGCGCCGACGTCGACCTGGCGGCCGGTGACGGCGTGGAGCGCGGTGAGCGTGCCGGAGGCGGGCGAGACAATGCGGTGCTCCATCTTCATGGCCTCCAGCCAGATGAGCGGCTGCCCCTTGTCGACCCACGAGCCCTCGCCGATGCCCTCGGCGAGGCGGACGACGGTGCCGGGCATCGGGGCGAGCAGCGAGCCGGGTTCGGTGCGGTCCTCGGGGTCGGGGAAACGGGGCCGCGCGGTCAGCGTGTGGGACCCGGCGGGGCCCTCGACGTGCACGGTGGCTCCGTACGCGGTGACGTCAAAGGCGCGTACGACGCCGTCCCTCTCCAGGACGACGCGTCCGGGAGCGGTGTCGAGGACGCGCAGGCCCGGCATGTCCTCGACGGTGTAACCGCCCCCGCGGGCGGGCCGGTAGCGGACCTCGTGCTCTTCGCCGGACCGGTCCGTCCAGGTCTTTGTCTGTGGCTGCGCCGGGAGATTGCGCCAGGCGCCGCCGAAGCGGCTCCCTCGTGCGGCGGCGTCCGCGAGCGCCGCGGCGACGGCGGCGAGCCCGGCGTCGGGTGCGGGCCGGGTGAGGGTGTCGAGATGCCGCTCGTAGAACCCGGTGTCGAGCTGTCCGGACACGAAGTCCGGGTTTTCCAGGGAGCGTACGAGCAGCTCCCGGTTGGTGACCGGCCCGTGCACGCGGGCCCGGCGCAGGGCGTGCGCGAGCCGGCGGACGGCCTGCTGCCTGGTGGGCGCCCAGGAGATGACCTTCGCGATCATGGGGTCGTAGTGGACGCCGACGGTGTCGCCGTCCGCGTAGCCGGTGTCCAGGCGTACCCCGGGATCCACGTCGAGCCGCCACAGGGTGCCGGTCTGCGGGGCCCAGCCGCGGGCCGGGTCCTCCGCGTACAGCCGGGCCTCCACGGCGTGGCCGTTCGCGGCCGGCGGGTCCGCGGGCAGCGCCTCGCCCTCGGCCACCCGGATCTGCAGGGCCACGAGGTCGATGCCGAACACCGCCTCCGTGACCGGGTGTTCGACCTGGAGGCGGGTGTTCATCTCCAGGAAGTGGGCGGTGCCCGCCGGGGAGACGAGGAACTCCACCGTTCCGGCGCCGACGTATCCCACGGCGCGTGCCGCGGTCACCGACGCCTCGTGGAGCGAGGCCACCAGAGCGGGCGCGAGTCCCGGCGCCGGGGACTCCTCGATCACCTTCTGGTGGCGACGCTGGAGCGAGCAGTCCCGGGTGCCGAGGGTCCAGACCGTGCCGTGCGTGTCGGCGAGGATCTGGACCTCCACATGGCGGCCGGCCTCGACGTACGGCTCGACGAAGACCTCGCCGTCGCCGAACGCGCTCAGCGCCTCGGCCCGTGCCGCCTCCATTTCCCCGGCGAGGGCGTCCAGCGAGCGGACGATCCGCATACCGCGGCCGCCACCGCCCGCCGCCGCCTTCACCAGGACCGGCAGATCGGCCTCGGTGACCTCGGCCAGGGGCGCGAGGCCCATCAGCTCCTTGGCCCGGGTCTTCGACGCCATCGCCTCGATCGCGGCCGGCGGCGGCCCGATCCACACGAGCCCGGCGTCCGCCACCTCCTGTGCGAACGCGGCGTTCTCGGACAGGAATCCGTACCCCGGGTGCACCGCGTCGGCGCCCGCGGCGAGCGCCGCCTTCACGATCAGGTCACCGCGCAGATAGGTGTCGCCGGGGGCGGCGCCGGGCAGCCGTACGGCGGCGTCCGCCTCCCGTACGTGCAGGGCGGAGGAGTCCGCGTCGGAGTACACGGCGACCGTCGCGATGCCGAGTTCACGGCAGGTCCCGAAGACCCGGCAGGCGATCTCGCCGCGGTTGGCGACCAGGACAGTGGAGATCATCGTCAAGCCCTCACATCCGGAAGACGCCGAAGCCGCCGCGCGCGCCTTCGACGGGGGCCGTGTGGATCGCGGACAGGCACAGACCCAGCACCGTGCGGGTGTCGCGGGGGTCGATCACCCCGTCGTCGTACAAGCGTCCCGACAGGAACACCGGCAGCGACTCCGCCTCGATCTGCTGCTCGACCATCGCCCGCAGTCCGGCGTCGGCCTCGTCGTCGTACGGCTGTCCCTTCGCCGCCGCGGAGGCGCGCGCGACGATGGAGAGCACGCCGGCGAGCTGCTGGGGGCCCATGACCGCGGACTTGGCGCTCGGCCAGGCGAAGAGGAAGCGCGGGTCGTAGGCCCGGCCGCACATGCCGTAGTGCCCTGCCCCGTAGGAGGCGCCCATCAGCACGGACAGATGCGGGACCTTCGAGTTCGACACCGCGTTGATCATCATCGCGCCGTGCTTAATGATGCCGCCCTGCTCGTACTCCTTGCCGACCATGTAGCCGGTGGTGTTGTGCAGGAACACCAGTGGTACGTCGCGCTGGTTGGCGAGCTGGATGAACTGTGCGGCCTTCTGCGACTCCGCGCTGAACAGCACGCCCTGCGCGTTGGCGAGAATGCCAACGGGATAGCCGTGCAGGGACGCCCAGCCGGTCACCAGGCTCGGCCCGTACAGCGGCTTGAACTCGTCGAAGTCGGAGCCGTCCACGATCCGCGCGACGGCCTCGCGCGGGTCGAAGGGCGTCTTCAAGTCCTCGGGCACGATCCCGAGCAACTCCTCCTCGGCGTACTTCGGCGGCTCGGCCGGTGCCGGATCGGGCTGCGCCTTGCGCCAGTTGAGCCGGGCCACGATCCTGCGCGCCTGGCGCAGCGCGTCCGGCTCGTCGACCGCGAAGTAGTCCGCGAGTCCCGAGGTGCGGGCGTGCATCTCCGCGCCGCCCAGCGACTCGTCGTCGCTCTCCTCGCCGGTGGCCATCTTCACCAGCGGCGGCCCGCCGAGAAACACCTTGGACCGTTCCTTGATCATCACGGTGTGGTCGGACATGCCGGGGACGTACGCGCCGCCGGCGGTGGAGTTTCCGAACACCACCGCGATCGTCGGAATGCCGGCCGCCGACAGCCGGGTCAGATCGCGGAAGATCGCCCCGCCCGGAATGAAGATCTCCTTCTGCGAGGGCAGATCCGCCCCGCCGGACTCGACCAGCGAGATGCACGGCAGCCGGTTGGCGTACGCGATCTCGTTCGCCCGCAGGATCTTCTTCAGGGTCCACGGGTTGGAGGCCCCACCGCGCACGGTCGGGTCGTTCGCGGTGATCAGGCACTCGACGCCTTCCACCACCCCGATGCCGGTCACCGTGGACGCGCCCACCGGGTAGTCGCTCCCCCACGCGGCGAGCGGGGACAGCTCCAGGAACGGTGTGTCGGGGTCGAGCAGCAACTCGATCCGCTCCCGCGCCGGCAGCTTGCCGCGGGACCGGTGCCGGGCGACGTACTTCTCACCGCCGCCCGCCAGTGCCTTCGCGTGCTCGGCGTCCAGGTCGGCGAGTCGGCCGAGCATGGCCTCGCGGCGGGCCGCGAACTCGGGGGCCGCCGGGTCGACGGCCGAGGAGAGCACGGTCACAGCAGTACCTCCGGGATGTCCATGTACCGGGAGCGCAGCCACTCGCCGAGCGCTTTGCCCTGGGGGTCGAAGCGGGCCTGCGCCGCCACGCCCTCGCCGAGGATGCCCTCGACCGTGAAGTTGAGAGCGCGCAGCCGCGGCAGGACGTGGCGTACGACGGTGAGTTCGGCGGTCTCGGGGAGCAGGGCCCGGAAGCGGTCCACGGTCAGTTCGTGGGCGAGCCACCGCCAGGCGTCGTCGGTGCGCGCCCACACCCCGACGTTGGCGTCCCCGCCCTTGTCGCCGCTGCGGGCACCGGCGACGAGGCCGAGGGGCGCTGCCCGGCGGGGGCCGTCTGGCAGCGGTTCGGGGAGCTCGGCTGCGGGGTCTGCCGCCGGGCCGGGAGACTCGACGCCGGCCGTGCACGCGGCCGGGGGGATCTCGCAGCGCCGCCCGTCGGGCAGTACGGCGGTGTGCGGGACCGAGGCCGCGTCCACGTGCTCCGCCTCGAACACCCCGTACGGAGCGCCCTTTCCGGGCGGGGCCGTCACATGGAAGCCCGGATAGCTGCCCAGCGCGAGTTCGATCGCGGCGCCGCTGACGGCGCGGCCGACCTTCTCGGGGTCGCTGTCCCGCACGACGAGCCGCAAGTAGGCGCTGGCGCGCTCCTCGGTGTCGCCGTCCGGCCGCTCGGTGCGGGCGAGTTCCCAGCGCACGTCGGCCGGCCGGTGCTTGCCGAACGCGTCCTCCAACTGGTCCTGCACCAGCCGGGCCTTGGCCTCGATGTCCAGACCCGTCAGCACGAACACGACCTCGTTGCGCCAGCCGCCGATGCGGTTGAGCCCGACCTTGAGCGTGGGTGGCGGGGCCTCGCCGCGGACGCCCGAGATCCGCACCCGGTCCGGGCCCTGCTGTTCCACTTGTACGGTGTCGAGGCGGGCGGTGACATCGGGGCCCGCGTAGCGCGCGCCGCCCGTCTCGTACAGCAGTTGGGCCGTGACGGTGCCGACGTCGACGAGGCCGCCGGTGCCCTCGTGCTTGGTGATGACGGACGTGCCGTCGGCGTGGATCTCGGCGAGCGGGAAGCCGGGGCGGCGCAGGACGCGGGCGTCGTGACCGGCGAAGAAGGCGTAGTTGCCGCCAGTTGCCTGGGTTCCGCACTCCAGCACATGGCCGGCGACGACGGCG
Source organism: Streptomyces sp. NPDC096193 (assembly GCF_040302905.1). Taxonomy (NCBI): domain Bacteria; kingdom Bacillati; phylum Actinomycetota; class Actinomycetes; order Kitasatosporales; family Streptomycetaceae; genus Streptomyces; species Streptomyces sp. NPDC096193. Next base: position 58,095 of record NZ_JBEOSJ010000018.1, on the reverse strand, counting down.
CCCGCGAGTGCGTCGAGATCGTCGGGGCCCCAGCCGAAGCGGGCGGCGGCCGGGCCGGTGACGAGGGCCGCGTCGGTGACCCGGCCGGTGACGACGACGTCCGCGCCTGCGCGCAGACAGGCGGCGATCCCCGCGCCGCCGAGGTAGGCGTTGGCGGTGAGCACCTGCGGGCCCCAGCCGCGGCCGAGCAGATCGTCGCCCTCGACATGGGCGACCTTCACGGGCACGCCGACGCGCTCGGCGAGGGCGCGGACGGCGTCCGCGAGCCCGGCCGGGTTGAGCCCGCCCGCGTTGGTGACGAGCCTGACGCCGCGTTCGTGGGCGAGGCCGAGGCTCTCCTCCAACTGCCCGAGGAAGGTCTTGGCGTAGCCGAGCGCGGGGTCCTTGAGCCGGTCGCGGCCGAGGATGAGCATGGTCAGCTCGGCGAGATAGTCGCCGGTCAGGACGTCGAGGGGCCCGTCGGTGAGCATCTCGCGTACGGCGTCGAAGCGGTCGCCGTAGAAGCCGGACGCGTTCCCGATGCGCAGCACGTCACCGGCGCCGGCGGCGGTCACAGGGCTCCCTTGGGGGCGCGGCCGGTTCCCGCCGGTCCCGCGAAGGCCTGGGCGATGTCGAGCCACCGGTCGGCATCCTCGCCCTCGGCCCGCACGGCGAGGTCGGCGCGGTTGGCCCGCTGGGTGACGAGCAGGCAGAAGTCCAGCGCGGGCCCGCTGACCCTCTGCTCCGCCTCCGCCGGGCCGTACGTCCACAACTGGCCGCCGGGGGACGTCAGTTCCACCAGGATGGCGGCCGTGGGCGGAGTCAGTGAGCGGACCGAGAAGGCATAGTCGCGGGCGCGGACGCCGATGTACGCGACGTGCCGCAGCCGGTCGGTCGGCTCGCGTACGGCTCCGAGCGCGTCGGCGATGTCCTGGCCGTGCGCCCAGGTCTCCATCAGCCGCCCGGTCGCCGTGGAAGCGACGCTCATCGGCGGCCCGTACCAGGGAAAGCGACTGCCGGCCGGCGCCGCGCGCAGGGCCTTCTGCAACTGCTCGCGCCCGTCGCGCCAGCGGGCGAGCAGCTCGGCGGGTGGCTGCGCGGCGCCCTGTTCGGCGCCGTCGTCGACGAAGGAGTACGGCGCGGCGAACGCCTTCTCCGTCTCGACGGCGAAGGCCTCGGCGTCGGTGACGGCCAGCAGCGCCGCGGCATCGGTCCAGGCGAGGTGCGCGATCTGGTGGGCGATGCTCCAACGCGGCGCGGGCGTGGGCCGCGCCCAGTCGTCGGCGTTCAACTCCCCGACGAGCCGGTCGAGTTCATCGCTCTCGTTGCGCAGATCGTCCAGGACGACGGTCGGGTCGGACACGGTGGCGCTCCCTCGGGACACGACGGTGTGTGCCCGGAGCATGGCAGCGCGAAGAGAAACAATCAAGCGTGCTTGCTTTGAATTCTGCGCCGGGCTGCCGCCGTGTGACGGCTGGGGCGGGGTCCGGCGACTTGGGCTGGGGCGGGGCGGTCTGCTGGGGGCGTGGGGTCCGGGCCTACCGGGGGCAGGGCCGTGGGGGGGCCTACCGAGGGCTGGGGACCGGGGCGTACCCGTCCTACCGGGGGTCACGGCGGGCCCGGCCTGTGGAGGCCCGGCCTACCCGGGGGGCGGGGCGGCTGCTGGGGGCTGGGGCAGTGGGGGCTTGGCCTACCGGGGGACGGGGGCCGTGGGGGGCGGGTCTACCGAGGGCTGGGACCGGGGCGTACCCGTCCTACCGGGGGTCACGGCGGGCCCGGCCTATGGGGGGGTGAGCCTGGCCTGTGGAGGCGGGCCCGGCCTATGGGGGGCGGGCCCGGCCTACCCTTGGCGGTGGCGGGACCGGCCTACCCGGGCCGTTTCGCCATCTGGGTCCGTACCGCACCCATGCTCGCGCCGATGACCAGCGCGATCGCCACCGCGTCGATCAGGGACAGTCCCTGGTGCAGGACGAGGAAACCGGCCGTCGCGGCGATCGCCGGCTCCAGGCTCATCAGCACCGCGAACGTCGACGCGGGCAGCCGTCGCAGTGCCAACAGCTCCAGCGTGTACGGCAGGACGGACGACATCAGCGCGACGGCGAGCCCGAACGCGAGGGTCGACGGCACGATCAGCTTCGACCCGGCCTCCGCGATGCCCAGCGGCAGACTCAGCAGAGCACCCACCGCCATCGCCAGCGCCAGTCCGTCCGCCTGCGGGAAACGGCGTCCGGTGCGGGCGCTGAAGACGATGTACGCGGCCCACATCGCGCCCGCGCCCAGGGCGAACAGCGCGCCGACGGGATCGAGCCGGTCGAAGCCCCCGCCACTGAGCAGCACCACACCGCCCAGGGCGAGACCCGCCCAGACCAGATTGATCATCCGCCGCGACACGATCACCGACAGCGCCAGCGGGCCGAGCACCTCGAAGGTCACGGCCGCGCCCAGCGGGATCCGGTCGGCGGCCTGGTAGAAGAGGATGTTCATGGCGCCCATGGCCGCGCCGAACGCCACGACCGTGCCCCAGTCGGCGCGCGAGTGACCGCGCAGCTTCGGGCGGCACACAAGGAGCAGGACGACGGCGGCGAGGACGAGCCGCAGGGTGACCACGCCGAGTGCCCCGGCGCGCGGCATCAGCATCACCGCGACGGCGGCACCGAACTGGACGGACAGCGCGCCGGCGACGACGAGGGCGACCGGACCGAGGGTGCGGCCGCCGCGACCGGTGGCGGCGCCGCCGGTGCCGGTGGCCGCACCGCCGTCGAGGGCGGCAGCGGCCTCCGGCTCGGTGACGACGACAGGGGTACGCGCCTCGTCCACGGAACCTCCCTGATCGGCCGGGCCGTGGCTCGTCACCCCCGGCCTGCTGCGGCCCTCCCCACGCTACGGCCCCTCGGGCCGCCACGTGAAATGCCGACTGTGCTGCCGTTATGCTCCACGCGCATGAGCATCGAGATGCGCCATCTCCGCTGCTTCCTCGCCATCGCCGAGGAGTCCAGCGTGACCAGGGCCGCCGTCCGGCTGCACCTCACCCAGCCCGCCGTCTCCCGCGCGCTGGCCGCTCTCGAAAAACAACTCGGCACCCGGCTGGTCGACCGCTCCACGCACCATCTCGCGCTCACCCCCGAGGGGCGGGTCTTCCGCGACAAGGCGGCCGCGGCGGTCGCCGCGTTCGACGAGGCGCTGGACACCGGAAGGCTGCGGCGCCGGCCGCTGCGGCTGGGGCACGCCTGGTCCGCGCTCGGTCCGTACACCACCCCGCTGCTGCGCCGCTGGGAACGGGAGCATCCCGAGACCCCGCTGGAACTCCTGCGGATCGACGACCGCACCGCCGGGCTGGTCCGCGGTGAGGTGGACGCGGCGGTCCTGCGCGGCCCGGTGGACACGCCGGGCCTGGTCACCGAGCTGCTGTTCACCGAGTCCCGGGTGGCCGCGGTCACCTCGGACGGCCCGCTGGCCGTGCGCCCGTCCCTGACCCTGGCGGAACTGACGGACACCCCGATGATCCTCAACACGGTCTCGGGGCTGACGACCCTGGACCTGTGGCCGCCGCAGTCCCGGCCGGGGACGACGGTGACGGTCGCGAACACGGACGACTGGCTGACGGCGATCGCGGCGGGTCGGGGGGCGGGGGTGTCGGTGGCGTCCACCGCGGCGATGCATCCGCACCCGGGAGTGACGTACCGCGCCCTGACGGACGCGCCCCCGGCGCGCGTCATGCTGGCCTGGCGCGCGTCGTCCCCCCATCCGGCGCTGCCGGAACTGCTCGCCCTGGCACGCGAGCTGACCTGACGGCGGGCCCTTGTCGGAGCTCCGCCCCGAACCCCGCGCCCCAAACGCCGGCGAGGCTGATGCGCGGCCACCGGCCCCGCCGCGACCAGCGGCGAACCCACACAAGGTGCCCAGCCGATCCCGCCCGGCGATCGAGGACATGACCGCAGGGCGTGCCCCACAACGACAACCACCACTCGTCAGGACTCCACCCCGAACCCCGTACCCCAAAACGCCGGCGAGGCTGAATGCGCGACCACCGGCCCCCGCCACGACGAGCGGCGAACCCACACGACGTGCCCAGCCGATCCAGCCCGCCCGGCGACGAGGACACGACCGCAGGGCGTGCCCCACGACCCGAGCGGAACGCCGCACAGCACACCCGGCCACATCGAGCCGTCCGGCGACGAGGACACAAGACACACCCCCGCACGCACCCCCCTCCCCCCACCCCCCGTGGTACAGACAGCACATGACCCGCGACGAACTCCTCTGGTTCCTCCGTCGACACAAGCTCGCCGTCGAGGCCTCCGTCGGGCCCGGTGGCAGACCGCAAGCCGCCGTCGTCGGTTTCGGTGTCAGCGATCAGTTGGAGATCGTCTTCGACACCGTCAACACCACCCGCAAGTACCGCAACCTCCTCGCCGACCCCCGTATCGCTCTCGTCATCGGGTGGGACGAGGCCGTGACCGTGCAGATCGAAGGGCTCGCCGACTTTCCCGAGGGGCCCGAGCTGGAGCGTCTGAAGGCTGCCTACTTCACGGCGTATCCGGAGGGGCGGGAGCGGCTCGGGTGGCCCGGGATCACGTATGTGCGGGTACGGGCGCACTGGGCGCGGCACAGTGACTTCACCGTGGAGCCCGCGCGGATCGAGGAGCTCACTCTCGACTGACGTCGTCCGGCAGGGCCTCCGCGAGCACCTCCGCGAGGTGCCGTGCACGGTGGCCCTCCAGCTGGGCCAGCTGCGTACGGCAGGAAAAGCCGTCCGCGAGGAGTTCCGCGTCCGGGCCCGCCGTACGGACCGCCGGGAGGAGCTGGTCCTCCGCGCAGGCGACCGACACCTCGTAGTGGCCGCGCTCGAAGCCGAAATTGCCGGCCAGTCCGCAGCAGCCGCCGCTCAGCTCCCCGACCAGACCCGCGCGTGCGCGCAGCCGGCGTTCCGCCTCCTCGCCGAGGACCGCGTGCTGGTGGCAGTGCGTCTGGCCGGCCACCGGGCGGTCGAGGCGCGGCGGTGTCCAGTCCGGGGCGCACTCCTCCAGCACCTGGGCGAAGGTGCGGACCGAGGCGGCGAGGCGCGCCGCGCGCGGGTCGTCCGGGAGGAGTTCCGGGAGGTCCGTCCGCAACGCCGCCCCGCAGCTCGGCTCCAGGACGACCACGGGGGCGCCCAGGTCGAGCAGCGGCTCCACGGTGTCCAGGGTGCGGCGCATCACCGTGCGGGCGCGGTCGAGCTGGCCGGTGGAGACGTAGGTGAGGCCGCAGCAGACGCGGCCGGGCGGCACGACGAGGCCCAGGCCGGCGGACTCCATGACCCGTACCGCCGCCCGGCCGACCTCCGGGGAGAGGTGGTCGGTGAACGTGTCCGGCCACAGCACGGCCGTACGGCTCGTCGCGAGGACCTCCGTACGGCCTCGCAGATGCCCGGCCAGCCAGGTGCGGAACGTCTCGGGGGCCAGCCGCGGGATGTCCCGTTCCGGCGCGATGCCGCCCAGCCGCTTGGCGGCGGCCGCCAGCGGCCGGACCCGGGCGGCGGCGTTGACGAGCCGGGCGAAGGGGGCCGCCGCCCGCAGCCACTCGGGCAGCCGGCCCATGGCGTAGTGGGACGCGGGCCGTCGCCGTCCCTCGTAGTGGTGGTGCAGGAACTCCGCCTTGTAGGTGGCCATGTCGACGCCCACCGGGCAGTCGCTGCGGCACCCTTTGCACGACAGGCACAGGTCGAGCGCGTCCCGCACCTCCGGGGAACGCCAGCCGTCCCGCACGATCTCGCCCGCCAGCATCTCGTGCAGCAGCCGGGCCCGGCCGCGGGTGGAGTGCGCCTCCTCGCCGGTGGCGCGGAAGGACGGGCACATCACTCCGCCGCCCGCACCGGCAGACGTCGTGCGGCACTTGGCGACGCCCACGCACCGCCGCACCGCGCCGGCGAAGTCGCCGCCGTCGTGCGGGTAGCCGAAGACGACGTCGATCCTCTCCCGGGGGAGCACGGCGAAGCGGAGGTTGGCGTCGAGGCGGTCGGGGCGGGCCAGTATGCCCGGGTTCATGCCGCCGGCCGGGTCCCACAGGTCCTTGAACCGGCCGAAGAGGCCGACCAGTTCGTCCCCGTACATCTTCGGCAGCAGCTCGGCGCGCGCCTGGCCGTCGCCGTGTTCGCCGGACAGCGAGCCGCCGTGGGCGACGACGAGTTCGGCGACCTCCTCGGAGAAGCGGCGGAAGGCCCGCACGCCCGGCTCGCTCAGCAGGTCGAAGTCGATACGGACGTGGATGCAGCCGTCGCCGAAGTGCCCGTACGGCGTGCCGCGCAGACCGTGGGCGGCGAGCAGCGCCCGGAAGTCGCGCAGATAGGCACCCAGCCGGGCGGGCGGCACCGCGCAGTCCTCCCAGCCGGGCCAGGCCTCCGTGCCGTCGGGGGTGCGGGTCGCCGTACCGGCCGCGTCCTCGCGCACCCGCCACAGGGCGCGCATCCCGATCGGGTCGTCGACCACCGTGCCGTCCAGCGCGTCGGCCGCGCGCAGCACGGCCTCGGCGCCTGCCCGTGCCTCGGCGGCGGTGTCCCCGCCGGTCTCCAGGAACAGCCACGCCCCGCCGCGCGGCAGCCCGTGGCCGGGGGGCACCAGGTCCTCGGCCATGCCCTCGACGGTCAGCGGGCGGAGCGGAAGGAGCCCGGAGGCCGCCTCGGCCGCCGCACTCTCGTCGGGATAGCCGAGGACCGCGAGGGCCCGGGCCCGGGGGGCGTCGACGAGCCGTACGGTCGCCTCCGTCAGCACGCCGAGCGTGCCCTCGCTGCCGCAGTACGCGCGGGCGAGGTCGACGCCCTTCTCGGGCAGCAGCGCGTCCAGCGCGTATCCGGAGATCCGGCGGGGCAGCCCGTCCGTGAACCCGGTGCGCAGCAGGGCGAGATGGCCGTCGACGAGTTCGCGCAGGCCGGCGGGGGCGCCGGAGTCCCAGCCCCGGCAAAGGCGCAGGGCGGTTCCGTCGTAGGTCGTCACGGAGAGGCCGTGCACGTTGTCGGCGGTCGTGCCCCAGGCCACCGAGTGGGCACCGCAGGAGTTGTTGCCGATCATCCCGCCGATCGTGCAGCGGGCGTGGGTGGAGGGGTCGGGGCCGAAGGTGAGGCCGAGGGGGCGTACGGCGTCGCGGAGGGTGTCCAGGACGACGCCGGGCTGGACGACCGCCGTGCGCGCCTGTGCGTCCACGTCGAGCACGGCCCTCATGTGCCGGGTGAAGTCGAGCACGACGCCGATGCCGGTGGCCTGACCGGCAATCGACGTACCCGCGCCGCGCGGCACGACGGGCACCTCGTACGCACGGCAGACCGCGAGTGCGGCCGCCACGTCGTCGGCGTCGCGGGGCGCGACGACGCCGACCGGTACGCGCCGGTAATTGGACGCGTCCATGGTCATCAGGGCTCTGGCGGCGGCGGAGAAGTCCACCTCGCCGCGCACGTCGCGCCCCAGTGCCCGCGCCAGCTCGCCCGCCGCAGAGGTCGTCGCACCGGCCGTCGTGCGGGCGTCCGCGGACCCGGAGTGCGCCGTCGACACCTGGGCAGAGCCGTTGTCCGGCTGCCGGTCCGGCCCCGTCTGTCGCTGTTCCGCCATGTCTCTCAGCATGCCCCCGTCACTCGCGTCACACCGCCGCGAAACGGGCCGGTCCGGCGGCCGCTCTCCGCCAGGCCTTGGCAAAGCCGGGGGGAAGAGCCCAAAGTGATCGCCAACTCTCCTATAGTGACGAGCACTTGATCGGGAACACACGGCTCCAGTTCTGCCCCCGCCACCCCTCGGAAGGCAACACTCGATGACCGGCACCGCTCCGAAGCGATGACCCGCGGTACGCGGGCGGTCCCCCCGGCCGGGCCACACCTAACGCCTGTCGGGACGACCGAGAACACTCTGAAGATCGTCGTCGTCGGTGGTTTCGGCGTCGGCAAGACCACGATGGTCCGTTCCGTCAGCGAGATACGCCCGCTGCACACGGAGGAGGTGATGAGCCGCGCCGGCCGCAGTCTGGAGGACACCAACAGGGTCAGCGGCAAGAACGCCACCACCGTCGCGTTCGACTTCGGCCGCATCACCGTCGGCGACCGGAGCGTCCTCTATCTCTTCGGCGCCCCCGGCCAGAAGCGTTTCTGGTTCCTGTGGGAACGCCTGCTGGCGGGCACGATGGGCGCGGTCGTCCTCGTCGACACCCGCTGCCTCGACGACGCTTGGTACGCCCTGGACCGTCTCGAACACCACGGCATGCCGTACATCGTCGCGGTGAACGACTTCGGCGGACCGCTGCACAGCGACGAGCACATCCGCGAGGCGCTCGCGCTCGGCCCGGACGTACCGATGGTGGAGTTCGACGCCCGCGACCACTCGTCCAGCAAATTCGTCCTGATAGCGCTGGTCGAGCATCTGCACGCACTGGCGGTCCGCCACAAGGACTGAGCCCGCCGGCGGCGCCGGCCACCGGTACGACCGTCATATGGGCAGCCGTCTCATCCGCCGGACCGCGTCCGCGCGACGCCCCGTGACCGACTACGCTCCGGAACGTGGCTGAGATCCGGATTCCCGCTGACATCAAGCCCGCCGACGGCCGTTTCGGCGCGGGCCCCTCCAAGGTGCGGACGGAGGCGCTCGACGCCCTGTCCGCCTCCGGCACGTCCCTGATGGGTACGTCCCACCGCCAGGCCCCGGTGAAGAACCTGGTCGGCGCGGTGCGCGACGGCGTACGCGACCTCTTCCGGCTCCCCGAGGGCTACGAGGTGATTCTCGGCAACGGCGGCTCCACCGCCTTCTGGGACGTCGCGACGCACGGCCTGATCGACAACAAGTCCCAGCACCTGTCGTTCGGCGAGTTCTCCTCCAAGTTCGCGAAGGCCGCCAAGCTCGCCCCCTGGCTGGCCGAGCCCACCGTCATCACCTCCGAGCCGGGCACGCACCCCGAGCCCGAGGCCGAGGCGGGCGTGGACGTGTACGGCTTCACGCACAACGAGACGTCGACCGGCGTCGCCGCCCCCGTCAAGCGCGTGAACGGCGCCGACGAGGGTGCGCTGGTCCTGGTGGACGCCACCTCGGGCGCCGGCGGCCTGCCGGTCGACATCGCCGAGACCGACGTCTACTACTTCGCCCCGCAGAAGTCCTTCGCCTCCGACGGCGGCCTGTGGATCGGCGTCTTCTCCCCCGCGGCCCTGGAGCGCGCCGCGCGCATCCACGGCTCGGGTCGGCACGTCCCGGAGTTCTTCAGCCTCCCGACGGCGATCGACAACTCCCTGAAGAACCAGACGTACAACACCCCCGCGCTGGCGACCCTCTTCCTGCTGAACGAGCAGCTGAAGTGGATCAACGGCCAGGGCGGTCTCGACTGGTCGGTGCGCCGCACGGCGACCTCTTCCCGGACCCTGTACGGCTGGGCGGAGGCGTCGAAGTACGCCACCCCGTTCGTCGTCGACCCGGCCAAGCGCTCGCAGGTCATCGGCACCATCGACTTCTCCGACGACATCGACGCGTCCGCGGTGGCCAAGGTGCTGCGCGCCAACGGCATCGTCGACACCGAGCCGTACCGCAAGCTGGGACGCAACCAGCTGCGCGTGGCGATGTTCCCGGCGATCGACCCGGCGGACGTCGAGGCGCTGACCGCGTGCGTCGACTACGTGATCGAGAACCTCTGACACCCACGTCGTCCGTGTGAGGGGCCCGGCGGCCGCGGCTGCCGGGCCCCTCGTCGTCCCGGGCCCCTCGTCGCCCCGGTGGGTGCGGGCTCGGCCGGATGGAGCAGCGGCGCGGGCAGGGGCGGGGCAGGCGCCCGATGCTGAGCGAGCCCATCGTGCTCGCCCACCGGGAGAACCACCGTGCCGCTGCCCCGACGCTCGCCGTTCCGTCTGTCCGCCGCCGCCCTGTTGACCGCCGCCTGTCTCGCCGGGCTGGTGTCCGCCCCCGCCCGCGCCGCCTCGCCCGCCGGCTCCGACCACGACAGTGCTCTGCAACGGCAGTTGCGGGAGCTGATCGCCGCCCCGGGCGGGCCGCCCGGCATCATCGCCGTCCTCCGGCGCGACGGCCGCTCCGAGGTCCACCGCGCCGGTGTCGCCGAGATCGGCACCAACCGGCCGATCCGGGTGACCGACCACATGCGGATCGCCAGTACCGCCAAGGCGTTCAGCGGCGCGGTGTCCCTCCGCCTCGTCGACCGCGGGAAGCTGCGCCTGGACTCCACCATCGGCGGGGTGCTGCCGCAGCTGCCGCGTGCCTGGCACCGGGTCACGCTGCGGCAGTTGCTGAACCACACGAGCGGTCTCCCGGACTACTCCGAGGACCCGGAGTTCCTGGAGCTCCTGCTCGCGGACCCGCGCCGCCGCTTCGACTCCCGCCGGCTGCTCGACTTCGTCGCCGACGAGCCGCTCCGCTTCCGGCCTGGCTCGCAGTACCGGTACTCCAACTCCGACAACATCGCCGTGGCCCTGATGGCGGAGGCGGTCACAGGCAGGCGCTACGAGGACCTGCTCGCCCGGTTGGTCCACGACCCGCTCGGGCTGCGCAACACCGGTCTCCCGCAGGGGTACGAGCTGCCCGAGCCCTACATGCACGGCTACGACGTCACCCCGCCGGACCCGCCGGAGGACGTCTCCGAGGTGCTCAGCGCGTCGGGGGTCTGGGCCTCCGGCGGCATCGTCTCCACACCGCGGGACATGACGGCCTTCGTCCGGGGCTACGCGGGCGGCAGGCTGATCTCCGCGCGCACGCTCCGCGAGCAGCGGCGCTGGGTCGAGGGCGCGTCGGAGCCGGCGGGGCCGGGCGCGAACAAGGCCGGTCTCGCGATCTTCCGGTACGCGACGCGGTGCGGGGTCGTGTACGGCCACACCGGAAACTTTCCCGGCTACACACAGCTGATCGCGGCGACGGCTGACGGCAGGAAGTCGCTGACGTTCTCGATCACGACACAGGTGAACCGGCTCAACAAGCCGCAGCTGCTGCGCCAACTGCGGGACGTCCAGGAGAACTTCGTCTGCGAGCTGCTGCGCCGGTAGCCGCGTACGCCACGTGGGTGGGGCCCGCACTTCCGGCCCCACCCACGATCGAGGCGCGCCTACGCGACCCAGGCGCGGAACGTCAGCGGCTCAGGCGCTGGAAGCGGCGGACCGCCAGCGGCAGGAACACCGCCGTCACGGCCAGCGGCCACACCACGGCCATCAGCACCCCGTGCTCCTGGATCCAGCTCCCGTCCCCGGCCACCGGATTGCCGAACAGTTCCCGTGTCGCCGCGGCCGTCGACGAGATCGGGTTCCAGGCCGCGACCGTGCCGAGCCAGTCGGGCATCGACGACGGCGGGACGAAGACACTGGAGATCATCGTGAGCGGGAACACCACCGCGTAGAGACCACCCGCCGCCTCCGGGCTCGGCACCAGCAGGCCCAGCCAGATCCCGACCCAGATCAGACTGAACCGCAGCAGGACGAGCAGGGCGAACGCGGCCGCCGTGCCGAGGAGTCCGCCGTCCGAGCGCCAGCCCATCACCAGGGCCGTGGCCGCGAGGATCGTCAGCTCGGCGCAGGCCACGATCAGATCGTTGACCCCGCGGCCGGCGACGACGGCGGACGGTGCCATCGGCATCGAACGGAAACGGTCGATGACCCCCTTCGAGGAGTCGGTGACCACCGCGATCGCCGTGTTCATGAAGCCGAAGGCCATGGTCATCACGAACATGCCCGGCATCAGGAAGTCGCGGTAGTCGCCGCCGCCCGGCGGCTTCATCGCCCCGCCGAAGACATAGCCGTACAGCAGCACGGAGACGATGGGGAACCCCAACTGCCACGCGATGTAGGAGGGTTGACGCCGGTAGTGGGTCAGTCCGCGGCGTACGACGTTCCAGCAGTCCAGCACAGCCCAGTACAGCCGGCGCTCCCCCTCGGTCTCGACCCGCAGATCGACGGGGGCGACGCCGGTGGTCGCCGGTCCGCTGCGGTCCATGACGTCGCTCATGCCGCGCTCACCTCGGTCTTCTCGGTCGAGCCCGTCGTGTCGGGTGTGTCGGGTCTGTCGGGTGCCTCCGTACGGTGGCCGGTCAGGCGCAGGAACACGTCGTCCAGGCTGGGCCGGCGCAGTCCGATGTCCTCCACCGCGACGCCCGCGTCCTGGAGTGTGCGTGCCACCTCGGTGAGCGCCGCGACCCGGTCGGTCACTGTCGCGTGCACCCGGCGCTCCTGCTCGTTCGTCTCCGGCCGGCCCTGCGCGACGCGCGCGACCACCGCGACGGCCGCCGCCAGATCCGCCGGATCGCCGACGACGACCTCGATACGGTCGCCGCCCACCCGGTTCTTCAGCCCGTCGGGGGTGTCGTCGGCGATGGCCCTGCCCTGGTCGATGACGGTGATGTGCGAGGCGAGCCTGTCCGCCTCGTCGAGGTACTGCGTCGTCAGCAGCACCGTCGTCCCGCCCGCCACCAACTCCCGTACCGCCTTCCACACTTCGCCGCGCCCGCGCGGATCGAGGCCCGTCGTCGGCTCGTCCAGGAACAGCACTTCGGGCGCGAGGATCATCGAGGCGGCGAGGTCGAGGCGTCTGCGCATACCGCCGCTGTACTGTCCGACGCCCTTGTCCGCGGCCTCCACCAGGTCGAACTGCTCCAGCAGTTCACCGGCGCGCAGCGCGGCCCGCCTGCCGCCCAGGTGGAAGAGCCGCCCGAACATCTCCAGGTTCTGGCGACCCGTCAGGATCTCGTCGACGGCGGCGTACTGGCCGGCGAGCCCGATCCTGCCGCGGACGCGGCGGGCATCGCGCGTGACGTCGGCGCCGGCGACCCGCGCCCGTCCGCCGTCGAACCGCAGCAGCGTACTGAGGACGCGCACGGCGGTGGTCTTGCCGGCGCCGTTCGGCCCGAGCAGACCGTGCACGGTGCCCCGGCGCACGGCCAGGTCGAAACCGTCGAGCGCGCGCTTGTCCCCGTATCTCTTCTCGATCGCTTCGGCGAGTACGGCGTGTTGGTTCACGGGCCCTCCCGGCAGGACGAATGACTGACTACTGGGTACGGTGTACTCACAAGAGAGTACACCGTACCCAGTTCTTGTCCACCGCATTAGGCTGAAGCCATGACGACCGAAACGAGCGGCAGCGGCGACATCTCCCGCACCCTGGAGCTCCTGTGGGGCACGGGCGATCGTCCGAGCCGGGGCCCGAAGCCCGGCCTGACCCTCGACAGGATCGTGACGGCGGCCATCGAGATCGCGGACGCGGAGGGGCTGGCGGCGGTCTCGATGCGCCGCCTGTCCACCGAACTGGGCACCGGCACGATGACGCTCTACCGGTACGTCCCCGGCAAGGCCGAGCTGCTCGACCTGATGCTGGACCGGGTCGGCGGCCAGCCGCCGGTCACGGAGGAACCCGAGGCGGACTGGCGCGCCGCGATCGACGCCCTGGCGCGTGGCTACCTCACGCTCTACCGCGAGCACCCCTGGCTCCTCAAGGTCAACCAGGCCAGAACGGTCCTCGGCCCGAGCGCGCTACGGGGACTGGAGTACGCGCTGACGGGTCTTCAGGACATGGGCCTCACGGACCCCGAGCTGATCTCGGTGATCATCGCGACGCAGAGCTTCGTGATGGGCATCGCCCGGATGGAGATCGAGACGATCGAGGCGGCGAAGGCGACGGGGCGGAGTGACGAGGACTTCTGGGAGGGGCAACGGCCGTTCCTGGAAAGGGCGATGGCGAGCGGGGAGTATCCGCGGATGGCGGCGCTGGCGGAGGACACGTTCAGCCGCGACTTCGACCATTTCGAGTTCGGGCTGGGGAGGTTGGTGGACGGGCTGGAGGTCCTGGTCCGCGACCGCGACGCGACGACCACGGGCCGGTCCGAGGGCACATCAAGCCCAGCCGGCGATTGAGGCGCGGAGCCCGGGGCAGCGCCCCGCGAGCCGCCCGCACCCTCGCTGCCGGGCACGCCCTACGGGCGTGTCCTCAAACGCCGGACGGGCTGACATCGCCCCGCACACCCAGCCATCCCGCCCCGCCGGGGCAACAGGCCGCACACCCAGCCATCCCGCCCCGCCAGAGCAACAAGCCGCACATCAAGCTCCGCCGGCGATTGAGGCGCGGGGCCCGGGGCAGCGCCCCGCCAACCCACCCACACCGTCACTGCCCGGCACACCCCACGGGCGTGTCCTCAAACGCCCGACGGGCTGACTCCACCCCACACCCACTCACCCACGTCGTAGCAGCCGCTTCAATCCCAGAACCAGCGCCGTCGCCGCCGCCAGGCCGATCACCGCATAGGTGAAGCTGTTCTGGTCGTCGTCACCACCCCCACCCCCCGCCGACGCACCGTCCTTCCCCGACGGCGACGTCCTGCCCGACGCCGCGTCCTTGCCGAGCGGCACCCGCTCCACCTCGCTCCGCTCCCCCTCCGTCCCGAACATCAGCGCCGTGCCGTCCGTCGTGTACGTGACCGATTCCGCCTGGCCCTGGATCGGCGCCTTCACCCGGTGGTCCGCGCCGAGGCGGCCGTTGTTCCACTCGTAGCCGCGCGCGCTGAAGTACGAGCGCAGCACCAGCTCCTTCCCGTCCGGCGAGAACGCGCCGTCGGTCACCCACGGCACTTCGGCGACCCGGCGGAAGGTGTTCGAACCGGACCGGGTGAGTTCGGCCGGGCCCTCGTACAGGCCGCCGCCGTCCTCGTTCTTCGACGCGATGTAGACCCGCCCGGTCTTCGGATGGACCATCAGCGCCTCGGCGTTGCGCGCGCCGTCGGCGTACCTGACCGTGTACTGCGTGGCGTTCACGGTCATGTCCCCGAGCTCCTTCGGCTCGGGGAACGTGTAGATCCACACGTGGTCCCAGCTGCCGTTGAGGTTGTCGCCGATGTCGCCGACGTAGACCTTGCCGTCCGGGCCGACCGAGATCGCCTCCATGTCCCGCGGCGTGCCCACCCCGCGCAGGGTGATCGTCGCGACCGTCTTCCCCGTCCGGGAGTCGACGGCGAACACCCGCGGCTCGTCCTGGTCGTTGTGCGTCCAGTACACCCCCGGGTGCGCACGGCTGGCGGCGAGGCCGCTGGACTCCGTGACCCGCGGGTCCGTGATCGTGAAGCCGGGGTCCTCCGACACCGCGGAGGCGGCCGGCACGGCGGCGAGCAGGACGAACGCGGCGGCAGCGGCGGTGACGTACGGGAGCGAACGCATGCCCCAAGACTGCCATCCCGCCCGGGTTCCGGCCGCGCCCCCGGACCCGTCCCCGGCACCCACGCCCGCGCGGGCACCGGCACCGCCCCCGTGGCCGGTCTCACATCGCGGACCAGCCGTCCCGTCCGTCATGATGTGCCCCATGCGTTTCATGTTCGTCGGCGACTCCATGACCATCGGACGCGCCGGCGACTACACCTGGCGCTACCGGATGTGGCAGCACCTGGGCGCCTCTTTCGGGGGCCCGTACGAGATCGTCGGCCCGCGCACCTGGCTGTACGACACCGAGGTGGACGCCCCGCGCTCGTACGCCTACGCGGCCCCGTTCCCCGCCGACGCCCGGCGCCATCTCGCGGGCTGGGGCGAGGGCTGGCTCCACATGGCGCCGGTGATCCGCGAGACGGTGACCGACCAGCGTCCGGACGTCCTGCTGGTCTCACTCGGGCTGATCGACCTCGGCTTCTACACGGACAGCGGCCAAACGGCCCTGAACGTCCGCCGGTTCGTCGCCGAGTCCCGCGCGGCCAACCCGCACGTCCGGATGGTGCTGCTCCCCGTCATACCGAACGTGCGCGCCCGGGCGGACGCGCCGTTCGCGGCGGAGTGCGACCGCTTCAACGAACTGCTCGCCAAAGCGGTCGCCGACCTGGACACCGCGGCATCCCCGATCCTCCTGGCGTCCCGGCCCGAGCGGTACGACCTCGATACGGACACCTACGACGGCACCCACCCGAGCGCGTCGGGCGAGCACAAACTCGCGGCGGCGTACGCGCAGGCGATGCACCAGGCGTGGGGGCTGGGCGCCCGCTACGAGGCAGCGGCCTGATCCTGCCGCGCCCCGCCCCGGCCGAAACCGTCAGAAGACGAACGGCCCCGGGTTCTGCGGGGATGTCGCCGTGCACTGGGCGGTGATGCCGAACACCACCACGGTCAGGGACGTGGCTTCGAGGCTGTCGCCCACCGCCACCGTGCCGTCCAGCGGTCCGGTGGAGACGGCGCCGCCCGCCGGGATCGCGGGGTTGGCGTTGCCGGTGAACGTCGTGGTGTCCGTGCCGTTCTTCGCCAGCGTGAGCGTGGACCGCACCGAGTTCGCCGAGATGGGCAGGGGTGAGGTGATGGCGTCCGTGGCCAGGCTGATGGTCGCGGCCGTGCCGTCCTGCGTGGCCGTGAGGGTCGCCGTGCCGGAGCCGAACGAGCCGCAGTCGAAGGACAGCGTCGCCTTCTCCGGGGTCACCGCCTGGGCGGTGGGCGCCATGGCGAGCGTGCCGGCGGCCAGCAGACCGACGCCGAGGAATGTGCCGATGCCAAACGTGCCGTGCTTCATGGGAGGTCCTGCCTTCGTGTGTGGGGTCACGGGCGGGCGCCGGCGGCTGCCATCGGGCGTGCGCACGAGGTCCTGGGCGTGGGGAGCCCGGGGGGTCGGATCGCCTGCGAGCACGCTGCGGCTGATGGGTCGTCAGCGACGCTCCACCATTGGCGCACGGGCCTGCGGGGAATACAAGGAGAGCCGCCGAATGTTGACATGCAACGGCCAAATCAGGCTGTCGGCTCCAGCGGTGCGCGCGTCAGCCGGTTGGCGAAGGTCGAGAGCGTGTAAGTCCCGATCCCCATGACCACCTCCAGCGCGTTCTGCGGAGTGAAGCCATGGCCGAAAAACGCCGCCAGCGCATCGTCCCCGACCGCCCCGGACGCGGCGATCACGTCGAGCGTGAACCTCCGTACGGCTTCGAGGCGTTCGTCGTGGAGCGGGCGCTGCCCGACGAGCGCGGCCACGGTCTCCTCACCGGCTCCCAGCGCCCGGAGCTTGCCGGTGTGCATCACGACGCAGACATGGCATTCGTTGCGCGCCGCGACCGTCATGATGACGACCTCGCGCGCGACCGGATCCAGCGTCGTGCGCTCGAAGAGTGCGCTGAGCTGAAGGAATCCGTCCAGCGTGTGCGGAGAGGCGGCAAGTCTGGCGACCGCCGGCGGCAGATGCCCGAGATTGCGCCGGACCGCCTCCATCGAACGACGGGACGCGGGCGGAGCGGACTCCGGGCTGTGGTCGACAAAGGCCTGTTCGGCAATGGCGTGGTCGGAGAACACGGCGACCCCTCTAATATGGACAACATGGTTGACGAAAAAAAGGTAAACCAGGTTGTCGATGATGGCAAGGGGGTTCCCGGCAGGGGCTACGAGCTCCCGCTGCTGCTCTTCGCCGGATTCCGGTCCCTCATCGACCGGCTCCACCTTGAGCTGGCCCGTCAGGGGCACCCCGACGTCCGCCCGGCACACGGCTTCGCGATGCAGGCGATCGGCATCGACGGCGCGACCGCGAGCGAGGTCGGCCGACGCCTCGGCGTCTCCAAGCAGGCCGCCGGAAAGACCGTCGACCGGCTCGTGGCGCTGGGCTACGCGGTCCGCGCCGACGACCCGTCCGACGCCCGCCGCAAACTCGTCCGACTCACCCCGCACGGCCTGGACGCACTGTCACGCTCGGCCGCGATCTTCGACCGACTGCGCGCCGACTGGGCACGGAAGCTCGGTGCGGACCGGGTCACCGGCATCGAGTCGGCGCTGCGCTCCGTCGTCCCCGCCGACGCCTTCCGCCTCGACGCGGCGGGTTGGTTCAGCGGGGCTTGAGGGCGCCGCGAGGCCGGGCCTTGCTTCGAGCGCGCTCCAAGGAGTTGGCTTGTGGCCCATGGAGTACACGCAGCTCGGACGCACGGGACTCAAAGTCAGCCGACTCGTCCTCGGGACGATGAACTTCGGGCCTCTCACCGACGAGGCCGACAGCCACACGATCATGGACACCGCACTCGGCGCGGGCATCAACTTCTTCGACACGGCCAACGTCTACGGCTGGGGCGAGAACAAGGGCCACACCGAGGAGATCGTCGGCAGCTGGTTCGCCAAGGGCGGCGACCGCCGCGACAAGGTCGTCCTCGCCACCAAGGTCTACGGGAACATGGCCGCCGACGGCGAGGCCTGGCCCAACCACGACAAGCTCTCCGCGCTCAACATCCGTCGCGCCGTCGACGCCAGCCTCAAGCGACTGAAGACGGACTACATCGATCTCTACCAGTTCCACCACATCGACCGCAGCACCCCGGTCGAGGAGATCTGGCAGGCCATCGACACGCTCGTCCAGCAGGGCAAGATCCTGTACGTGGGGTCGTCCAACTTCCCGGGCTGGAAGATCGCCCAGGCCAACGAGGCGGCCACGCGCCGGAACTCGTTCGGTCTGGTCAGCGAGCAGTGCCTCTACAACCTCGCCGAACGCCGCGCCGAGATGGAGGTGATCCCGGCCGCGCAGGAGTACGGCCTGGGCGTCATCCCCTGGTCGCCGCTGCAGGGCGGGCTGCTCGGCGGGGTGCTCAAGAAGGAGGCCCAGGGCAAACGCCGCGCGACCGGCCGCGCGGCCGACGCCCTGGCCGACGCCGACTCCCGCGCACAGATCCAGGCGTACGAGGACCTGCTCGACAAGCACGGTCTGGAGCCGGGCGAGGCCGCGCTGGCCTGGCTGCTCTCCCGTCCGGGCGTCACGGGCCCGATCGTCGGACCGCGTACGGCGGACCAGCTGGAGTCCGCGCTGCGCGCCGTCGAGCTCCGGCTGAGCGACGAGCTGCTGACCGGTCTCGACGAGATCTTCCCGGGTCCGGGCCCCTCTCCGGAGGCCTTCGCCTGGTAGGACATCGGCAGTGACCGGCGGACGGCCGTGGGCCGGTGGCAGCGGACGGGTACCGGACGCCGCTACCGGCCGGCCACGGCCGCCACGGCGATGATCCCGAACATCAGCACAAGGACGCCGGCCATGATCTGGTTTCTGGTCTTGGTCTTCACGCAACGAGGTTAACGCGGCTGTTCGAGCGGCCCCGAACCCGGCTCCCCACCCGGGCCCCGTTCCGTGCCGGGAGCCGTCCCGGGGCCCGGCCCCGGATCGGTCGCCGGCCCGGGTTCCATGGCCGCCTCCGCACCCGGTTCCGGCCGGGCGGCCGCGTCTTTGCCGAGCGGCCAGGTGCCCACCGCCTCGTACCGCGGCTCCTCCCCCTTAACGCCGCTCACCGGCAGGTTGCTGCGGACGAGATGGAGTTCGGACACCTCCCAGGGGGTGCTGTCGAAGTCGGCCAGGGCCTCGACGTACGGGCTCAGCGACATGTCCACGCGGCTGCGGGCGACGGTGAGGTGGGCCGTGTAGCGGCGGTGTTCCTCCATGGCGATCCCGGACCTGCGGGCGGCCGCGTCCGCGCGTTCGGCGAGCAGGCGCATCTCCGCCAGTCCGCCGGAGGCTCCGGCCCACAGGGCGCGCCTGCCGAAGTGTCCGCCGCCGTGGATGCGCAGCGGGAAGGGCGCGGTACGGCGTGCCGCCCGGCCGAGTCGTTCGTACAGCTCGGGCAGAAGTTTCCCGTCGACCTCGCCCATGAAGGCGAGGGTGAAGTGCCAGCTCGCCCGGCCGGTCCAGCGCAGGCCGTCCGAGCCGGGCAGGGTTCTCAACCGGTCCACGGCGAGGCCGAGTTCGTCGACGGCCCGGCCGGGCGGCAGCACGGCGGCAAAGAGTCTCATCATCCGAGTCTGGCCCAGCCGGCCCGGTTCACACAGCCGTCGAGAGCCCTTCCCGGCCACGTCCCACGCGGCGGCGGAGCCTCGTCCCGCACCGTGGCCGGCCCCGGTCCCACGCCTCGGCCGGCCCCCGTCTCACGCGGCGGTCGCGAGCCTCTCCCGAGGCACGAACTCCACGTGCTTGTGGCCCGGCCTGAGGTCGACCTTCAGCCGCAGCCCGCCGGCGCGGGCGAGCATCACACCGATGCCGAGCGCCGCCAGCAGGGAGATGACACCGCCCGCCGCGAAGCCGATCCGCGGACCGTAGGTGTCGGTGATCCAGCCGAAGACGGGCGCGCCCAGCGGCGTACCGCCGACGAAGACCATCATGAAAAGGCTCATCACCCGCCCGCGCATCGCCGGTTCCGTCGCCATCTGGACGCTGGAGTTGGCGGTGACGTTGACGGTGAGGCCGGCCATCCCGATCGGCACCATCATCAGCGCGAAGATCCAGAATCCCGGTGCGAACGCGGCGACGGTCTCCAGCAGTCCGAACATCACCGCGGCTCCGACCAGGAACCGCAGCCGTGAGGTGCCGCGACGGGCCGCGAGCAGGGCGCCCGCCAGCGATCCGACCGCCATCAGCGTGTTCAGCAGGCCGTAGGTGCCCGCGCCCGAGTGGTAGACGTCGTCGACGAACGCCGACAGCCAGATCGGGAAGTTGAAGCCGAAGGTGCCGATGAACCCGACCAGGACGATCGGCCAGATCAGCTCGGGATGCGTCGAGACGTACCGCAGGCCCTCGCGCAACTGCCCCTTGCCCCGGGGCGCGCGCTCCACCTTGTGCAGCTCGCTGTTGCGCATCAGCAGCAGACCCGCGATGGGGGCGAGGAAGGACAGTCCGTTGAAGAGGAACGCGTAGCCGCTGCCGACGGCCGTGATGAGCACACCGGCGACGGCGGGGCCGACGAGCCGCGCGGACTGGAAGTTGGCGGAGTTGAGGCTGACCGCGTTGCCCAGCTGGTCGGGGCCCACCATCTCGGAGACGAAGGACTGACGCGCCGGGTTGTCGACGACGGTGACCATGCCGAGCAGGAAGGCCGTGAAGTAGACGTGCCAGACCTCGACGTGCCCGGTGAGGGTGAGGACGGCGAGCGCGACGCCCGTCGCGCCCATGGCCGACTGAGTGGTCAGCAGCAGACCGCGCTTGGGCAGCCGGTCGGCGAGCACTCCGCCGTACAGGCCGAACAGCAGCATCGGCAGGAACTGCAGCGCGATGGTGATGCCGACGGCGGACGCGGAGCCGGTGAGCGTCAGGACCAGCCAGTCCTGCGCGATGCGCTGCATCCAGGTGCCGGTGTTGGACACCACCTGGCCGATGGCGAAGAGCCGGTAGTTACGGATCTTCAGTGAGCTGAACATGGTGGTAGGAGAGGGTGCGGGTGCGGAGTCTGCTCCGGGTCCCGTACTCAAAAGCGTCGCCTCCTCGGGCGTTGGGTGTCACGCCAGGTGCGCGAGCTTCTCCAGTACGGGAGCGGCCGCGCGCAGCTTGGCCCATTCCTCATCGTCGAGCCCCTCGGCGAGGGCGGCCAGCCAGGCGTTCCGCTTGCGGCGGCTCTCCTCGAGCATGGCCTCGGCCTGCTCCGTCTGGCTGACGACCTTCTGCCGGCGGTCGTCGGGGTGCGGTTCGAGCCGGACGAGCCCCTTGGCCTCCAGGAGCGCCACGATCCGGGTCATGGACGGTGGCTGTACGTACTCCTTGCGGGCCAGCTCGCCGGGAGTGGCCGAACCGCAGCGCGCCAAGGTGCCGAGCACCGACATCTCGGTGGGGCTCAGCGATTCGTCGACGCGCTGGTGCTTCAGGCGCCTGCCCAGCCGCATGACGGCCGAGCGCAGGGAGTTCACGGCGGCGGCATCGTCGCCGTGGGACAGGTCCGACATGTTCGTTAGCATAACTCATTACCCATGCTAAATACCAGCCGTCGGCGGGGATCCGGGCAGGGGCACGAAGACGGCCCGGCGGGCACACCCCGAGGGCGATCCGACAACGCCCGGGAAAGGGCCAGGTCACCCATATGAGTGAGACGCATCCGGAAAGTGACGCACCGGCCACGGCGCTGCGGCGACCCTGACGGGCATGGGATCGACTGTGCTCAGCCTGCGGATAGACGGTGAGCTGCTCGACCGGCTCAGGCACCACGCCGCCATACGCGGAATGAGCGTCCAGGACTATGTGGTCCGGACGCTCATTCGCGACGACTTCGACGAACGCTTCAAGGCGGCCGTCGACGAGACGGAGAAGTTCTACGGCCTGACGTGAGCCGTGGGCCTCACGCCGGGCCGTGGGCGTCACGTCGGGCCGTGGGAGGGGGGATCAGGTGAGGCCGAGTGCCGGCATCGCGTAGGAGAAGACGAACACCGCCGAGACGACATACATCGCGACGGGCACCTCGCGGCCACGCCCCGCTGCCAGCCGCAGCACGCTGAAGGCGATGAAGCCGATACCGATGCCGTTGGTGATCGAGTAGGTGAAGGGCATCATCACCATCGCCAGGAACGCCGGGACCGCGAGCGTGTAGTCGTTCCAGTCGATGTCCCGGATCGAACCGGCGAGGATCAGGAAGCCGACCGCCAGCAGCGCGGGCGTCGCCGCCTGCGAGGGGACCATGGTCGCGAGCGGCGTGAGGAACAGCGCCACCGAGAACAGCGCGCCGGTCACCACCGAGGCGAGCCCCGTCCTCGCGCCCTCGCCGACACCCGCCGTGGACTCCACGAAGCAGGTCGCCGCCGATGACGAGGTCGCGCCGCCCGAGGCGACCGCCAGACCGTCCACCAGCAGGACCCGGTTGATCCCGGGGAAGTTGCCGTCCTCGTCCATCAGCTTCGCCTCGTCGCCGACCCCGAGGATGGTGCCCATGGCGTCGAAGAAGCAGGACAGCAGCACGGTGAAGACGAACAGCGCACCGGTGAGATAGCCGACCTTCTCGAAGCCGCCGAACAGGCTCACCTCGCCGACCAGCCCGAAGTCGGGTGTCGCGACCGGGCTGCCCGGCCACTCGGGCGTGGTCAGGCCCCAGCTCGGGACGTCCGCCACCGCGTGGACGCCCATGGCGACGAGCGTCATCACGACGATGGAGATGAGGATCGCGCCTGGCACCTTGCGGATGATCAGCGCCAGCGTGAGCAGGGTGCCCACGGCGAAGACGAACACGGGCCAGCCGTTGAGGTGGCCGTCGAGGCCCAGCTGGAGCGGCACGGTGGTGTTGGCGACGTCCGGGATACGGGAGACGAAGCCCGAGTCGACGAGCCCGATCAGCATGATGAACAGGCCGATACCGATCGCGATGCCCTTGCGGAGGCTGCGCGGCACGGCGTTCATCACCCGCTCCCGCAGCCCGGTGGCGACCAGCAGCATCACGATGATGCCGGCGAGGACGACCATGCCCATCGCGTCCGGCCACGACATCCGGGGGGCGAGCTGGAGCGCGACGACGGTGTTCACCCCGAGACCGGCGGCCAGGGCGATCGGGACGTTGCCGATGACGCCCATCAGCAGCGTGGAGAAGGCCGCGGTCAGCACGGTGGCGGTGACCAGCTGGCCACTGTCGAGCTGATGCCCGTACATGTCCTTCGCGCTGCCGAGGATGATCGGGTTCAGCACGATGATGTAGGCCATCGCGAAGAAGGTGGCGAAGCCGCCACGGACCTCGCGGGCCACGGTGGAACCGCGCTGCGAGATGCTGAAGAAGCGGTCCAGGGGGCCGGACGGCGTCTGCGGGGGGTCGACCTTGGCGGGGGCCGAGCTGGTCATGCGGTCCTCATTGCGGTGACTGAACTTGGCGGTTCATACGAATAAAACCGGTCAGGGTCAAACCGTTTCAGTATGAACATATGAAGCCTTGAGCGCTATCTCCGCGCGTAGACAGCGTGTGAGCAGCGGAGGCGACCGGGCGGCAAGGGCGTACGGCCCGCCGCCTAGACTGGCCGCATGGCGAAGTGGACCCCGCGGCACGAGGCACCTGAGCCCCTTGAGGGGCCGATCGTCGGCACCGTCGTCGGCGGCACCGTCCTGTGGTTCGTCCTCTTCCTGGGGCAGATCCCCTTCTACGACTGGTTCGACGAACGCGACCTGCTGTGGTGGGTGTGGACCTGCCTGGCCGGCGCGGGCCTCGGCCTGATCGGCATCTGGTACGTACGGGGCCGCGACATCGCGATCAAGCGGGCGAAGGCGGTGGACGACGCGACGGCCTCGCCCGTGGCCGCCGGGGACACACCCGGGCCGAGCGAGCCGGGCGTGCGCGGGGACGAATCCGCCGTTCCCGGGAGCAAGCCGGAGTCCTCCTCGGACGAACCCGTAGTTCCCCGGGACGATTCCTCTCCTCCCCCGGTCTGATCCCCGACGACTCGGCGGGTGAACGGGACCGTCCGGTCGTACCGTCGAGACCATGACGCAGCGGGCGAGGATCGAGACCAACGGCCCCGAGCCGGACGACCCCCACATCGACGCGGGCGCCGAACTGGACCCCGTGCACCCGATGAAGCCGCCTAAGTCGCTGACCGCGACCCGCCCGCCTGCCACCGGGCTGACGGCGGCCGAGGTCGCCGAAGCCATCGCGCGGGGCGAGGTCAACGACGTCCCCGTCCGCTCCTCCCGGTCCACCGCCGACATCATCCGGGCCAACGTCTTCACCCGTTTCAACGCCATCATCGGCGTGCTGTGGGTGATCATGCTCTTCGTCGCGCCGATCCAGGACAGCCTCTTCGGCTTCGTGATCATCGCCAACACCGGCATCGGCATCATCCAGGAACTGCGTGCCAAGAAGACCCTCGACGGGCTCGCCGTCATCGGTGAGGCCAAACCGTCCGTACGGCGCGACGGCGCGTCCGCGGAGATCTCCACCTCCGAGATCGTCCTCGGCGATCTCGTCGAACTCGGGCCCGGCGACAAGGTCGTGGTCGACGGCGAGGTGGCCGAGGCGGAGAGCCTGGAGATCGACGAGTCGCTGCTGACGGGTGAGGCCGACCCGGTCCTCAAGCAGCCGGGCGACCAGGTCATGTCGGGCAGCTTCGTGGTGGCGGGCGGCGGCGCGTTCACGGCGACGAAGGTGGGACGCGAGGCGTACGCGGCCCAGCTCGCCGAGGAGGCGTCCCGCTTCACGCTCGTCCACTCCGAGCTGCGCAGCGGCATCAGCACGATCCTCAAGTACGTGACGTGGATGATGATCCCGACCGCGACCGGGCTCATCATCAGCCAACTGGTGGTCAAGGACAACAACTTCAAGGACTCGGTCGCCCGGACCGTCGGCGGCATCGTGCCGATGATCCCCGAGGGGCTGGTGCTGCTCACCTCGGTCGCCTTCGCGATCGGCGTCATCCGGCTCGGCCGCAAGCAGTGCCTCGTCCAGGAGCTGCCCGCGATCGAAGGCCTTGCGCGGGTGGACGTCGTCTGTCTGGACAAGACCGGCACCCTGACCGAGGGCGGCATGGACGTCACCGAGCTGCGGCCGCTGGACGGCGCGGACGAGTCCTATGTGCACAAGGTGCTGGGCGCGATGGGCGAGTCCGACCCGCGGCCGAACGCCTCGCTCCAGGCGATCATCAACGCCTACCCGGACAGCGAGGACTGGCGGTGCACGCAGTCACTGCCGTTCTCGTCGGCGCGCAAGTACAGCGGGGCCGCGTTCAGCGAGGGCAACGGCAACAGCTCCACCTGGCTGCTGGGCGCGCCCGACGTCCTGCTGCCCGCAGGCGACGGGACACTCGCCGAGATCGAACAGCTCAACGAACAGGGTCTGCGGGTGCTGCTGCTCGCACGGGCGGCAGGCGAGCTGGACGCGCCGGCCGTCGCGGACGGGGCGACACCCACCGCGCTCGTGGTCCTCGAACAGCGGCTGCGGCCCGACGCGTCGGACACCCTGCGCTACTTCGCGGACCAGGACGTCGCCGCGAAGGTCATCTCCGGCGACAACGCGGTCTCCGTGGGCGCGGTGGCCGGAAAGCTGGGTCTGCCGGGCGCGGAGAACACGGTCGACGCCCGCCGGCTCCCCTCCGAGCGGACCGCGATGGCCGCCGAACTCGACTCCCACGCGGTCTTCGGCCGGGTGAGCCCGCAGCAGAAGCGGGACATGGTGGGCGCGCTCCAGTCCAACGGCCACACCGTCGCCATGACCGGTGACGGCGTCAACGACGTCCTCGCCCTCAAGGACGCGGACATCGGCGTCTCCATGGGCTCCGGCTCCGAGGCGACCAAGGCGGTCGCGCAGATCGTGCTGCTGAACAACAGCTTCGCGACCCTCCCGTCGGTGGTGGCGGAGGGAAGACGGGTGATCGGCAACATCACCCGCGTCGCCACGCTCTTCCTTACCAAGACCGTGTACTCGGTGCTGCTGGCGATCCTGGTGGTCTGCTGGCAGGTGGAGTACCCCTTCCTGCCCCGGCATCTGACACTGCTGTCGACGCTGACGATCGGTGTCCCCGCGTTCTTCCTGGCACTCGCGCCGAACAAGGAGCGCGCGAAGCCGCACTTCGTGCGCCGGGTGATGCGGTACGCGATCCCGTCGGGCACGATCGCGGCGGTCACGACCTTCTGCACGTACCTGCTGGCCCGCTCCCACTACGCCGGCCCAGGCTCCCTCGAGGCGGAGACGAGCGCGGCGACCCTCACGCTGTTCCTGGTCTCGATGTGGGTCCTCGCGATCATCGCCCGCCCGTACACGTGGTGGCGCATCGCCCTGGTGGCGACGATGGGCGGCTGCTTCCTGATCGTGCTGGTGGTGCCCTGGCTCCAGCACTTCTTCGCGCTGAAGCTGGTCGGCATGACGATGCCGTGGGCCGCGGCGGCGATCGCGGCGGTGGGGGCGGTGCTGCTGGAGCTGGCCTGGCGGTTCGTGGGGAGGAAGTATCCGGCGTAGGCGCGCGGGAGCGGGGCGGGAGTCGGGCTGCGGGTCCGCGGGGGTGGCCCGAGAATGGGCGGCGAGGGACACGGTCAGGCCCGCCTGAGAGGACGTGCCCATGCGCGCAGAGTCGTCGTCCGCGCAGAAGGGCGCCTTCGTCGCCTGCGCTGTCGCCCTGTTCTGCATCCAGGTCGACTTCTTCGCCCTGAACCTGGCCATCCCCGGGATATCGGCCGAGCTGGACGTCACCCCGTCGGCCGCCCAGTGGACCCTGTCCGCGTACATGCTCGCCGTCGGGTGCTTCTTCATCGTGGGCGGCAGGGTCGGAGACGTCTTCGGCCGCCGCGGCACCCTGCTCGCCGGCATCGCGCTGTTCGCGGCGGGTTCCGTGGCGTGTGCGCTCGCCCCCGGGCTGCCGCTGCTGGTGGCCGCCCGGATCGTCCAGGGCATCGGCGCCGGATTCGTCTTCCCGGTGTCCGTCGCGGTCGTCAGCAACGCCTTCCCCGGCGAGAACCAGGGGCGCGCGCTGGGCGCCGCGTTCGGTGTCGCCAACGTCGGCACCGCTCTCGGGCCGTTCGTGGGCGGCGGGTTCACCGAAGGCCCCGGATGGCGCTGGATCTTCTGGCTGCTCGCCCCGCTCAGCACGCTGGCACTGATCGTCGCGCTCCGCTCCGTCCCCGACTCCCGTGACCCCTCGGCGCCCCGCCAGCTCGATCTCACCGGCTGCTTCACGATCGTGTGCGCTCTGGCGGCGGTCACGCTGGCCGTGGAACGCGGCAGCGCGTGGGGCTGGGACAGCGTCCGTACCCTCGCCCTCTTCGGCGTGGCCGTGGTGGCGGGCGGACTCTTTCTCCTGCGCGAACGCCGGGCCCGGCACCCCCTGGTCGACCTGCGCCTGTTCCGCAACACCTCCTTCGACCTGGTGACGGGCATGGGTTCGGTCGCCAACATGGGCTACGGCGTCACCGTCTTCGTCGCCACGCTCTACCTCCAGGGCGTACGCGGTCTGTCCCCGCTGATGGCGGGCATCGTGTTCCTGGCCCCCGCACTGCTCGTGGCATGCGCCGGCCCCCTGGGCGCCCGGCTGGGGACACGTATGCGGCCCACCGCGGTGATGGCACTCGCCGGGCTGATCGCCGGCACGGGGATGATCGCGCTCAGCCAGGTGACGGCCTGGTGGCTCTACCTCCCCGTCTTCGCCTGGTGCGGGCTCGGTCTCGGACTGGGCTGGACCTTCGCCAGCGTCGCGACCCAGCAGGTCGTGCCGCCCGCGAGGGCGGGCGAGGCGTCGGGGGTGGTGCTGACGTTCCTGGTCACCCTGGGCGCGATCGCCCTCGCGGGCGCGGCGGCCACGATCACGGCGATGACCCCTGAGAGCCCCGCCGAGGACGCGTACGACACGATCCTGCGCTTCGGCGGTGCGGTGATCCTGCTGGCGTCGGTCGTCGTCATGGTGGTGCGCCACCGGCTCGTGGTCCGCGGCAAGGTGCCGCCACTGTCCATGCGCGCGCCGTGGCCGCCGCCGGCGGGCGCCGAGGCGGGAGGGGACAGGGCAGGACGCGGCTGAGTATCCGTACTCAGGACCGGCACCCGTGCCACAGCGCACAATCGCCGCATGAATCGCCTGACTCCCGTCGCCGCCGGTCTCCTCCTCGTGCTCGCCGTACCGGTGCTGGCGGGCTGCGGCACCGAGCAGGCCGCCGACCGGACTGCCGACCGAACCGCCGGCCGGGCCGCCGCGTCGGCGTCCGCCTCCTACGAAGCCACGCGGAAGGCCGCGAAGGCCGAGCACGACCGCCGCTTCGAGGACGTGGCGGCCGTCTGCTCCGACCGTGGGCCCGCCTCCCCCGAAGCCACCGCCTCACGGTCGCTGGACCCGGAGGCGCAGAAGTACGCCGAGAACCACGCGTTCAAGCGGAAGGCACCGCTGTCGGGCGACGCCGCCTGCCGTGGTGAGGCGCACGCCCAGCGCATCGCGCGCGGGCTGGAGGGTGTCCGGGACGAGCCCGCCCTGCGTGCCGCACTGGGACGGCTCGGCTACGGCAGCGCGGACCTGGAGGTGTACGAGACGGGCGGTCCGCTCGGCTTCACCTTCCCCGTGCCGGACACCGGCCCCTGCATCACCGGCCTCCTCCGCACGCCCCCCGAAGTGGCGTCGCACGGCTTCTACGTAGAAGGCGGCTGTAGGGAGCCCAAGGGCGGACACTGACCCCAGCCGCACCAAGCGGGGGGCATGTCTCGTACGCCCGGGGTGGGGGGCCGCCGCCTCACCGGTGGTCTTCGTGGACGCCCCCCAGGTCGCCGCACACGTGAAGGGGCCGCCCCTGACGGGCGCCCCCTTCCCGCATCTTCCGGCCGCCGTCTTCGGGCTGTCGGCTCCCGACTCCCGCCTCTCCCCGCCGGTCGCCGCGTCAGTCGAACCAGCGGTTCCGGGCCAGTTCGTCCGTACGCGACGGGTCCTCCAGCAGGGCCGCCACCTCGAAGCGGCGCGGCCACTGGGCCGCCGCCCACGCCAGGCCCGCCGCCACGCCCTCCACCGTGGACGCGTGGATCACCCCGTCCGGGGTGCGGCGCCACGCGAGTTCGGTGCCGCCCGCGATCAGTTCGTCGTGCTCGACGTACGTGGCCGGGGTGCCCGCGCCCAGCAGGACGTGCACCGACTGGGGGACCTCGTACTCCTCGCCCTCGGTCGTGACCTCCGCCGCCACCGTCTCGCTCAGGCGGCGTACCTGGAACAGCTCCGCCAGCTCCGCCGCCCGGGACGGAGCCACCGGCAGCAGCGGGATGCCGGCGGTGAGCGGAAGGAGGTCGGGGGCGTCGGCCACGACCGCGTCGGCCGCGTCGACCACCCGGACCTCGCCGTCGACCACCGCGCGGAGCTCGTCCGGCAGGGTCACCTGCTCGGGGTCGAGCTCCGCCAGCGCCGTGTAGAGCGCGTGCAGTTGGGCGGGCCGCACGGGTAGGCCGGGGTCCGCGAGGCGGCCGAGCAGCTCGGCCGCACCGCCCGGCTCGTCGAGCAGGGACGCCACCGAGGTCCGGACGCCCAGCGCCCGCAGCACCTGCGCGTCGTCGAAGCCGGTCGCGTCGACGGCCTCGTACAGCCCTTCGAGCAGCGGATCGCCGCCCGCGGCCCGCAGCCCGGCGGGGCGCCTGCCGTCCAGGACGGGATGGTCCCGCAGCCACCACGCGGTGTAGGGCCGCACGGTCTCCGTCGTGCCGTCCGGCAGCAGGACCCGTACGGCCTGGGTGATCGCGTCCCGCAGCGGCGGCTGCGCCAGCAGCGCCAGCGCCTGCGGCCAGCGGTCGTCGTCCACCAGGTCCAGATCGCGCACCGCGACGATCTCCGTGGCGACCGGGGGCACGGGTGTGTCCGGCAGCCGGTCGAGCACGTCCTCGCACCAGACGTCGACCGCGTCCAGCAGTCCCGCGTCGTCGGGTTCGGCGAAGTCCCCGTCGCGGGGCTCCAGTTCATCGGGGTCGAGGACGACGTCCGTGGCCCGTACGAGCGCGAAGTTCGCCAGCACCCCGCAGGCGGCGAGCGGCTGCTCGCCCCACCGTTCGGCCAGTTCCGCATCGCACAGCGCCAGCTCGTCGTCGCGCATCACGGACGCGAAGGGGCTGCCCGGCAGCACCAGTTCACCCGCCGGGGCGAGCTCCCCGTCCTCGTCGGGCAGTGCGAGCGCGCCCAGCCAGGGCTCGTCGCCGGGTTCGAGACCGGCGTCCCGTACGAGCGTGAGCACGGTCTGCACGACCTCGTCGGCGTCGAGCGCGTCCTCGTCCCACATCTCACCGGCGTCCATCGACCCGGCGACCGCGGCCCGTACCTGCGGCGTCGTGAGCACCGCGCGCGGCGTCGCCGGCAACGCCCCCAGCTTCTCCAGCAACGGGTGCGCCGCGTCGGGGTGGACGACCTTCAGGCCGAGCCGGGCCAGCTCCTGCGGGGTGTCGGCGAGCGGGAGCAGCGTCTGCCGCGGCCCGATCGTGGTCCGGGAGTCGGCCAGCGGGACGGGCAGGCCCGTCAGCCGGTCGGGGTCGACACCGGCGAGGCTGTCGTAGAGCCGGCGCCACCAGTCCGGTTCGCGCTCCAGCCCCGCGAGCCGGTCGATGGCCTCGGTCAGCGGGACCCGGGCGACGCCGAGCGTCCGCAGCTCCACACGGCGCTCCAGACCGGCCGGCAGCAGACTCGGCAGCACTTCGGAGAGCACCCGCACGGTCTCGGCTCCGGCACCCTCCAGGACCTCCGCCTCGATCGGTCGCAGCCCGGCCGGGGACTCGCCCACGGGCAGTCCGATGTCGTCCCGTCCGGCCCACTCCCCGGCGACGTCGCGCGGGGCAGCCGCCTCCAGGAACGCCGTGCGCGGCAGCAGCCGCAGGATCGCCGCCCGCAGCGCGCCGTCCAGCTCCCCCTTGCCGAGCGGGCCCGGCACCAGGTCGATCGTGCCGACCGTGACGGGCTGCCAGTCGCCGAGCAGCTCGGCATAGGCCTGTGCGGCGCGCTCCACGAGGAAGTCGGTGAGCGGCCCGGGTGCGGGATGGCGGCGGGTGGTGTCCAGCGGAAGCGTGGCGATCAGCAGCGCGGGGACGCCGAGGGGTTCGTCGGTCGGGGTCGGCGCGTGCACCACGGGCGCGGTACGCGGCCGGGCCGGCGCGCCCTCGTCGTCGACGGGCACGGCCCAGGTGATGGCCCACTGGGGCCGCAGCCGCTCCTCGACGGGCCGGTCCGCCAGCAGGGCCGGCGCGAGGGCACCGCCGTGGCTGACGACGCGCCAGCGCCGCTCGCCGTGCGCGCTGTCCTGGACGTGGACGTAGGGGCCCTGGACGCTTCGCCTCAACTCCCGTACGCCGTCCGGGGTTTCGATCACGATCTCGCTGAGCCCGGGGAGGGTGAGGAGCAGCGCGTCGTCGACCCCGGCGAGCAGCCGGTCCACGAGGTCGGCCGCCGCGCCGTCGCGCAGCGGCAGGACGACGACGGTGTCGTACCCCTCGGGGGCGGTGCCCTCGGCGGGCAGCGGCAGCCGCAGCAACGGTACGTGCCCGTCGCGGCGGCGCAGCTCGTCGCCGAGGCCGGGGCTCGCTTCGGCGGCCTCCTCGGCCAGGCCGCGCGCTTCGGCGAGGGACCAGCGGACGCCGCCGTGGCGGCCGATGACCGCGGGTTCGTCGCTCACGGCGAGCACGGCCGCGAAACCGACGCCGAACCGGCCGACGGCGCTCTCGCCGCTGTCTCGCTTGGCGGAGGCACGCAGGGTGCTCAGCGATTCGACGCCGGTGGCGTCCAGGGCTGCGCCGGTGTTGGCGGCGGCCAGGACGGGCGGTGCGTCCCCGGTGCCGGGGTGCAGGGTCAGTCGCAGGCGGCCGGCGGTCCCGGCGCGCGCGGCGGCGTCGGCGGCGTTCTGGGCGAGTTCGACGACGAGGCGGTCGCGGTAGCCGCCGAGGACGAGGTCCTCCTCGGCGTTCGCGTCCTCCCGGAAGCGGGCGGGGCTCGCACCCCACGCGTCGAGCACGCCGCGCCGCAGCCGCGCCGTCCCGAACGGGTCGGCCCACTCGGTCGTCCTGACGCTCACGCTGTGACTCCGCTCTTCCGCTGATGCCGCCGGTGCCCGTGCTGCCGCTACTGCCGGTGTTGCCCGGGCTCGTCCCGGCGGTGTTGCCTGTGCGGCCGAAGGTACCGCGTACCGGGCGCGGGACGTCCAGAGGGCGGTAGGACCTGTGTCCACCGATTTGTCCCCGAACGGGGGGACACGTCGGGGGCGGGCACGACGAAGCGCCGGGCGGGTGGATCACCACGGGTCCGATCCGCACGGCCGGTGCCGGGGAGTGTCCGCGATGTGGTGCGCCCGCGGGGAGGCTTCGCGGCGCGCTGTGCGTGCGATGCGATCGCAGGCGCCGTGCGTCCTCGCAGCGGAGCCACCGGGGTCACAGGCGCCCTCGCAGCGGAGCCACCGGGCGTCTCGGCACCGCGGCGTGCCTCCCCTGCCGCACGGCCACCGGGAGCCGGCAGGCTGCCGCGAACCGCACGGACGCCGCGGACGGC
The DNA here is from genome assembly GCF_040302905.1 of Streptomyces sp. NPDC096193. Taxonomy (NCBI): domain Bacteria; kingdom Bacillati; phylum Actinomycetota; class Actinomycetes; order Kitasatosporales; family Streptomycetaceae; genus Streptomyces; species Streptomyces sp. NPDC096193. The sequence continues at coordinate 25,544 of NZ_JBEOSJ010000018.1, read as the reverse complement.
TACGAGTGGCCGAGGTCGTCCGAGTCCGCGTCCGGCTCCGAGGACACCGAGCCCCCGTCACGGGCGGGCCGCAGCGGGAACGCGTCCGCGCCCATCGAGTCGAGTACATGGGGTGCGGGCGTCGGCGTCTTCGGCATCACGGCGGCCTCGGAGTGGCCACCACAGCCGTACGCGAAGGACACGACGTGCCCCTCGGCGGGCGAGAACTCGTTCGCGCAGATGCCGAAGGCCTGCCCCAGCGAGCCGCCGATCGGCACGAGGAACCCGCACGAGACACAGGGAGCGGGGGCGGCCTGCGCCATCGGCGTGTTCGGCCCGAAGGAGTCCTCCCAGCGGGCGGCAGCGGAACGCAGGCCGTACCGGGACAGCACCCGCGCCCGGCGCAGACCCAGTTCCTCGGCGATCGAGGTGATCGCGCCCCGGCCGTTGCCCCCGGTGCCCGCGGGCCTGCGGTCGGTGAGCTCGGCGTCCTCCTCCTCGACGCGTTCGGCCAGGTCGTGCAGCGTCTCGGCGACGGCGGAGTTCGGCGGCGGCGCGTCCTCACCGGTCCAGCCGGGTTCGAGGCGCAGGTCCTCCGCCTCGGTGGGCAGCAGATCGCCCGGGCCCATGTCGCCGGGCCGCAGCCGCTCGCTCCAGGGCACCCACTCGGGGGCCAGCAGCGCGTCGGGTCCCGGCAACAGGACGGTCTCGTCGAGCGTCACGACCTTCGCGCGGGAGGCGCGGGCGACCGTGACGGCCCAGCGCCAGCCGCGGTAGCCGGGTTCCTTGCTCTCGAAGAAGTGCGTGACGACGCGGTCTCCCTCGGACACGAGGGACACATGCTCGCCGACCACTCCTGGTGCAGCGGCCTCCTCGGCCGCCTCCCGGGCAAGGTCTACCGCCTCGGCGCACAGACGGTCGGGGATTCGGCTTCGCGTCGTCGCAGCACTCACAGGTCTCGCTTCTCTCCTACGCCGTCTCACGGGTGCGCCGGCCGATTCGTGAGGGACGGGCCGCAGGCGGAGCGGACCAGAGGGCCGCATCGACGTCCGCGCCCAGACCAACCTGTCTCGGGCACACCTACCGTCATCCATTCTGCGGGATGCCGAAGAGGCGCGCGGCCGAGAACAACCGCCGGTGGCGCGCTACGCACGCTACCCCCTCCGCAGCCCGCCGCCCACCTGCCCGTCCCAACAAGGGTCCAACTACGCCGCATCTCGGTTCGTCATGGCGGGGCTTGGGGCACTATGACGTGGTGGCAACGGTGAGGTCATCGGAGCGGGCCCGGCCGGTCGGGAGGGCGGGCCGGGCGGTCGGACGCGCCCTTCACCTGCCGTTCACCGGCACCGCCCGCGGCATCCGGAAAGCGACACACGCGCACGGCGCGGGCGAGTCGGGTCTCGGAAAGCTGATCGAGCTGCACGCGGTCAACGGCGCGGGCGATGTCATGATCACCGTCGCCCTGGCGTCGACGGTCTTCTTCTCCGTGCCGACGGACGAGGCGCGCGGCCGGGTGGCGCTGTATCTGGCCATCACCATGGCGCCCTTCACCCTGCTGGCTCCCGTCATCGGCCCGCTGCTGGACCGCATCCCGCACGGCCGCAGGGCGGCGATGGCGGGCGCGATGCTGACCCGCGCGGTGCTGGCGATCACGATGTCGGGTGCGGTGGCGACAGGCGGCCTCGAGCTCTATCCGGCGGCGCTCGGGGTGCTGGTCGCCTCCAAGGCGTACGGCGTCGTGCGCAGCGCTGTCGTGCCACGGCTGCTGCCACCCAAGTTCTCCCTGGTCAAGGCGAACTCCCGGGTCACGCTGGCCGGACTGCTGGCGACCGGGATCGCGGCGCCGATCGGGGCGGGGCTGCAACACGTCGGGCCCCAATGGCCGCTGTACGGGGCGTGCGCGCTGTTCCTGCTCGGCGCGTACTGGGCCTTTACCATGCCGCCGAAGGTGGACTCGGCGAAGGGCGAGGCCAAGGCGCACATGCTCCTGCACGGGGAGAAGAAGCCGAGCCTGCGCACGGTCGGCCCCTCGGTGCTGCACGGTCTCCAGGCGAACGCGGCGTTCCGCGCCCTGTCCGGCTTCCTGATCTTCTTCCTCGCCTTCCTGCTGCGCGAGCATCCGCTGGGCGGACAGAGCGCGGCCGTCTCGCTCGGGATCGTCGGCGTCGCCGCGGGTGTCGGCAACGCCCTCGGCACGACGGTCGGCGCGTGGCTGAAGTCTCGCGGCCCCGAGGTGATCATCGCGACGGTCCTCGCGCTGGTGCTGGCGGTCGCGATCACGGCGGCGGTGTTCTTCGGTGCGGGCATGGTGGCGGTGCTGGGCGCGTCGGCGGGTCTGTGCCAGGCGCTGGCGAAGCTGTCCCTGGACGCGCTGATCCAGCGCGATGTGCCCGAGCAGGTCCGTACGTCGGCGTTCGCCCGCTCGGAGACGCTGCTCCAGATGGCGTGGGTGGTGGGCGGAGCGATCGGTATCGCCCTGCCGCTGAACGGCACACTGGGCATGTCGGTGGCGGCGGGCCTCGTGGCGGTGGGCGCGCTGCTGTCGGTACGGGGCCTGCTCTCGGCGGCCCACCAGGGCGCCCACCCGCGCCCGAAGGTCGCCTGACGCTCCGGGCAGGTACCCCGGCAATTCCGGCGACACGCCACCCCCGCGCCGACCCGCGCCCTGGGCCCGATAGCCTTTCGGCCATGACCGCTGCGTTCTTCTCCGGCAAGCGCCGCCGTGCTGCTGCCGCCGTCGGTGCCGTCTCCGCCGGGCTCCTCGTACTCTCCGCCTGCGACAAGCCGACGCCGCTCGCGACCGTCACCGTCGGGACGAACTCGGTCAGCACCGAGGCGGCCTGCTACAACGACGGCGAGGCCATCAAGGAATCCCTGATCCAGGGCTGCCTGAACAAGAAGGACGGCAAGACCGTCAAGGTCGCCATGGACGACAAGGTCCGCTTCGGCGTCGACCCCGAGATCGCCGACCACGGCTGGACCCTGTTCATCGGGGGCCAGCAGGCCGAGCAGGAGCCGTACAAGAAGACGTACCGGACCATCCCCGGCAACGCGTTCTTCGCCTCGCAGACCGGCGAGACCACGAACAAGGCCCAGGTCAGCATCGTGGAGACGAACGGCAAGAAGCTCGTCGGGATCTGGCACTTCACACTCGAGAAGACCTCCTGACCCCAGGATTGAGGCTGTGCGCGTACTTGTCGTGACCGCGGTGGCGGCGGAGGCCGGATCGGTCGCCGCCGGCCTCGCGGGTTTCGCGGACAAAGGTCCGCGGGCCCTGCCGGGCGGGTACGCCCTGACGCGGTACACGCGCCCCGCGTCCGGTGCGCAGAGCCCGGTCGTGCTCGTGGACGTGCTCGCGGCCGGCGTGGGTCCGGCAGCGGCGGCGGCAGCGACGGCGACCGCCCTGACCGTGCAGGCACACGAGCAGGCGCAGACAGCGGGACCCGCACAAGCACCGGGCGTCGCACCAGCCACCCTCTCGCCCTACGACCTCGTCGTCTCCGCCGGCATCGGCGGCGGGTTCCCGAGCAGCGCCCCGCTCGGCACGGTCGTGGTCGCCGACGAGATCATCGCCGCGGATCTGGGCGCCGAGACCCCCGACGGATACCTCCCCGTCGACGAGCTCGGATTCGGCCGCACCATCCTTCTCCCACCCCCCGGGCTGCCGGGCCGGGCCGCCGCGCTGCTGGAGGCCGGGGGGCAGCCGTATCTCGTCGCACCGGTGCTCACCGTCTCCACGGTGACCGGCACCGCCCGCCGGGCCGAGGAGCTGATCGGGCGTCACCCCCGCGCCGGCGCCGAGGCGATGGAGGGCTTCGGGGTCGCCGAGGCCGCCACCGCCCACGCTCTGCCCGTCCTGGAGGTCCGCGCGGTCTCGAACCCCGTCGGCCCGCGCGACCGCGACGCCTGGCGCGTCAAAGAGGCACTGGACTCCCTGCGGCACGCCTTCCAGCTGCTCACACCCCTGTTCGAGGAGTCGCCGTGACCCTGCAGATCGCCTACTCGCCCTGCCCGAACGACACGTTCGTCTTCGAGGCGTGGGCGCACGGCCGGGTGCCGGGCGCGCCCGGTGTCGACGTCACCTTCGCGGACATCGACATCACCAACGGCATGGCGGAGCGCGGCGAGTCGGACATCCTCAAGGTCTCCTACGCCGTCCTGCCGTGGGTGCTCGACGAGTACACCCTCCTCCCCTGCGGCGGGGCGCTCGGCCGCGGCTGCGGTCCGCTGGTGCTGACCCGTGAGCCGGGCGCGGACCTGCGGGGGAAGACGGTCGCGGTGCCGAGCGAGCGCTCCACCGCCTATCTGCTGTTCCGGCTGTGGACCGCGGACCTCGTGCCGGGAGGCGTCGGCGAGGTCGTCGTGATGCCGTTCCACGAGATCATGCCCGCCGTGCGCGACGGCAAGGTGGACGCCGGACTGGTCATCCACGAGGCGCGCTTCACCTACCAGAACTACGGGCTGCACTGCCTCGCCGACATGGGCGAGCACTGGGAGTCGACCACCGGGCTGCCCATCCCGCTGGGCGCGATCATCGCCAAGCGGTCGCTGGGCGCCGGGACTCTGCGGCAGCTGGCCGAGTCGATCCGTACGTCGGTCCGCATGGCCTGGGACGATCCCGCGGCCTCCCGCGCCTACGTACTGGAGCACGCGCAGGAGATGGACCCGGCGGTGGCCGATCAGCACATCGGGCTCTACGTCAACGAGTTCACCGCCGACCTCGGCGAGGACGGCTACGCCGCGGTGCGCGGGCTGCTGACACGCGCGGCGGCCGAGGGGCTGGTACCGCCCCTCGGCCGCGATGCGCTGGGATTCGTCGACAACTGACCGGGTCCGGCGGCCCGATCGGGCCTCCCGCGTCCGGACGTCGAGTGCGTCTAGACGTCGAGCTGGTCCGCCACCGCGCGCAGCAGGCCGGCGATCTTCTTGCCGTGCACCTTGTCGGGGTAGCGGCCGCGCTCCAGCATCGGCGTGATGTTCTCCAGCAGCGTCGTCAGGTCCTGGACGATGGAGGCCAGCTCATCGGGCTTGCGGCGCTGTGCCGCCGCCACGGACGGGGTCGGGTCGAGAACCGTCACCGACAGCGCCTGGTCGCCGCGCTGTCCCGCGACCACGCCGAACTCGACACGCTGACCGGGCTTGAGCGCCTCCACCCCGGCGGGCAGAACCGACGAGTGCACGAAGACGTCGCCGCCGTCGTCGCGGGAGAGAAAGCCGAAGCCCTTCTCGCTGTTGAACCACTTGACCTTGCCGGTAGGCACGTCTGTCCTCGTCCTCGTACTCTTGGGGCGCTGGGGCACCGGAAGATGGGCGCCGAAAAACGGCTCTGGATAGCACTACAGCGGGTCGCCTGACCCGCCACCCCCAAGGCTAATGGTCCAGGGGCCGGTGACAAGACGTCCCCGATCGGTTCCTACGCGCAGGGAACTACCCTGGCCGGATGACTGCTACTCCTCCCGCCCCCGGTGACGGGCTGGTCCGTGCCGGCGCCATCGTCTTCATCGTCGGCGCGGTCGCCACACTGGTCACGGTGGCGCCGTTGTTCCTCGGCACCGAGCCGTTCCCGTCCATCGCGTACGCGGTCTGCATGCTGATGGGCGTCGGCTTCCTGATCGCCGCGGCCGGTGTGCTGCGCTCCATCGCGGTGCAGCGCCGCGCTGCCCGGTCGGCACAGGCGGCGCAGGCGGCTAAGGCGGCTCAGGCGGCTCGTCCCGCCGCGTAGTCGCGCAGCCAGGCCGGGAACGCCATGAGGTCGTCGAGTACCACGTCCGCGCCGGCCTCCCGCAGTTCATCGGCGCTGCACGGGCCCGTGGGCACCGCGACCGACAGCGCCCGCGCGGTGCGCGCGCCGCGCACGTCGCCCGTGTGATCGCCCACGTACACCCGCGCGCCGTACTCGCGCAGCGCCTCCCCCTTGGCCTCCGCCCACAGCCAGCCGATCACCGCGTCCGGCTCCATGCCCAGGTGCGCGAGGTGGAGCTTGGCGTTCGGCTCATGCTTGGCGGTGACGACGATCGCGCGGCCGCCGAGTTCCTGGACCGCGGTCACCGCCTCGCGGGCTCCGGGCATCGCGAGGGTCGGCCCGATCGCGTACGTGGGATAGAGCTCGCGGTACCGGTCGCTCATGGCCTGGATCTGCCGGTCGGGGAACCAGTGCGCCAACTCCTGCTCCAGGGGTGGGCCGAGCCGGGTGACGGCGAGGTCCGCGTCGATCCACACCCCCGTCTCCGCCGCGAGCGCGCGGTAGGCGGCGTGGATGCCCGGGCGGGAGTCGATGAGCGTCATGTCGAGGTCGAACCCGACGGTGAGGGGGCCGTCGGGACGGGCCGGTGACGCGGGCGACGGGCCGGGTGAGGGGTGCGATGCCATGAGACCCATTGTGCCCACCGGGCCGCGCGGACCCTTCCGTAGTGTTGGCCAGGCCTTACCAACCCCTTGCTCCGTTCGATTGGTCTCCATGTCAGCCAGACGCGCGCTCGCGGTCCGCCGCATCGGCTGTACGGCCGCCGCCGTCGCGGCCGCGCTCGTACGCGAGGTCTTCGGTCTGGAGTCGGTGGTGGTCCCGGACCCGGTGACCGGTTCGCCCCTGGTGGTACCGGGCAGTCCGTGGTCGGCCGGGACCGGGGACCGTGCCCCGGTGAAGGCCGAGGGCACCGGACCGCTCCCGGCCGATCTCACGTCCTGACCGCCGCCGGAGCCCGCACGGCCTACCGCCTCCGCGCCCGCCACACGAGATAGAGCGCGGAGGCGAGCGCCGCGCCCTTCAGTACCCAGGGCCAGGTCCCGGCCAGCGCGTCGCCCATGCCGTTCTCCGGGATCGGCTCGCCCCAGCGGCCCTCGAACCGGCCCCAGAGCCAGACAAGTCCACCGGCCACGGCGGCTCCCGGCAGGCCGAAGACCGCCGTCTTCACCTCCGCGGGCGTGAGCCGGCGCGAGCCGTACGCGAGGAGCCAGCCGAGGCCCAGCGCGAGCCAGTTGCCGAGAAACGCGCCGGCGACCAGCAACGCCGCCGCGAGCAGCAGGAACGGGTTGCCGAAGCCCGCCCGGGGCACGGCCTCCTCCGCGCGGCGCCGCAGCCGGAGCCGCCGGCGGCGGCGCGGGACGACCGTCTCCGTCGCCTCACCGGCCGCCTCCTCGCTCTCGTACTCCGCCGCCTCGGCCTCCTCCTCGGCGGCCCTGGCGGCCTTCGCGGCCAACTCCTCCTCGGTGGGCGGGGGTTTGAGTATCTCGGGGATCTCCACGCCGCCGGTGAAGCCGGCCACGCTCTCACCCGCACCCAACGGCTTGGGCTCGACCCGCCACCAGTCGACCCCGTCGGACGGCCCGAGCTCGTCCATGCCGGCGAGATGGGGCGGCGACGCGCCCACCGACGGCTGCGGATTCCCGGGCCGTTCGCGGGCCGTTCCGGTGCGTGGCCGGGGGACCCGGCGGCGTACACGCTGGGCCGGCAGATCGGCGGTGGGAAGAGGTTCCGGCGGGACCGCGCGGGAGGGTGTGTGCCGGGGGGCCGGCGGCTCCGACGGGCCGTCACCGTCCGAGGCCGAGGCAACCACCTCGTCCGGTGTGCCGAGCCGCCCGAGGATGCGGCGCACGGCCGCCGGGCTGTCGGACAGGGCTTTCGCGCGCTGCCGGTCGATCTCGCCGCGCAGTGCCGACACCAGCTTCATCCGGGTGCCGGACGGCAGCTGTTGCTGCTGAGCCAGGTCGCCGACCCGGCTCAGATAGTCGTAGACGAGCTGGTCGCTCTCGATCCCCACGGCCGTTCCCCTGACGTTCCCCTGCCGGGCCGCCCTGTCTTCCCGGGCCCGCCCTGTCCCCGACGGTAGCGCTCCAGGGTCTACCGTGGGGCGGATGGGGACCATGCCCGAAGGAAGCAGCAGTCCGCGCACGCTGGCCGAGGCCCTGCGTACCCGCGACGACGAGGAGCTGGCGGCGCTGCTGCGCGCCCGCCCCGATCTGCTGAACCCCGTACCCAACGACGTGACGCAGCTGGCCACCCGTGCCGGCACCCGCGCCTCGGTCGTGCGGGCACTGGAGCGTCTGGACCGGTTCGCGCTGCAGACCGCCGAGGCGCTGGCGGTGGCCCCCGACCCGGCTCCGTACGCGACCCTGCTCGCTCTGTTGTCCGGTGACGAGGGCGATCCCGACATCGAGGCGGCGCTGCCGCGCGCGCTGGGTGTGCTGCGCGGGCAGGCGCTGGTGTGGGGCGGCGAGGACCGGCTGCGGCTGGTGCGTACCGCCCGTGAGCTGCTGGCCCCCTCGCCCACCCGGCCGTCGCCGACCGGGCTCGGCCCGACCGTCGCGGAGGCAACGTCGGGGATGTCGCCGGGCCGGCTCCAGGACATCCTGGCGTCCGCCGGACTGCCGACGACGCACGATCCGGTGTCCGCGGTCGCCTCGCTGACCTCGCTGTTCACCGACCGCAGACGGATGGGCGCCCTCCTGGACACCGCGCCGTCGGAGGCGCTGACGGTCCTGGACCGGCTGGTGTGGGGTCCTCCGTACGGCGAGGTGACGGCGAATCCGGCACCGCCCGTGCAGTGGTTGCGCGACCACGGCATGCTCCTGCCCGCATCGCCCCGCACCGTGGTGCTGCCGCGCGAAGTGGCCCTGCATCTGCGGGGCGGCCGGGCGCACCGGGTGCCGGAGCCGGTGCCGCCGGCGGTGGGGCCCGCCGCGACCGCGTCCCTCACGCAGGGCCGTCCACAGGTTGTGGACAGCACCGCGGCCGGCCAGGCCTTCACCGCGCTGTCGACGGTCGAGGACCTGCTCCAGGACTGGCACGAGGGCGGGCCCGCCGTCATGCGTTCCGGCGGTCTGTCCGTCCGCGATCTCAAGCGGACCGCTGCCGCGCTGGACACCGGCGAGCAGATGGCCGCCTTCTGGATCGAACTCGCCTATGCGGCGGGCCTGTTGGCGGCGGACGGCAAGGCCGACGAACGGTACGCGCCGACGCCCGCGTACGACGAGTGGCTCACCCTGCCCCCGGCCGAGCGCTGGGCACTGCTGGCATCGGCCTGGCTCACCGCGACCCGTACGTCCGGTCTGATCGGCGGCCAGGACGCCAAGGGCCGCTCCCTCTCGGCGCTCGGTCCCGACCTGGACCGCTCGGCGACCGCCGAGGTGCGCCGCCGGGTCCTGGATCTGCTGGCCGTGCTGCCGGCGGGCACGGCTCCCGACCCCGAGACGGTGCTCGCCCGGCTGCGCTGGGAGCGCCCGCTGCGGGGCGGGACCGGTGCGGACGCCAACGCCGCCCGCAGCGCCGCCGACGGTTCCGTGGATCTGCGCTCCCGCGTCGCCGCATGGACGCTGACGGAGGCGGAGACGCTGGGCGTGACGGGCCGTGGCGCCCTGTCCGCGCACGGCCGCGCGCTGCTCGGACCTTCGGGCCCCTCGGGCGCGGGCCCGGACGCGGCCCGAACCCCCGGCCCGGACGCGGCCCGAACCCCCGGCCCCGACGCCTCACGCACCCCGGGTGCCGGACCCGATCCGGTCGCTCTCGCAGCCGCCGCCCTCGCGCCGCTGCTGCCCGAGCCGCTGGACCACGTGCTCCTCCAGGCCGACCTCACGGCCGTCGCCCCCGGCCCGCTGGAGCGGCCGCTCGCGGAGACGCTCGCCGTCCTCGCCGACGTGGAGTCCAAGGGCGGTGCGACGGTCTACCGCTTCACACCCGGCTCGGTGCGCCGCGCGCTCGACGCCGGACGGTCCGCCTCCGACCTGCACACCTTTCTCGCCACCCACTCGCGCACGCCGGTTCCGCAGCCGCTGTCGTACCTGATCGACGACGTGGCCCGCCGGCACGGGCATCTGCGGATCGGCGCCGCGTCGGCGTACGTGCGCTGCGACGACGACGCCCTGCTCGACGAGATCCTCGCCGACAAGCGCTCCCAGGGCCTGCGGCTGCGGCGCCTCGCGCCGACCGTGCTCGCCGCCCAGGCCGACCCGGGGCCGCTGCTCGACGGCCTGCGGGCCATGGGGTACGCGCCCGCCGCCGAGTCGGCCGAGGGCGATGTCCTCATCACCCGGGCCCACGCGCGCCGTACACCGCCGCGCACCCCTCCGGCTCCGGTCCCCGACGGCCCGCCGGTGCCCGACGCCACCCTGCTCGGGGCCGCCGTGAAGGCGATCCGGGCGGGCGACCTCGCGGCCACCGTCGAACGCAAGCCCGCCCCCGTGCCCTCACCCAACGGCAGCCTGCCGCGCTCCTCCTCGGCCGAGACCCTCGCCACGGTGCAGGCCGCGGCGATGACGGGCTCGGCGATCTGGATCGGCTACGTCAACGCGGAGGGTTCGGCGAGCCAGCGCGTGATCGCGCCGGTGCGCGTCGAGGGCGGGTTCGTGACGGCCTACGACCACACGGCCGACGAGGTCCGCACGTATCCGCTGCACCGCATCACGGGCGTGGCGGAACTCGCCGACGACTCCGCCTGACCCGGTCGGCGACCCGCGTGCGCACGGCACGCCACTCGGCACCCGGCCGGGTACGGGCCTTGGCCCGGGCCACCTTGCGCTTGCGCTCGCGCTCCCGGCCGTGTTCCAGCCGGCGCTCCTCCGCCCGCTCGGCGCGCTCCCGGTCCCGCCGTCCCGGCTCGGCGAGCGCGTGGAAACGGCGCCCGATCTTGCGCCCCACCAGGAGGTACGCGATCAGCGCACCGCTGGTGTTGAGGATGACGTCGTCGACGTCGAAGGCGCGTCCCTCGACGATCGCGCCCTGCGCCATCTCCACGAGCACCATCACGAGCGCGGTCAGCACCACGACCCGCACCATCCGCATCTTGCGCGGAACCAGCACGGGCAGGATCAGCCCGAACGGGGCACCGAGCACCAGATTGCCGCCGACCTGCTTGCAGGCCGCGAGGAACGTGTAGTCCTCGGCGTACTGCCGCAGTGAGTTCCCGGGCCGCAGATTGGCTCCGGCGATCTCCGACGAGGCCGGCGACGGGGTGAGCGTCAGTTTGGCCAGCACGGCGGAGAAGCCGACCAGCGCGACGAACCCCAGGACCATGATCAGAACGCGGAGGGCGGTCCTGCCCCATGAGACTTGTGCCACGACGCTTCCGGCCGTGGTGCCTTCCCGTTGTACGGTCATGGGTCCCTGGTGCCCCCGCCCGCCGGGATCAGGCCCGCCACTTCTGTCGCCCGGTACGGCACACTGGAGGTTTGGCTTACCGAAAGGGCGCAGGTGTGAACGGACCCCTCATCGTCCAGAGCGACAAGACTCTTCTCCTCGAAGTGGACCACGAGCAGGCGGACGCCTGCCGTCGCGCCATCGCGCCCTTCGCGGAGCTGGAGCGCGCGCCCGAGCACATCCACACCTACCGGGTCACCCCGCTCGGTCTGTGGAACGCCCGGGCCGCGGGACACGACGCCGAACAGGTCGTCGACGCTCTCGTCGAGTTCTCGCGTTACCCCGTCCCGCACGCGCTGCTCGTCGACGTCGCCGAGACGATGGCCCGCTACGGCCGGCTCACCCTCTCCAAGCACCCCGTCCACGGCCTGGTCCTCACCAGCAGCGACCGGCCGGTCCTGGAGGAGATCCTCCGCTCGAAGAAGGTCCAGCCGCTGGTCGGCGAGCGGCTCGACCCGGACACGGTCGCCGTGCACCCCTCCGAGCGCGGTCAGATCAAGCAGACGCTGCTGAAGCTGGGCTGGCCGGCCGAGGACCATGCCGGTTACGTCGACGGCGAGGCGCACCGCATCGACCTCGACGAGACCGGCTGGGCGCTGCGCCCGTACCAGAAGCAGGCCGTCGAGGGCTTCTGGCACGGCGGCTCGGGTGTCGTCGTGCTGCCCTGCGGCGCCGGCAAGACCCTCGTCGGCGCCGGTGCCATGGCGCAGGCCAAGGCGACCACGCTGATCCTGGTGACCAACACGGTCTCCGCCCGCCAGTGGAAGCACGAGCTGGTGAAGCGGACGAGCCTGACCGAGGAGGAGATCGGCGAGTACAGCGGGACGAGGAAGGAGATCCGGCCGGTCACCATCGCCACCTACCAGGTGCTGACGACCCGGCGGAAGGGGATCTACCCCCACCTGGAGCTCTTCGACTCCCGCGACTGGGGCCTGATCCTCTACGACGAGGTGCATCTGCTGCCCGCCCCGGTGTTCAAGTTCACCGCCGACCTCCAGGCCCGCCGCCGGCTCGGTCTGACGGCGACGCTCGTCCGTGAGGACGGCCGCGAGTCGGACGTGTTCTCGCTCATCGGCCCCAAGCGCTTCGACGCCCCGTGGAAGGAGATCGAGGCGCAGGGCTACATCGCACCGGCGGACTGTGTCGAGGTCCGGGTCAATCTGACCGACTCGGAGCGGCTCGCGTACGCCACCGCCGAGACCGAGGAGAAGTACCGCTTCTGCGCCACCACCGCGACCAAGCGGAAGGTGACGGAGGCGCTGGTCGCCAAGCACCGCGGCGAGCAGACGCTGGTGATCGGCCAGTACATCGACCAGCTCGACGAGCTCGGCGAGCACCTGGACGCGCCGGTGATCAAGGGTGAGACGTCCAACGCCCAGCGGGAGAAGCTCTTCGAGGCGTTCCGGCAGGGCGAGATCTCCGTCCTGGTGGTCTCGAAGGTCGCGAACTTCTCGATCGACCTGCCGGAGGCCACGGTCGCCATCCAGGTGTCGGGCACCTTCGGCTCCCGTCAGGAGGAGGCGCAGCGTCTCGGCCGGGTGCTCCGCCCGAAGGCCGACGGTCACGAGGCACGGTTCTACTCGGTGGTCGCGCGGGACACGATCGACCAGGACTTCGCGGCGCACCGCCAGCGCTTCCTGGCCGAACAGGGCTACGCGTACCGGATCATGGACGCGGACGAACTGCTGCGCTGACGGCATCCTCGCGCCAGCGCCAGCACCGCCAATCCCAACAGCGGGTAAGGGGACGCCAGTACCTGCTGCCACCAGGGCAGCCGCAGGTCGAGGTCCCCGTGGTGCGGCACCAGCCACAGGGTGCGCGCCATGAAGACGGCGGCGACCGCCGCGGCCGTGCGCATCCGGTTCTCCGCGATCAGCAGGGCCAGCAGCGGGACGCACCACACCCAGTGGTGCGACCAGCTGATCGGGGAGACGAGCAGGGCGGTCGTCGCGGTGGCCAGGACGCCCCACGGCCCGTCCGTGCGGACCGCGATCCACAGCCCCGCCACGGCGGTGACGGCGGCGGCGAACAGCCAGACGGCCCCCGGTTCGCCGGTGTGCAGCAGCCGGGCGAACAGTCCCTGGAGGGACTGGTTGTCGATGATCCACGCCTTGCCGACCCGCTCCGTCTCGAAGAGGCGCCGGGTCCAGAAGTCCGCGCTGGCCTGCGGCAGGACGAGCGCTCCCAGGGCCACGGTGCCGGCGAACGAGCCGAGTGCGGTCAGTCCCGCCCGGAGCCTGCCGGTGATCAGCAGATGGACGACGAACACCAGCGGCGTGAGCTTGATGCCCGCGGCGACCCCGATGGCGAAGCCCTTTCCGAGGGCGGCGTCGTCTCGGGACAGGTCCCACAGCAGCAGGCAGACGAGGGCGAGATTGATCTGTCCGAACAGGACGGTCTGGAAGACGGGTTCGAGCCACAGGCCGGCGGCCACGGCGGCCAGGATCAGCGGGGCCCGGGCGGGCAGACCCGCGAAACGGCAGGAAAGCCTCACCAGCAGGGCGAGCAGCAGGACGTTGCCGACGGCGAAGACCACCTTGAGCGCGGGGACGGGCAGCCAGGTGGTCGGTACGAAGAGGATCGCGGCGAAGGGTGGATACGTGGCGGGCAGACGCCAGCGCGTGACGGTGAACCCGTACAGATCGGTGCCGTTGGCGACGGCTGCTCCCTCCGCCCGGTACACGAGGGTGTCGGCCATCGGGATGCGCTGAGCGATGCAGAGGCCGGCGAGCGCGGCGAGGGAGACGGCGAGAGCGATCGAGGTGACTGCGGTGAGTAGACGAGGGGTCACGTTCCGGTACTTCACGGCCGCGACCCTAGTGGATCAACGGCGGCGGACGCCCGCTTCCTCCGCGTACTCACCGAGGACGGCGACGCTGAAGACGGCCTCGGCGAAAACCTTGACGGCACGCAGGGCGTTGCCGACGCGGTGCCGGGAGTGCGGGGCCCCGGTCGCGGTGGCTCCGTGATGGGGTGGAGGGACATGGGCTGCTGGGGTGAAGGTCGCTGTACTCATACCTCCATGATGGGATTCCCGCCCGTCCGGAACATCGATCCATGGACTGAACCCTGCGGTCGCGCACGTACGACTTCGGACAGAGGCCGTCCCCTACGGGGAGGACGCTCGCGCGTAGTACTCGCGCGGCACGGCGTCGTCCTGGCGCGCCCCCCGCGTCGCCCCGTCCCCCCGCGCCGGCCCCCCGTCGTCCTCGTTGTCGCCCCCGTCGTCCTCACGGGACGTCCGGTCGTCTCGCGGGAAATACGGTCGCACGCGCCGGCCGGGCTGACCTAGACTCCTCCGTCTTCCCCGCCTCCCGCTGAGGAGCGCCACCGCCCGGTCGGAAACCGGGTGGTCTGCCTGCCCAGATCCCTGCCGTAGCCGCCGGAGGCGACCCGTGCCCGCGCACGCCCCTGTACCCGACACTGCCGACACCGACCCCCTGTCGCGTGAACGTGCCCATCTCTCGGCCTCGCGCGACGCCCTGCGCGTCATGCGGGAGGACGTCCAGGCCCTCGACATCAAGGACGTCACCGCGAACTGGGTGAACGCGGCGGTGCTGGAGGCGCAGATCGACGAGCGCATCAAGGCACTCGCCGACCTCTCCCACACCCCGCTCTTCTTCGGCCGCGTCGACTATCTCCACACCACGCAGGAGGGGCAGCGCTTCTACATCGGCCGCCGCCATGTGCACGACGTGGACGGCGATCCGATGGTGGTCGACTGGCGCGCGCCGGTGTCGCAGCCGTTCTACCGGGCGTCGAAGAAGGACCCGCTGGACGTCGCACTGCGGCGGCGCTTCGGCTACACGGCCGGTGACCTCACGGCGTACGAGGACGAGCATCTGAGCGATCCGGCCGAGGCGGAACGGACCAGCAGGCTCCTCCAGGCGGAGATCGAACGGCCGCGTGTGGGCCCGATGCGGGACATCGTCGCCACGATCCAGCCGGAGCAGGACGAGATCGTACGGTCCGGCCTCGGCGGCACGGTCTGTGTGCAGGGCGGCCCGGGCACGGGCAAGACGGCCGTCGGTCTGCACCGGGTGGCCTATCTGCTGTACGCGCACCGGGAGCGGCTGGCGAGGACGGGCACGCTGGTCGTCGGGCCGAACCGGTCCTTCCTCCACTACATCGAGCAAGTGCTGCCCGCGCTCGGTGAGTTGGAAGTGAAGCAGGCGACCGTCGACGACCTCGTGGCGCATGTGGAGGTACGCGGGACCGACGAGGCCGCGACCGCCGTCGTCAAGGGCGACGCGAGGATGGCGGAGGTGCTGCTCCGGGCCGTCCGCTCCCATGTCACGCTCCCCACCGAACCGCTGATGGTCGTCCGCGGCTCCCGGCGGTGGCGGGTGCCCGCCTACGAACTGGAGGAGATCGTCCGCGAGTTGCTGGACCGCGACATCCGCTACGGCGCCGCGCGCGATGCGCTGCCGCAGCGCATCGCGCACACGGTGCTGGTCCGCATGGAACAGGCGGGCGAGGCGCCGGACGACCGCGTGCAGGACGCGGTGGCACGCAACCCCGTGGTGAAGGCGGCCGTCAAGGCGATGTGGCCGCCGGTGGACCCGGCGAGACTGGTGCTGCGACTGCTGTCCGACGCGGACTTCCTGGCCGCGCACGCGGAGGGGGTGCTGACGCCCGAGGAACAGAAGAGAGTCCTGTGGCAGAAGCCGCCGCGGAGCCCGCGGACGGCCCAGTGGTCATCGGCGGACGCGGTGCTGATCGACGAGGCGACGGACCTGGTGGCGCGGACGCACTCGCTGGGTCATGTGGTCCTCGACGAGGCGCAGGACCTCTCCCCGATGCAGTACCGCGCGGTGGGCCGGCGCTGCACGACGGGCTCCGCCACCGTGCTGGGCGACCTGGCGCAGGGCACCACGCCCTGGGCCACGGGGAGTTGGCAGGAGGCGCTGTTCCACCTCGGCAAGCCGGACGCGGTCGTGGAGGAACTGACGGCGGGCTTCCGTGTACCGCGCGAGGTGATCGCGTACGCCTCCCGGCTGCTCCCGCACATGTCCCCCGGCCTGCGGGAGGTGAGTTCCGTGCGGGAGTCGCCCGGTTCCCTGGCGATCCGTGAGGTGACGGACCTGGACGCGGCGGTGGTGGCGGCGTGCGAGGAATCGCTGCGCCACGAGGGCTCGATCGGCCTGATCGCGGCGGACGGCCGCATCCCGGCGCTGAGCGGGGCACTCGCCGCGGCGGGCCTGACGTGGCTCACCCCGGGCTCGGAGACGACGCTGACGTCCCGCCTCACGCTGGTCCCGGCGTCCTTGGCGAAGGGTCTGGAGTACGACTACGTCGTCCTGGACGACCCGACGTCGGTGGTCGCCGCAGAACCCGACGAACGCACGGGCCTGCGCCGGCTGTACGTGGCCCTGACCCGTGCGGTCTCGGGCCTCACGGTGCTGCACAGGTCGCCGCTGCCGGCCCAACTCGCCTAGCGGGGACGGTTCGACGCGCGTAGCGGGGACGGCCCGCGCCCGGTGGGGGCGCAGGTCTGTCCGTCGGACGCGGCGTCGTCCGCATGCCGCGGTCCGCACGCCGGGTGAGCAGCCGCCGGCACGGCTCAGGCGTCGAGAGCCCGCCGCCACTCCTCGACGGCGGCGGGCGCCACCGGCCGCTCCCAGCCGTCCGGCCGCGCCGCCCCGCCGATGTGGAACGCCTCCACGCCCGCTTCCCGCAGCACCGGCAGATGCTCCAGCCGCAACCCGCCGCCCACCAGGATCTGCGGCTCGTAGCCCGGTTCGCCCGACCTGCGGGCCTCCGTCAGCAGGGTCGGCAGACCGTCGTCGACGCCGTCGGGCGATCCCGCGGTCAGATAGGTGTCGAGGCCCGGCATGTCCGCCAGCTGCTTGCGCAAGGAGTCCCGGTCGGCGGCGCGGTCGATGGCGCGGTGGAAGGTCCAGCGGCAGCCGGGCAGTTCGGCCATCAGCCGCTCCACCGTCACCAGGTCCGGGTTGCCGGCATCGTCGAGGAAGCCGAGTACGAACTGGTCCGCACCCTCGGACCGCAGCCCGCCCGCCGCCCGGACGAGGGAGTCCACGTCGGCAGGCGAGCCCGACGAGAAGCCGTCCGCGAGGCGGAGCATTACGCGCAGCGGGATGTCCACGGCGTCACGGATGCGGGCGAAGGTCTCCCGAGACGGGGTCAGCCCGTCCGCCGCCATGTCGGTGACCAACTCCAGCCGGTCCGCCCCTCCGGACTGCGCCGCGACCGCGTCCTGCGGGTCCAGAGCGATCACCTCCAGGACTGCACGGTTGCTCATGTGACCCCATCCTCCAGGGAGACGGCTCGTATAGGTCTAGTCCAATGCCAGCGTAATGCGCATGTACCACGAAAGCAGCTGCACCCGAGGATCCGCGCCGGTGAACCGCCGGGCGGGGGTGTGCACAACCGTACGAGGTACCCCATAGGGGAATGAGTCGCTGGTCGGACAGGATGTGAGCCGTTGGTCACGCACTCGGGCACGCCGGGACGGGCGACGGACCACGACCGGCCGCCGCGCCGACCGGGGCTCAGCCGCCGAGGCCGCCGCTGCCGAACGAACCGCTGTGCGCGTTCTTCCCGTGCAGTGGCCGCTCGTCGGGCCCCTTGCCGGTGCTGTGGGTGCTGTGGGTGCGCATGTTGTACGGAAGGAGCCGGTTGTCGCCCTCGTGCGGGAAGGTGTCGTCGTCCTCCTCACGGACCTCCTCGATGTGCTCGCGGTGGTCGGGCGTCTTGGGCTGCTCCTCGGGAAGCGGCGGGACGAGCTGTTCCCGGCGCCTGCCGTCCCACCACATGGCCCCCGCCAGGAGACACACCAGGATGAGCCCGAAAACGATCATCACTGCGATCATGGCGTCTGCCTCCGCCTCACTGGTCGACACACATACCTTTGGTGCCATTATCTCCCGGTATGACAACTTCACTCCGCCGCGGAGGCAGCAGCACCGAAAGCTGTCGTCGGCAGCGCGCGGCCCCGGCCGGTCGAAGAAGACCCGTCAGTCGAAGAAGACCAGCTCCCGCTCCGCCGCCCCGGTGAGCTCGTAGCGCGTCCCCGTCAGTGGCCGGGCCGCCACCAGCCTGACCAGAGTGGCCGCCGACCCGCTGTAGACGGCGGGCTCCGGGCTGTCGGAACCGAGCACCAGCGGCGCGTCGTGCCCGTCGAGCCGGGCCAGCAGGGGCAGCGACTTGTGCGCCCGGGTCAGGGCGGCCAGCAGGGCCAGCGCATGGGTCAGCCCCGGCCCCTCGTACGCCCCCGGCTCCCCGAGAGCCGCCCGCACATCACCGGCGTGCACCCACTCGCCGAGGGCGATCTTGTCCAGCATTCCGTGTCCGGCGGCGGCCATGACCTCACCCGCCTCGGTCATCCCGCGCTCCAGCTCGTCGACGACGCGGGCGTTCGTCCAGTCCGCCCGCTCGGCGATGTCGCGGTCGTTGGACGCGGGCGTGAAGACACCCTCCTCGAAGCGGTTGTCCACCACGCGCATCAGCGCCGAGCTGCAGTGGGCCAGCACATGCCGCACCGTCCAGCCGGGGCAACAGGTGCGGAGGGCGAAATCGTCGTCGGGGCGGGCGCGCAGCAGCGGGACGAGGGCGTCGCGCTCGGTGCGCAGCAGCAGGCCGGGCAGCTCGGGATCGCGTACAGATTCCATGCGCCCAGCCAACCGCATCGCGCCCAGCGCCTCCAGCGTTCGGGGCCGGGATCGGCCCGGCGGGATCCGAAGGGCAGGAACTACAGTCGGCACATGACCGCCGATCTCCGCGAACGCTGGACCGAGGCCCTGCTCGCCGCTCGCCGGGGCCCGTCCGCGGCGAACGTGCCGGATCCCCTGCCGTACGCCGAGAATCTGCTCGCGCGCTGGGCCGAACCGCAGCGCCGCTATCACACCACCGCGCATCTGACCGCGGTCCTGGACCACATCGACACGCTCGCCGAGCACGCCGCCGACCCGGATCTGGTGCGCCTCGCGGCCTGGTTCCACGACGCGGTCTACTTCCCCGACCGTTCGGAGAACGAGGAGCGTTCGGCCCGCCTCGCCGAACGCGCCCTCCCCGAGGCCGGCCTCTCCCCCGAGGCGACCGCGGAGGTCGCCCGCCTGGTGCGCCTCACCATCATGCACGCCCCGGACGACTCCGACGCCAACGGCGCGGTCCTGTGCGACGCGGACCTGGCGATCCTGGCCTCCGGCCCGGAACCGTACGCCGCCTACGCCGCCGCGGTCCGCGAGGAGTACGGCTTCGTCCCCGAGGACGCCTTCCGTACGGGCCGCGCCGCGGTGCTGCGCCAACTGCTGGAGCTGCCACGGCTGTTCCACACCCCGTACGGCGAACGCGTGTGGGAACCGGCGGCCCGGCGCAACCTCGGGACGGAGCTGGAGCTCCTCGGCGCCGCCGGCTGAGCACGGGACCGGCGTAGCCGTCGCACCGGCGGGAATGCGATCAGCGATTCAGGTCGTTGCTGCTGTCATGCCCGAATCCGCCGAGCGCCGTTCCCGTATGCCCCTCGCCGTCTACATCCTGGGGCTGTCCGTCTTCGCGCTCGGGACGAGCGAGTTCATGCTGTCCGGGCTGCTGCCGCCCATCGCGGACGACATGAACGTCTCCATACCCCGGGCCGGCTTGCTCATCTCGGCGTTCGCGATCGGCATGGTCGTCGGCGCGCCCCTGCTCGCGGTGGCCACCCTGCGGCTGCCCCGCAAGACCACGCTGGTCACCCTGATCTCGCTGTTCGGCCTCGGCCAGATCGCCGGTGCCCTGGCACCGACGTACCAGATCCTCTTCGCTTCGCGGGTGGTCAGCGCGCTCGCCTGCGCGGGCTTCTGGGCGGTGGGCGCCGCGGTCGCCATCGCGATGGTGCCGTTCACCTCGCGCGCCCGCGCCATGGGCGTGATGATCGGCGGGCTGTCCACCGCCAATGTCCTCGGGGTCCCGGCGGGCGCGTTCCTCGGGGAGCACCTGGGCTGGCGCTCCGCGTTCTGGGCCGTCACCGCGGCCTCCGCGATCGCGCTGGCCGGTGTCGTCACCCTGATCCCGCGCATCCCGCTGCCCGACGAGAAGCCGCGGCTGCGGCGCGAGCTGTCGATCTACCGCGACCGTCAGGTCTGGCTCTCCGTCGCGATCACGGCGTTCGCGGCGGGCGGTGTCTTCTGCGCCTTCTCCTACCTGGCGCCCCTGCTCACGGACGTCTCGGGCCTGGACGCCGGCTGGGTGCCGAGTGTGCTCGCCCTCTTCGGCATCGGCGCACTGATCGGTACGACGGTGGGCGGCCGGATCGCCGACGCGCACCTCTTCGGTGTGCTGCTGAGCGGCATCACCGCCTCGACGGTCCTGCTGGCGGCGCTGGCGCTGTTCGCACCCAGCCCGGTGGCGACCATCGTGCTCACGCTGCTGCTCGGTTTCTCGGCCTTCTTCACCGCCCCGGCCCTCAACGCCCGCATGTTCAATGTCGCGGGCGCGGCCCCCACTCTGGCGGGCGCGACGACGACCGCCGCGTTCAACGTGGGCAACACGGGAGGCCCGTGGCTGGGCGGCACGGTGATCGACGCCGACTTCGGCTTCGCCTCCACGGCGTGGGCGGGCGCCGCGATGACGGTCGCCGCGCTGGCCCTGGTCGGGATCTCACTGCGCCTGCACGGCAGGTCGCGCGTGATCGCCTCCTCCACGCGGCACGAGACTGCGGACATGTCCCATACCGTGCCCGGGGCCGGCGTCTGCCGCCCGACCGCCGACTGACGCGCGGCGCGGGGCCACACTTTTCCGGCCGCTGGGCGGACACCTGGGGCGGCCGTACGGCGGCCACCGGAGGGTGTGCCGTACAGCGCGCCTTTCGTGCCCGTACGGCGGACACACCTCGGGGCCGGACGGCGAACACATGCGGTGGCCGTACGGCGGTGACATGCGGGTGGCCGTACAGCACGCTTTGCGTGCCCGGACGGCCAATACACCTCGTGGCTGTACGGCGCGCTTTTCGTGCCGGACGGCCAACACACCTTGTGGCCGTACGGCAGAAACACCTTCGTGCCCATACGGCCAACCCATCTCGTGCCCGGACGGCGGACACCGTCGTGCCCATACGGCAGACACCGTCGTGCCCATACGGCAGACACCGTCGTGCCCGTACGGCGGACACCTCGTGGCCCTGCGCCACGCACGTCCGCAGCCCGTCCGGCCGTCAGACCGCGCGGCCCTTCGGCCGCCGCAGCCCCGCCCGCGTCAGCAGGCTGACCACCTCACGGCTCGACACCTGCACCGCGCCCGCCGCCACCGCGTCCCCGTACCGGTGCGAGGGGACGTCGTAGTGATCCCGCTCGAAGGCGGTGGCCGGGCAGCCGATCGACTGCGCGAACGCGTGCAGCTCCTCGAAGGACACGTCGCTGATCAGGTGCGACCACATACGGCCGTGGCCCGGCCACGTCGGCGGATCGATGTACACCGTCATGTCAGACCGCCGACCCGGGCCACGACCACGCCCGCCTTGCCGCAGACCCAGTGCGGGTCCGCGCCCAGCTCCGGCTCGACGTCGAGGGCGTGCGGTTCACCGGCGTCGCAGACCGGGCACAGCGGCCAGCGGCCGTGCCGCTCCAGGAGCGAGTCCTGGACGTCCTGCGCGACCAGACCGGCGACGTACTCGACGCCCTCCGGCCACTGCTCCACCCACCAGCGGCGGTGGGTCACGGCCTCCTCGACCAGCGACACCACCGCGGCGTCGGCCACATCGCGGGCGGCCAGGTCGGCGAGGACCAGGGAGCGCGCCGTGTGCAGGGCCTGCTCGATCGGATTGGCGTCGTCCATGCAGACATTGTCACCCAGCCGGCCCCCCGTCCGCGGGCCCGGTGTCACGCATCCGCCCAGCTCTCCGCCACGGAGGGGGTTGACGACCGGCGAAAAGCGAAAATATCTTTCAGAGGTGACCAATCCAGTGAAGGAAATTTTCAGCGGCGACGCTCCGCCCGCCCCCGCCGCCCTCGCGGCGAAGGTGCGGACGCTCACGCCGTCCATGACCCGCTCCATGCAGCGGGTCGCCGAAGCCGTCGCCGAGGACCCGGCGGGCTGTGCGGCCCTCACGGTCACCGGTCTCGCCGAGCTCACCGGCACCAGCGAGGCCACCGTGGTGCGCACCGCCCGTCTCCTCGGCTACCCCGGATACCGCGACCTGCGCCTCGCGCTGGCCGGCCTGGCCGCCCACCAGCAGTCCGGCCGCGCCCCCAGCGTCACCGCGGACATCGCCGTCGACGACCCGATCGCGGACGTCGTCACCAAGCTCGCGTACGACGAGCAGCAGACCCTCGCGGACACCGCCGCCGGGCTCGACACCGTCCAGCTGGGCGCGGCGGTCTCCGCCGCGGCCACCGCACGCCGCATCGACATCTACGGCGTCGGCGCCTCCTCCCTGGTCGGCATGGACCTCGCGCAGAAGCTGCTGCGCATCGGTCTCATCGCCCACGCCCACAGCGATCCCCACCTCGCCGTCACCAACGCCGTGCAGCTGCGCTCCGGCGACGTGGCCATCGCGATCACCCACTCGGGCTCCACCGGCGACGTGATCGAGCCGCTGCGAGTGGCCTTCGACCGCGGGGCGACCACCGTCGCGATCACCGGCCGCCCGGACGGCCCCGTCTCGCAGTACGCCGACCACGTACTGACCACGTCCACCGCGCGCGAGAGCGAGCTGCGCCCGGCCGCGATGTCCTCGCGCACCAGTCAGCTTCTCGTCGTCGACTGCCTGTTCATAGGCATCGCGCAGCGCACGTACGAGACGGCGGCCCCTGCCCTCGCCGCCTCCTACGAAGCCCTGGCGCACCGGCACAGCCCGCGCTCCCGCTGATCAGCCCCCCTCATGAGAAAGCAGAGCCGCACCTCCATGACCTCCACGTCGCCCGCACACGGCGAACTCCGCGCTCAGCTGGCCACGCTCACCACCGAGGCGTTCCGGCCCGAGCTCGCCGACATCGACCAGCAGCCCACCCTCGAGATCGCCCGCGTCATGAACGGCGAGGACCGCACCGTCCCCGACGCGGTCGCCGCCCAGCTGCCGCGGATCGCCGCCGCCATCGACGCCACGGCGGAACGTATGTCCCGCGGCGGCCGGCTGGTGTACGCGGGCGCGGGGACGGCGGGCCGGCTCGGCGTGCTGGACGCCAGCGAGTGCCCGCCCACCTTCAACACCGACCCCTCCGAGGTCCTGGGCCTGATCGCGGGCGGCCCCTCCGCCATGGTCAAGGCCGTCGAGGGCGCGGAGGACAGCAAGGAGCTGGCCACCGCGGACCTGGACGGGCTCCGGCTGACCGCCGACGACACCGTCGTCGGGATCTCCGCGTCGGGCCGCACCCCGTACGCCATCGGCGCGGTCGAGCACGCACGCGCCCTCGGCTCACTGACCGTCGGGCTCTCCTGCAACGCGGACAGCGCGCTCGCCGCGGCCGCCGACCACGGCATCGAGGTCGTCGTCGGACCCGAACTGCTCACCGGCTCGACCCGGTTGAAAGCCGGTACGGCGCAGAAGCTCGTCCTCAACATGATCTCGACGATCACCATGATCCGCCTCGGCAAGACGTACGGAAACCTCATGGTCGACGTCCGCGCCTCCAACGAGAAGCTGCGGGCCCGCTCACGGCGGATCGTCGCGCTCGCCACCGAAGCCGCCGACGAGGAGATCGAGGCGGCGCTCGCCGCCACGGACGGCGAGGTCAAGGAGGCGATCCTGACCATCCTGGCCGGTGTGGACGCCGCCACGGCCCGCCGTCGCCTCACGGAATCCCGGGGCCACCTCCGGGCCGCACTGCAGTCCGCTCTCTGATCCGCCCCTCCCCAGCGCGTCCCCCGCCCCCGCACAGCAAGGCACCCGCACCATGAGCCCGATCGATCACAAGGCGACGGCGGCAGCGATCCTCCCTCTCGTCGGAGGCGCCGTCAACGTCACGTCCGTGGCCCACTGCATGACCCGTCTCCGCCTCGGTCTGCGCGACCGTTCCCTCGTCCGGGACGAGGAACTCACCGCGCTGCCCGCCGTCATGGGGGTGGTCGACGACGACACCTACCAGATCGTGCTGGGGCCCGGCACCGTCGCCCGCGTCACCCCCGAGTTCGAGGCGCTGATCGCGGAGGCGCCCGTCACCGCGGAAGCCCTTGCCGACCGGGGCGCGGCCATCAGGGCGGAGCGGAAGTCGCGCAACGCCACCCCCTTCAAGCTCTTCCTGCGGAAGATCGCGAACATCTTCGTCCCGCTCATCCCCGCCCTCATCGGCTGCGGCATCATCGCCGGCCTCAACGGCCTGCTCATCAACCTCGGGTGGGTGCCGGCCGTCACCCCCGCACTCGCCGCCATGGCGAGCGGCTTCATGGCGCTGATCGCGGTCTTCGTCGGCTACAACACCGCGAAGGAGTTCGGCGGAACCCCGATCCTCGGCGGCGCGGTCGCCGCGATCATCGTCTTCCCCGGCGTCGCGAACATCGAGGCCTTCGGTCAGAAGCTCTCCCCCGGCCAGGGCGGAGTGCTGGGCGCGCTCGCCGCGGCGATCCTCGCGGTGTACGTCGAGAAGTGGTGCCGCCGCGTGGTCCCGGCCTCCCTCGACGTCCTCGTCACCCCCACACTGACCGTCCTCGTCTCCGGCCTGGTCACCATCTTCGGCCTGATGTACGTGGCCGGTGAGATCTCCACGGCCATCGGCGACTTCGCCAACTGGCTGCTGGCCAGCGGCGGAGCGGGCGCCGGCTTCGTCCTCGGCGGACTCTTCCTCCCGCTGGTGATGCTCGGCCTCCACCAGGCGCTCATCCCGATCCACGCCACCCTCATCGAGCAGCAGGGCTTCACGGTCCTGCTCCCCATCCTGGCGATGGCGGGGGCGGGCCAGGTCGGCGCGGCGGTCGCCGTCTACGCCCGTCTCCCGCACAACACCTCGATCCGCAACACCATCAAGTCCGCACTCCCCGCGGGTGTCCTGGGTGTCGGCGAGCCCCTGATCTACGGCGTCTCGCTCCCGCTGGGCCGCCCGTTCATCACGGCCTGCGTCGGCGGCGCGTTCGGCGGAGGCTTCGTGGGCCTGTTCAACATGCTGGGCGACAAGGTCGGCTCGACGGCCATCGGCCCGTCGGGCTGGGCCCTGTTCCCCCTGGTCGACGGAAACAAGGGCCTGGGCGAGACGATCGCGATCTACGCGGGAGGCCTGCTGGCCGGCTACGCGGTGGGCTTCCTGGCGACGTACTGGTTCGGCTTCACGAAGCAGATGCTGACGGACCTGAACGCGGCGCAGCCGGAGGAGACTCCGGACCCGAAGCCGAGGGAGTTCAGCGCGGCGGGCGTCTGACACCTGCCGCCCACGTGGCCACCATGTGCGGCCCACATGCAAGCCTCGCCGGCGATTGGGGCGCGGGGGGGGGGGGGGGGGGGGCCCCCCCCCCCCCCCCCCCCCGGGGCCCCCCCCCCCCCACACCGCCCCGGCAAATGCCCCCCCCACACCCG
>NZ_JBEOSJ010000017.1:0-188909 GCF_040302905.1 Streptomyces sp. NPDC096193 | reverse complement strand
GACCATGGCGCCGAAGCCGGCCGGGTTGACGGCGTGCAGATAGGCCCGCTTGAACTCGATGTACGGCGGGCTGAGTGGGGCGACGGGCGGTTCAGCTCGACCGGGGAGGTTCGGCCGGTCAGGCCTTGCCGCTGATCGTGCGGCGGCGACGGGCGATGAACAGCGTGCCGCCGACGGCCGCCGTGACGACGAGGCCCGCTCCGACCGCCATCTCGGCCGAGCTGGGCGCGACCGAGCCGCCGAGACCACCCTGCGCACCCCTGCCCGTGAGAACGATGAACTGCCCCGACGCCAGCGTCTGATTGTTGTTGTTGTTGAAGTTGTTGCTGAAGTTGTTGTTGTTGCTGTTGTTTTGCTTGTTGCCGTTCCCACTCTGGTTGTTGCTGTTGTTGTTCTGCTTGTTGCCGTTCCCGTTCCCGTTGCCGTTCCCGTTCCCGTTCCCGTTCCCGTTCCCGTTCCCGTTCCCGTTGCCGTTCCCGTTGCCGTTGCCGTTCCCGTTGCCGTTCCCGTTGCCGTTGCCGTTCCCGTTGCCGTTGCCGCTGTGGTTGTTGCTGTTGTTGTTGCCGTTACCGTCGTTGTTGCCGTTGCCGTTGCCGTTCCCGTTGCCGTTACCGTCGTTGTTGCCGTTGCCGTTGCCGTTCCCGTTGCTGTTGCCGCTGTGGTTGTTGCTGTTGTTGTTGCCGTTACCGTTGTTGTTTCCGTTGCCGTCGTTGTCGCCGTCGTTGTTGCCGTTGCCGCTGTGGTTGTTGTCGTTGCTGTTGCTGCTGCCGCCGGTGCTGTTGTGGCACCGGACGGCCAGGTTGTACTGGCCCGGCGAGGCGTTGCTGTTGATCCGGGCGATCGCGGTCGCGATGCCGCCGCGGTTCGCCGAGAGGTGGACCTGGCGGAAGGCGTTGGACGCCACCGTGCCGCCCCGGTTGCAGCCCCGGACGCTGATCGTCAGCGCGCCTCCCTGGTGGACCGTCCTCGGGTTGATGGTGACGCTGATCGGGCCCTGGTCATTGTTGTTGTTGTCACCGCCGGCGGCGGCCAGCGGGGCAGACAGCCCGACGGCCACGCACGCGGCCGCGGCCACTGCGAGAGTGCGTGAAGCACGCATCGTGAACCTCCAGCGGAAGACGCTCCGAAGCGGCGCCCCGGGAAATTCGACGAGTACGCCTTCCATGACGAACCCTCACTGTCGGCACCTTTCTTCGCATTTCGGCGCTGGTCCACCCCGGTGAGACGACACGCCGACGACACGCCGACGTGACTGACGGATTCGCAGGTCACAGACCGTCAGGAGTTTTATCTGCCCGGTGACACGGATGGGTCACCCCGACTGGCCCTTGCCACCCGTTCGCCCTTCCCTCCTCGCCAGTCCCGTAACGCTCACTTAGCGTGCCTACAGGCGCCTGGAAAAGATGACAAAAGGGAGAATCATGGGCGAGGACTACAACGGCTCGGTGTCGAGGAAACGCTCGCCCTGGGGCGTGGTGGCCCTGGTGATGCTCACGGGGATCGCGATGATGAAGAACGGCGTGGACGTGGGCCTGGGTCCGCCCCAGCCGGCCGCGGCGGCGTCACTCGGACGGCCCAACGGCGAGACGTTCGTTCCCCTCCGCACTCCGAAGGCCCTCAGCTACGCCCCCGCGGCCCGGGTGCACATCCCCTCGCTCAAGGTCGACGCCCCCATCATGAACGTCGGCCTGGACCCGGACGGCTGGATCGAGGCACCGCCGCCCGAGGACCCGAACATGGCCGGCTGGTACCAGAACGGCATCGCCCCGGGTCAGCGCGGGACCGCGGTCGTCGTCGGCCACGTCGACAACCTCTCAGGGCCGGCCGTCTTCTACGGCCTCGGTTCGCTCGAGAAGGGCGGGCGGATCGAGGTGAGCCGGTTCGACGGCAAGACGGCCGTCTTCGAGGTGTACGGAGTGGAGGTGTTCTCCAAGGAGAACTTCCCCGGCAGCCGCGTCTACGGCGACACCGGCTACGCCGAGCTCCGCGTCATCACCTGCGGCGGCGGCTACTCGAAGACGCAGGGCTACGACGGGAACGTCGTCGTGTTCGCTCGGATGGTCAAGTCCCTCTGACCTCGGGCGCCTTGCGCTTCGAGCAGCCGCGGCGGGGCCGCTCAACGCCGGGGGACGGTGATCCGGTACCCGTCGTCCAGCAGCTTCGGCAGATAACTGCGCAGGGCCGCCACGCTCTGCGCGCGGTCGCCGCCCGCGTCGTGCGAGAGGACCACCACCCCGGGCCCGGCGCCCTCCATCACCCGGCGCACGATCGTCCTCGTCCCGGGCTCGGTCCAGTCGAGCGTGTCGACCGTCCAGGCCAGCGGCTCCATGCCGAGTTCGGAGCCGATCTCGAAGGAGCGCTTGTTCCAGGCCCCGAAAGGCGCCCGGTACCAGAGCGGCGGTGTGCCGAGCACGTCCTCGATCACCTCGCTGGTGCGGCCCAGTTCGGTACGGATGCCGGACGGCGGCAGCTTCGTGATCAGCGGATGGGACCAGGAGTGGTTGCCCACCACATGTCCGTCGTCGGCCATCCTGCGGAGCAGATCGCGGTTGTCCGTGGCCATCTCGCCGCAGACGAAGAACATCGCGCGCACGTCGTACTCGCGCAGGGTGCGCAGGATGTCCGGGGTGTAGCGCGGGTCGGGGCCGTCGTCGAAGGTCAGGACCATCGTCCGGCCGGCCTCCGACATTTTGAGGAACGGGCGCTGACGCACCGGCGGCTGGGCCCGCCGGTATCTCGGCGGGGTGTACGCCGTCATGGGCTGGAGCCGGTACGCGGACGCCCGGACGTACGGACCGGCGGCCGCCCGGGGCCCGGAGGCGATCTGGGGGCCCCCGGCCGGGCGGGTGGCGGCCGCCCCGCCGGATGTCCCCGACCGATCGGTGACGAGCAGCCCCGCCGTGGCGGCAGCGCCGAGACAGGCGACGATGCGGAGCGCCGACCGACGCCCCGGAAGCATCTGATCCTTTTTCATGACCAACTGCTCGCACGACTGTCAGTACGCGCGCTGTATCAACACGTCGAGCGGCTGCGAAAGTACCCGTTCGAGCCGACCTGTTCGGACAGACGGACGAGATCAGTTCCGGCGTACGAGAGGGAAGGGAAGAGTCTCGCGAATGGTCAGCCCGGTGAGGAACATGACGAGGCGGTCGACGCCGATGCCCAGTCCTCCGGTCGGCGGCATCGCGTACTCCAGGGCGTCCAGGAAGTCCTCGTCGATCTCCATGGCCTCCGGGTCGCCGCCCGCCGCGAGCAGGGACTGAGCGGTGAGCCTGCGCCGCTGCTCCACCGGATCGGTCAGCTCCGAGTACGCGGTGCCCAGTTCCGTACCGAAGGCGACCAGGTCCCACCGCTCGGCGAGCCGGGGATCGCGCCGGTGCTGCCGGGTCAGCGGTGACACATCGGTCGGGAAGTCCTTGTAGAAGGTCGGCATGACGGTCCGCTCCTCGACCAGGCGCTCGTACATCTCCAGCACCACGTCGCCGCGGGTGTCGCCGGGCGTGTGCGGTACCCCCGCTCCGTCGCACAGCCGGCGCAGCTCGGTCTCCTCGGTGTCGGCGTCGATCTCCTCGCCGAGCGCCTCGGACACCGCTCCGTAGAGCGTCTTGACCGGCCACGGGCCGGAGATGTCGTGTTCGACGAGCCTGCCGTCGCGGTCCGCCTTGTGGGCGACCGGCGAGCCGAAGGCCGCGGTCGCCGCGCCCTGGATGAGTTCCCGGGTCAGATCGAGCATCACGTCGTAGTCGGCGAAGGCCTGGTAGGCCTCCAGCATCGTGAACTCGGGGTTGTGCTTGTAGGAGACACCTTCGTTGCGGAAGGTGCGGCCCATCTCGAAGACCTTCTCCATGCCGCCCACGCACAGCCGCTTCAGATACAGCTCGGGCGCGATACGCAGGTACAGGTCGAGGTCGTAGGCGTTGATGTGGGTGGTGAAGGGACGGGCGTTGGCGCCGCCGTGGATCTGCTGAAGCATCGGGGTCTCGACCTCGAGGTAGCCGCGCTCCAGAAGACCCTGGCGCAGTGCCTGGACCGCGGTGGAACGCCGGCGTACGACGTCCCGTGCGTCCGGGCTCGACACCAGGTCCAGATAGCGGCGGCGGACACGGGCCTCGGGATCGGCGAGACCGCGCCGCTTGTCGGGCAGCGGGCGCAGGCACTTGCCGGTCAGCCGCCAGGCCGTCACGAAGACCGACAGCTCGCCCTTGTCACTGGCGCCGACCTCGCCGGTCGCGGTGATGTGGTCGCCGATGTCGATGTCGGAGGTGAAGGACCCCAGCACCTGAGCCCCGGTGCTGTCCCGGGTGAAGGCGAGCTGGAGGTCACCGGACCAGTCGCGCAGTACGGCGAAGACGACACCGCCGAGGTCGCGTACGACCATGACCCGGCCCGCGACCGTCACCGTGGTGCCCGTCCGGCTCCCGGGTACCGGCGCGGGATGGGCGGCGCGGATCGCGGCGAGGGTGTCGGTGCGCCGGGGGACGCCGACGGGGTACGGATCGGTGCCCGCCTCCCGCAGCCGCGCCAGCTTGCTGTGGCGGACGCGCACCTGGTCGGGGAGCCGCCGCTCCCTCTCCTCCGCCGGTGAGTCCGGGCCCACGAGCCCCAGCGCTTCGATGGCGGGCAGGCCCTCGGTGGTGACCGGCTTGGTGACACCGCTGCGGGCGCCCGGCCGGCCTCGGCCGAAACGCTTGCGCAGGCTCGGGACGGAGACGAAGCCCTCGGCGATGCCCGAGGCCAGACCGACCCGCGCCAGGGAGCCCGCGTCGCCGTAGCACAGGAAGCGCGGGAACCACTCCGGCTGGTACTTCACGTTCGACCGGTAGAGGGCCTCCAGCTGCCACCACTTGGAGAAGATGAGGAGCAGCCTGCGCCACATCCGCAGGACGGGGCCCGCACCGATGCGGGCGCCTTCTTCGAAGGCCGAGCGGAAGACGGCGAAGTTGAGGGAGATGCGGCGTACGCCGAGCTTCGCGGCCTCGCCGCAGAGTTCGGCGACCATGAACTCCATGACCCCGTTGGGTGCGGCGCGGTCGCGGCGCATCAGGTCGAGCGAGATGCCGTCCCTGCCCCAGGGCACGAAGGAGAGCAGCGCGGTCAGGCGGCCTTCGCCGTCGAAGGCCTCGACGAGCAGGCAGTCGCCGTCGGCGGGGTCGCCGAGCCGGTCGAGCGCCATGGAGAAGCCGCGTTCGGTCTCGGTGTCCCGCCAGGCGTCGGCCTTGTCGACGACGCGCCGCATCTCCTCCTCGGTGAGGGTGGAGTGCCGGCGGATGCGCGTGGTCGCACCGGTGCGCTTCACCCGGTTCACGGCCTGCCGGGTGACCCGCATGTCGCGACCGTTGAGGTCGAACCGGGCTACCTGGAGGATCGCCTCGTCACCGAGCTGGATGGCGCCGAGGCCTGCGCGGGCGAACATCTTCGCGCCGTCCTCGGAGGCTCCCATCACGGCCGGTGCCCAGGCGTGGCGCTTGGCCACCGCCAGCCAGGCGTCGATGGCCTGCCGCCAGGCACCGTGGTCCCCCACGGGGTCGCCACTGGCCAGAGCCACGCCGGTCTCGACGCGGTAGGTGACCGCTGCCTTGCCGTTGGGCGAGAAGACGACGGCCTTGTCGCGGCGGGTGGCGAAGTAGCCGAGCGAGTCCTGGGAGCCGTAGGCACCGAGGAGGGCACGGATCCGGTCCTCCTCGTCGCCGTGCAGGGCGGCTTCCATGCGCTGCGAGCGGAAGAGCGTGGCCGCGGCGCAGAGGAGGGCGATCGCGCCGAACAGGCCGAGAAGGAAGTAGAGAGTGCGCGGCGGGGATCCGTCGAACTGGCCGGCAGAGACCAGCCCGCCGAGCACACGGTTGGCGGACCAGACCAGCCGCTGGGACTGCGGCAGGGACCCCGGGAACAGCTCGACCAGTCCCCAGCCGGCGAGGACACCGGTGGCCAGCCCGAGGACGAGGACCATCAGCGCCCGGCGCAGGGAACCGCGTCTGGTCCTGGCATAGAACTCTTTGCGGGCCGCGATGAGAACGCCCAGCGCGAGCGCGCACAGCACCAGGTTGGCGACCCAGCCCCATTCGCGGTCGAAGACCACACCCAGAATGTCGGTGAGCAGCACCAGCGACAGATAGACGACGACCAGCCACCAGGCGGTCTTCTTGCGGGCGGCGACGGCCGCGGCGAGCAGCAGCAGGAAGACGGCGTAGGCGAGGTTCGCGCTGACGGGGACGGCGACCTGGTCGAGGAAGCGCGAGACGGGTGCGAGCAGGCGACGCAGGGGCGGGATGAGCGAGATGAGGATGCAGTACACACCCAGCAGGCCGAAGAAGATCGCGAACGCGTTCGGGACCCGGCTCAGCATCGGGCCGCGTGCCTGAGAGGGCTCCTGCACGGTGACACTCATGATCAGACTGTACGGAGACCGGCCACGGCCCGCCTCTCGGGAGCGGATAGCCTCGGCTGTGTGACTGAGCAGCGACCTCACCGTTTCGAACGCGGCACCGACGGCCCGAAGGTCATCGTCGCCGGTGTGGACGGTTCCGACTCCTCCCTGCGGGCGGCGGCGTACGCCAGTGGCCTCGCCCGCCGCCAGAACGCCCTGCTGGCGGTCGTGTACGTCCAGCCGGTGATGACCACCGGTGCGGCGCTGGGGGTGCCGATCGCGGACACCACGGAGGAGATAGCGGAAGGGCTGGTGGCCGAGATCCGGTCGGCCGCCGAGCGCGTCCGGGAGATCTGGGAGGTGCGCTGGGAGTTTCACACCTTCCGCGGCGATCCCTACAGCGGCCTGGTGACCGCCGCCGACGAACTGAAGGCGGACGCCGTGGTCGTCGGGGCGTCGGAGTCGGCCGGTCACCGCTTCATCGGCTCTGTGGCGGTGCGGCTGGTCAAGGCCGGACGCTGGCCCGTCACCGTCGTTCCCTGACCTTCCGTTCGGCCGTCCGGAGGTCCCTGCGGAGTGCTCGGCTCCGTATTCCGCCCGGCGTCTTCCGTCCCTGCCGGACCTGCACCATCATGAGCCGCCATCGGTCCCACCAGACCTTCGGAGAGGTGAGTCATGGCAGGCCTGTGGTCAGGGCAGGGCGTACTGCGGCGCAAGCCCATCGAACGCATCGAGGAAGGCGGCACGGCCGAACAGCTCACCAGAACGCTCGGCCTGTGGCAGCTGACCGCGATCGGTGTGGGCGGCATCATCGGCGCCGGCATCTTCACCCTCGCGGGCACGGTCGCCAACGGCACGGCGGGCCCCGCGGTCGTCATCTCGTTCCTGATCGCCGGTGTGGCGAGTGCGGCAGCCGCCTTCTCCTACGCCGAGTTCGCGGGACTCATCCCGAAGGCGGGGTCGGCGTACACCTACGGCTACGCGGTACTCGGCGAACTGGCGGGCTGGTTCATCGGGTGGGATCTCCTGCTGGAGTACACGGCGATCGTGGCGGTCGTCGCCATCGGCATCTCCGGGTACTTCAACTTCCTGCTCGGCGAGACGGGCGCCGAGCTGCCGGACTGGATGCTGGGCGCGCCCGGCACGGGTGACGGACACCGGATCGACCTGTTCGCCGCGATCCTGTGTCTGCTGATCGCCTACCTGCTGACGCTCGGCATCAAGAACGCGGCCCGCTTCGAGACGGTCGTGGTGGTGCTGAAGGTCCTGGTCGTCCTGCTGGTGATCGGTGTCGGCGTCTTCCACATCGAGACCGCGAACTACAACCCGTTCTTCCCGTTCGGGGTGAGCGGGGCGTTCACCGGCGCGGCGACGGTCTTCTTCGCGGTCTTCGGGTACGACGCGATGTCGACCGCGGCCGAGGAGTCCAAGGACGCCCAGCGCCACATGCCGAAGGCGATCCTGTACTCGCTGGCGATCTCGATGGTGCTGTACGTCCTGGCGTGCCTGGTACTGACGGGTATGCAGAACTACAAGGACATCGACCCGGAGAGCGGCTTCTCGACGGCCTTCAAGTCGGTCGGACTGGGCGGTCTGGCGGACGTCATCGCCGTCGGCGCGATCATCGGCATCCTCACGGTGATGTTCACGTTCATGCTGGGCGTGACCCGTGTCTGGTTTTCGATGAGCCGCGACGGGCTGCTGCCCAAGTGGTTCGCCAAGACGCATCCGACACGGCATGTGCCGACGCGCGTGACCTGGATCGTCGGGGTGGCCTCGGCGGCGATCGCCGGCTTCCTGCCGATCGGCGAGGCGGCGGAACTGACCAACATCGGCATTCTGCTGGCGTTCGTGGTCGTGTGCGTGGCGGTCATTGTGCTGCGCTACCGGCGACCCGATCTGCCGCGTACGTTCCGCTGCCCGGGTATGCCGTTCGTCCCGGCGATCGGTGTGGTGTTCTCGATCTGGCTCATCACGTTCCTGGCCAGGGAAACCTGGCTCCGCTTCGCGGTATGGCTGCTGATCGGCCTGGTCATCTACTTCGCGTACTCCTACCGGAAGTCGGATCTGGCGACGTCTCAGGACGCCGGGCGGGAGAAGGGGTTGCGCTGAGGCACCGGGCCGCGCCGGGCGGCGGTCGGGGAGCGCGGTTGGTCGGCCCCCGTCGCGCGAGCGCTGTCAGCGAGCGGGGTGGAGCCCTGTCGCGGGCAGCGTGCCATGGTGTTCTCCCGTCTCGTGCGAACCGGCGTGATACGGCACACCGAATGCATCGTTCGAGCCCGGGCGCGTCCAGCGACCCGGCCGCGCGGGTCGCTTGATCGGGCCTGATCCCGGGCTGCTCGTGGGCCGGGTCCCGGGCCGGTTTCACCGGCCGTCGGTATCCGGCCACCCGCTCATCGCACCATTCGTCGCTCCGAGCGACCGCTCGCCGAAGACAGTGGTGCGCCGTCTGTCCCTTCGCGCCCGGATGCGTTCGTATACGCCACGTAGCAGCGACCTCCGCGCGAAAGGGTGTTGGCAATGGCGACGGCAACCGTGACCGCTTCCGCGACGACCGACGAGCGGGCGATGGCGGACCTGCAACGCGAGCACGGCCCCGCACTGCTCAGCTTCCTCCAGGGCCTGACCTACGGGGACCAGCAGCGTGCGGAGGACCTGCTCCAGGAGACCCTGGTCCGCGCCTGGCAGCACCCTGAGGCCTTCGAGGGTCCGTACGAGTCGATGCGGCCGTGGCTCTTCACGGTCGGCCGCCGTCTCGCCATCGACGCACGCCGCTCCCGTCTCGCCCGCCCGACCGAGATCGGCGACGGGGTCCTCGCCAGCACCCCCGATCCGGCGGACGTCACCGAGGCGGCGGTCGCCGCCCTCGACGTCCGTGCGGCGGTCGAGTCCCTGAGCCCCGAGCACCAAGCGGTGCTGGTGCGGATCTACTTCGAGGGACTGAGCGTCAACGAGGCCGCGGAGTCGCTCGGGATACCGCCGGGGACGGTCAAGTCGCGTTCGTACTACGCGCTGCGGGCTCTCGCCCGCTGCCTCCCCGGCTACGCCCGCCCGCGCCCGGCCGTGAGGCACTGACCCTCACGGCCAGGTGTATCAATCGCTTGACACAGTTGGCCCGCAGTCGACAGATTGTCTCAAGCGATTGATACGCATGACCGGCCATCAGGGGGTTCGCATGTCCACCACACCGGAGTTCCGCACCGACTGGCGCAGCCGGCTCGACACCCCGGTCCGCTGGACCGGACTCGCCGCAGGTGTCGTGGTCAACAAGCTCGTCACCTTCAGCCCCGAGTCGGACGTGGATCTGCTGTACGCCATCCCCGTCCTCGGAATCTGCGCCGTCGGTGGAGTGGTCCTGGCGGACGTGGTCGCCCATCCGGTGGCGCGCGGAGTGCGTCAGGCCTCGGTGGCCCCCCGCCGGATACGTGACCACATTCCGCGGGGGCTGGCATGGACCCTCCTCGTACAGGCCCTGCTGCTCGTCCTCCTCCTGATCGTCGCCGTCGCGACCGCTTCCACCGACGCCGCCGGGCACGCGGGTCGCGCCGTCGCCGCCGCCTGCGGCGGCCCGGACCAGCTGGTGGGGCCCTGGCCCGGGCCGTACTACGCCTGGCCGGTGCTCGGTGGACTCACCGTCGGGACCGCGGTGTGCGCCGCGACGCTGCGGCGCATCACGATGCGAGCAGCCGACGACGAGCAGCGCCGGGTCAGGGCACGCGCGACGGTCGGGGCGTGGGGTCTGCTGACGGCGGCCCCGCTGTTCGCCGTGTCGCTGACCATGGCGACCGCGATGCTCAGCCTGAGCTGTGGTGGTTGGATGGAGACCGTGAGCCTCTGGGGCCTCGGAATCGTGGCGTTCGTCTCGGCACTGACCGCGGGCTGGTGCCTGGGCGCCCTCCTGCTGCCGCAGGCGCACATCGCGGAGCGTCCGTGACGGCCACCGGCCTGACGATCCGGGTCGACCCGGCCACACCCGTGCCCCCGTACGAGCAGATCAGACAGCAGTTCGCGGATCTGATCGCGGTCGGGCGGATGCGCGAGGGCGACAAGCTGCCGCCGGTGCGCCAGCTCGCCTCCGACCTCGGTCTCGCCAACAACACCGTCGTCCGCGCCTACCGCGAACTCGAGTCGGCCGGCCTGGTGCACAGCCGGCGCGGCTCCGGCACCCGCGTCGCCGCCGTCTCGGCGGCCCCCGACGCCGCCACCCGGCTCGCCGACCACGCCCGCCGGTTCGCCGTCGCCGCCAGGAACCTCGGTGTCACCGACGAAGACGCCCTCACCGCCCTACGCCACGCGCTCGCCACACCCGACGGCTGAGAGGAACCGGGCCGATGACCGACATCGCCGACCGATACCGCAGACACGCCGACCACTTCGAGAGCAAGGTCGCCGCGGTCCGGCCCGACCAGTGGGACAACCCGTCGCCGTGCGCCCGTTGGTCGGCCCGGGACGTCGTCGAACACATCGTCGTGATGCACGGCGTCATGCTGCGCCCTCTCGGCCGCCGTCCCTC
This sequence comes from Streptomyces sp. NPDC096193, assembly GCF_040302905.1. Classification (NCBI taxonomy): domain Bacteria; kingdom Bacillati; phylum Actinomycetota; class Actinomycetes; order Kitasatosporales; family Streptomycetaceae; genus Streptomyces; species Streptomyces sp. NPDC096193. Next base: position 178,032 of record NZ_JBEOSJ010000017.1, on the reverse strand, counting down.
CCGTGCGCCGTCCGTCGAGAAGGACCCTCTCGCCGCCTTCCGGGCCGCACGCGCCGATGTCGAGGCCGTGCTCGACGACCCCGAGCTCGCGTCCGCTCCCTGCGAGACGCCCAGCGGGCCGCTGACCGCCGAACAGCACATCGACCGTGTCGTCAGTGACGACCTGGTGCTGCACGGCTGGGACTTGGCGCGGGCAACCGGCCAGGACGAGACGATGCCCGCCGACGACGTCGAGCGGATGTGGCGCGGCACCTCCGCGATCCCGGCCGAGGTGATGGAGAAGTTCCGGACGCCCGGCGCGTTCGGTCCGGGAGTGGAGGTCTTCGGCCCCGAGGTACCCGTCCCCGAGGACGCTCCCCTCCAGGACCGGCTCCTCGGACTCATCGGACGCGATCCTCGCTGAGAGGCCTGCCGCACGGCACGAACCGCCCGCTCCCCTCCGGAGCGGGCGTCGTCGTACCCGCCCCGCCGCGGACTCCAAACCTCTGCGGCGCAGTCACGTGCGCCCCTGATGTCCCGTCGGTGTCCCTGTCTCCCTGGGGCCACGGCCAAGGGGCGACAGTATGCGAAACCTCACGGTGAAGTTGAGTAAAGATGCGCCCCCAGCCGTGTCACACGGTGGAGGCTCGTCTCCGAGTCGGCACACGACGTCGTCCGGAAGAAGGTGGGAAGGTTGCAGCCCGAGAGCACGAACGGCACCAGCGGAGGCGCGCTGGCAGTCCCCATGGCATGGCTCTGCGCCGAGTACATCGCCGACGAGATGCTCCGCACCGGTGCCCTCGTCGAGGGCGGCTCGCTCGAATACCGGGCCGGCCGGGAGACGCTGGCCCTGACCATCTACCTCTGTGACGGTTCGGACGAACTCGCCGGTGTCCGGGCGGTGTCCAGGATCGAGGAGTGGCTGAACCTCACCTCGTACGGGCATCCGTGGCCGGCCTGGGCACGGGAGAGACTCGACGCGCGCGGCGAGCGGGAGCGGCAGCTCGGCGGCGGACCCGATCCGGATCTCGCCCTGGCACGGGACTCATGGAAGTGGCTGCGGCAGACCGAACTGCTCGCCGCCGACCTCGGCGACACCGAACCGTGGCACCCGGCGAATCCGCTGGACGCGTCCGTCGACGAGCGCCAACAGATATGGATGCCTGCCTGGCAGTTGGGCCTGCCGCTGAGTCATCTCGCCATCCACCTGTTCTGACCAGGCAGTTGTCAGGGGCCGGGCCGCCGGCCGCAGTCCTTCAGCGCGATCTCCAGCTCGACGTACGACTCCTCCGCCCGGCGGAAGGCGACTTCGAGGGCCGCCTCGGCGCGCGGGCCGACCAGGCCCTGGGCCGACTGACGGATCTCGTACAGCACGTCCGCCCAGCGCCCCGCGGCGCTCTTGACCGTGGCGAGCAGCGCCTCGATGTCACCCGGGCCGGACGCCGGGGTCGCCGGCAGGCTCCGCAGTTCCGCGAGCAGCGCTTCGATGTCGGACATCAGACCCCTTTACCTTTTGATCAAGGCTAGGGCGCTGCCGCTGCCCGGTGCGTCGAATCCCCTCGTCTCTCGGCCAGCGGATGACGCCCGTCGCCGGGTGGGCCGCTCCCGCGACGAACGGTTGTCCCCGTCCGGTGAACGGTCGGCGAAACGCGTTCGGTGAAGGGGCGGCGGGGCACGACCGGTCACCTGTGCGGACGAGGTCCTCGGGCAGCCGGCGCAAGAGGTCGGCCTCCTTCGACCGGGGCAAGAGTCGGCTTCCTTCGGCCCGCGCAGAAGGTCAGCTTCCCGCGTGCCGCATCAGCAGGTCCCGCAGCTGCCGCGCATGACGCCGGCTGACGGCGAGTTCCGCCGATCCCACCCGGACCGTCGTCGTCCCCGCGTCCAGGCGCAGTTCGTCGATCCGGGCCAGCGCGACGAGATGGCTGCGGTGGATGCGGACGAAGCCGCGGGCTGCCCAGCGCTCCTCCAGCGCGGACAGCGGGATGCGGACGAGGTGGCTGCCGTCCCGCGTGTGCAGCCGGGCGTAGTCGCCCTGCGCCTCGACGTAGGCGATGTCGTCGACCGACACGAACCGTGTGACACCGCCCAGTTCGACGGGTATCTGCTCGGCGGTGTTGTGCACGGGCGCGCGGGTGGCGGGGACGGTCACCCCGGTCTCCGGCTCCGGGTGCCGGGTCTCGTGGGCGGTGAGTACCTGGTCGCGCACCCTGCGCACCGCCTCGGCGAGCCGCTCCCTGCGTACCGGCTTGAGGACGTAGTCGACGGCCTTGAGGTCGAAGGCCTGGACGGCGAAGCCCTCGTGCGCGGTGACGAACACGATCAGCGGCGGCCTGGCGAACCCCGCGAGCAGCCTGGCGACGTCGAGCCCGGTGAGTCCGGCCATGTGGATGTCGAGGAAGACGACGTCGATGCCGTCCTCACCGTCCGGTCCCGCCTCCAGCGCCCGGCTGATCCGGCGCAGCGCCTCGGTGGCGTCCGTCGCCCCCTCCGCGCTCGTGACCCGGGCGTCGGAACGCAACAGATAGAGGAGTTCCTCGAGCGCCGGTTTCTCGTCGTCGACCGCCAGTACACGCAGCATGCTGCGGAGTTTAGGCGTGCCCCGATCGCCGGGGCCACGGTTCTTCGCCCGCGGGAAGAGGTCCGCGAAGACAGTTCGTCTTTCGTGGCCGCGGTTGAGCAGAGAACGCGCCTGATCCGTATTCAACGGCGACCGACCGCGACGGACACAGCACGGCCAGAGACGAATCGAGGACGCCATGGGCATGCAGCAGCGGCACCAGGACGTGGCCGCCTATGCGCTGGGCGTGCTGGAACCGGGGGACGCGTTCCGCTTCGAGGAGCATCTCGCCGAGTGCGTGCTGTGCACAGTACAGCTCTCGGACTTCTCGTCGGTCGCTTCGGCGATTTCCGACCTCACGGGACCCGGCGTGATCGCGTCCCGGCCCTCGCCCCGGCTGCTGGAGCGGCTGACCGAGGAGGTCGCGCTGATGCGGAGACGGAGCAGCAGACGCAGGCTCCGGCTGGTCGCCGCGGTGGCGGCCCTGATCGTCGCCCTGCCGCTGGGCGCGCTCGCGATGCGGACCCCGCAGGACCCCGCCCCGCCGGCCGTGGCGGGCAAGCAGGTCACGGTGAAGGACGCCGGCTCCGGCGTCACCGCGTCCGCCTTCGTGGAAGACCGGATGTGGGGCACCGCGGTCGCGATGCGGCTCTCGGGCCTCACCGGGCCCGGCTCGTGCCGGCTGGTCGCCGTCGGCAAGGACGGTATCGAGCATCCGGTGCTCAGCTGGCGCGTTCCCCAGGGCGGGTACGGCACGGAGGTCCCCGGTCATGCCAAGCCCCTGGAGATCGAGGGGGGCACCGACCTGGCGAGCAGTGACATCGGCCGCTGGGAAGTGCGGACGTTCGACGGCAAGCCGTTGCTGACGATCAAGTGACGGTCCGGAGCCGACCCGGGCGCGGGCGCGCACGGCCGGCGGGCTACTTCAGCAGCCGCGAGAGTCTGCGGTCGGCCAGCGGCTTGCCGCCGGTCTGGCAGGTGGGGCAGTACTGGAGCGAGGAGTCGCTGAACGACACCTCGCGAATCGTGTCGCCGCAGACCGGGCACGGCTGACCGGTTCTGCCATGGACCCGCAGACCGCTCTTCTTCTCCGCCTTGAGCCGTCCCGCCGCGACTCCGCGCGAACGCTCGACGGCCTCACCGAGGGTGCTGCGGAGGGCTTCGTACAGCGTGGTGATCTCGTCCTCGCTCAGATTCCGCACCGGCTTGAAGGGCGACATCTTCGCGGCGTGCAGGATCTCGTCGCTGTAGGCGTTGCCGATCCCCGCGATCAGACTCTGGTCCCGCAGCGCGCCCTTGATCTGCCGCCGCTCCCCCGCGAGCAGCGCGGCGAACGCGTCGCGGTCGAACGCGTCGGCCAGCGGATCGGGGCCGAGGCGGGCGACGCCCGGCACCTCACCGGCGTCGCGGACGAGATGGACGGCGAGCCGTTTGGTGGTGCCGGCCTCGGTCAGGTCGAAGCCGCTCCCGGAGGCGAGCACGACGCGCAGGGCGAGCGGGCCCTTGCCGGGGCGCGGCGGCGCGGCCGGGACCTCGTCCTTCCACTGGAGCCAGCCGGCGCGGGCGAGATGGGTGACCAGGTGCAGGCCGCCGACGGTGATGTCGAGCCACTTGCCGCGCCGTTCCACGGCGGTGACCTCGGCGCCCTCGATCGCGGACAGGGGTGGGTCGTACGTCTTCAGCACGCTGATCGCCAGCGGCAGGACACGGGCGATCTCCTGTCCCACCAGGTGGGTGTCGAGGAACTCTCTCAGCGCTTCGACCTCGGGCAGCTCCGGCATGCCTCCAGGGTGCCGCAGGGGCCGGAGGGATGCAGGTTCATCCCGACGGGAGTCCGTAGACCCGGCAGGCGGTGGTCTCGAAGACGGCGGAGCGCTCGTCCTCGCTCAGGCCCTCGGTGAGGCTACGGGCGGCCTCCACGACGTCCGCGTAACTCGCGGCGAGCCGGCAGACCGGCCAGTCGGAGCCGAACATGAGGCGGTCGGGCCCGAAGGCCTCGATGACCGTCTCGGCGTACGGGGCGAGATCGGCGGTGGTCCAGGTCGCCCAGGCGGCTTCCGTCACCATGCCGGAGAGTTTGCAGACGGTGTTGGGCCGCTGGGCGAGCGCACGCACCCGGCTCGCCCACGGTTCCGGCTCCCGGGCCGCGATGGGGGGCTTGCCCAGATGGTCGAGGACGAAGGTGAGGCCGGGGACGCGGTTCACCACCGCGACCGCGGCGGGCAGCTGACGCGGCTGGACGAGCAGGTCGTAGACGAGGCCGGCGGACGCGACGGCTTCGAGCCCTCGCCGGACGTCGTCCCGCAGCAGCCACGCGGGGTCGGGTTCGCCCTGCACCTGGTGGCGGATGCCGACGAGCCGGTCACCGCCCGGCCCCTCCCGGAGCGCGGCGAGTGTGTCGGCGACGTCGGGAGCGGTGAGGTCGGTCCAGCCGACGACCCCCGCGACGAGGTCGCTGCCGTCGGCGAGCGCGAGGAACTCCGGTGTCTCCTCGGCGACGGTGACGGTCTGGACGAGCACGGTCGCGCGGACTCCGGCGGCGCGCGCCTCGGACCGCAGGTCCTCAAGCGTGAAGGGACGGCGCAGGGGCGCGAGATCGGGGCCGGTGATCCAGTCCTGGTCCCGGACGGAGAGGTCCCAGACATGGTGGTGGGCATCGACGGCGGCCATGGTTCACAGCTCCCAGACGACGGGCAGTCCGGCCTCGGCGCCGTCCGCGGTGTAGTCGTGCACGATGTCCAGTAGTTCGGCCATCCGGGCCTGCCAGGCGATGTTGACGGGGAGGGTTTCGAGCGCCGCCAGCAGTCGGGCGTAGTCCTCGCAGTCGAGGAGGTGGAAGAGGTCGGTGCCACTGCGCCAGATGGTCCAGGAGGTGACGCCGGCGGCGCGGATTGCCTCGGTCAACTCGGCGGGGACCTCGCGGTGGGCGGCTTCGTACTGCTCGATGCGGTCGGCGCGGACCGCGGTGTGCAGGGCCACTCTCATCGGGCGTCCCCGTCCGTCGGCAGCGGACCGTCCTTCGGCAGGAGCCCCTCGGCGAGCAGCTCGTCCCACAGGGCGGTCGGGACGTCCCGGGCGAGGAGTTCGGCGGCGTCCCGGACCTCGCGGGCGGAGCGGGTGCCGACCAGGGCACCGGCGACGGCCGGATGGGCGAGTGAGTAGTGCAGTGCGGCGGCCCGCAGCGGTACTGCGTGTCGTACGGCGACGGCCTCGATCCGCAGCGCCCGCCGCAGGAGGTCGTCGGGTGCGGCCGTGTAGTCGTAGGTGGCGCCCGGGCGGGGGTCGGCGAGGAGCCCCGAGTTGAAGACCCCTCCGACGATGACGCTCGTGCCGCGGCCCTCGGCCTCGGGCAGCAGTTCGGCGAGGGCGCTCTGGTCCAAGAGGGTGTAGCGACCGGCGCAGAGCACGGTGTCGACGTCGGTGTCACGGACGAACCGGGTCAGCATGGCGGCCTGGTTCATACCGGCTCCGATCGCACCGACCACACCTTCCGCACGCAGTCTCTCCAGCGCCGGATAGCCGTGACGGAAGGCAGCCTCCTCGTGGTCGTCCGGGTCGTGGAGATGGACGATGTCGATCCGGTCGAGGCCGAGGCGGACGAGGCTCGCTTCGATGCTGCGGCGCACGCCGTCGGCGCTGAAGTCCCAGACGCGCCGGTGGTCGGCCGGGACCGCGAAGCCGTGGGCGAGGTCGTCGCCGTCGGCCGGGCAGGGTTCGAGCAACCGACCGACCTTGGTGGAGAGGGTGTACGCGTCACGGGGCCGGCCGCGCAGGGCCTCGCCGAGCCTGCGCTCGGAGAGGCCGAGACCGTAGTGCGGAGCCGTGTCGAAGGTGCGGATGCCCACGTCCCAGGCGGCGTCGACCGCGGCCGCAGCCTCCTCGGGCGCGACCGGGGAGAAGAGGTTGCCGATGGCCGCGGCACCGAAGGACAGCTCGGTGATCTCGACCGTGCTGCGGCCGAGCGTGCTTCGTCGCATCCCGCTGCTGCCCCCTCGCCTGACGTCCGCCGACCCGGCCGCACCGAGCCCGACGGTCGCTTCATCGATCACCGACGAATATTCATCGGATCACTCAGGGCGTCAACACCCGCGAAGGGGCGAGATGTTGCCGGAAGGGATCGATGTGTCCGATCTTTCGGACACATCGGTTCACAGCGTCAGTGCCATGTCGAGCAGCTCCGCCAGTTCGTCCTGAACGCTGCGGCCGAGCCGGTCGAGGTCGGGCACGGCCTTGCCGTCGGCCACCAGACCCACGTGCACCTGCCCGTCGTAGGTCGTCAGGGCGACGGCCAGCGACTGACCGCGCGCCAGCGGCGCCATCGGATAGATCGAGAGCAGCGGGCAGCCACCCAGCGACAGGGCCGAGCGCGGCAGCGGCACGCTGGTCACCAGTACGTCGAAGAGCATCCGGGCCGCACCGCCCGCCAGCGGCGCACCGAACCGGTGGGCCAGCGGCGGCAGTTGATCGGCGAGCACGGCGACGGCCCCGGCTCCGCGCAGCGGTCCCGCCGCCTTGTTGCGGTTCATGGCGATCCGGACGGCATCGAGCCGCGAACGGGGGTCGGGATCGGAGACGGGCAGGTCGACCAGGTACGCCGAGAGCCGGTTCCCGGATCCGGCCGGGCTGCCGGGCCTGCGCCGGGACACCGGCACCAGCGCCCGGGGGTCGGCGGTGGGCAGCAGGTCTCCCCGCTCCCGCGTCCACCGGCGCAGCGCCCCGGCGACGATGGCGAGCAGGACGTCGTTGGCCGTGCCGCCCACGGCCTTGCGCACCCGCTGCACGTCGTCGAGGTCGAGAGCGACGGTGCCGAGCCTGCGGGTGCCGCTGGAGCCCGCCGCGAGGGCGGGCATGCCACGGGAGTCGAGGCGGCTGGCCCGTACGACGGAGGCCCCGACCCCCACGGCGTTGCCGAGGTCGTCGATACGGTCCCGGGCGAAGCCGATGAGCTGTCCCGGCACGCTGCGCCACGACGACGACGGCACCGGCCGGGACCGGCGCGCCCGCATCCCGCGGGCGCCGGCGATCTCGTCGAAGATGCCGGCGCCGATGGCGACCGCGCGCATCCCGTCGGCGAGGGCGTGATGGAGCTTCACGAGCACCGCGAAGGGGCCACCGGGCTCGCCGGTGAGGAGGTACATCTCCCACGGCGGGAGTCCGCGCGCCAGCGGGCGCTCCATGAGCTCACCGGCGATGCCGGTGGCAGCGGCGGTGAAGTCGCCCGCCGTAAGGCGCACATGGCGGACATGGCGCGTCACGTCGAAGTCCTGGGCCACCGACCAGGCGGCCCCGCCGACGGGCAGCAGGACGTCGCGTACCTGCATCCGCAGCCGCGGGATCGCCGCCGCGCGGGTGGCGAGCAGGTCGAGGACCTCGTCGTCGCTCCTGTCCCCTTCGGCGGAGCCGAAGAAGGCGAGGGCACCGAGGTGCATGGGGTGGCCGACGGATTCGAGGTGCCAGAACGCCAGGTCGAGGGGGGCGAGAAGCTCGCTGCTCACGGTGTCCTCATGTCCTAGATAGCCAGGGAGTGCGAAGTCAATCGTCTTCGGTCGGTTACGGTCAAGTACAATCAGTTCACGGACAGTTAACATCGGATCCTCATTCTCCGCCCTCTCTGTCCGGGACGGTGAACTCGCACCACACGCACTTGCCACTGCCGCGTGACTCCACCCCCCATGCATCGGCCAGTCGGTCCACCAGCAGAAGCCCCCGTCCGGAGACTCCTGACTCGCCCGCGTCCCGCCGCCGCGGCAGCGCGCTGGAACGGTCCTCGACCTCCACCCGCAGCCGCCGCTGCGGCCCGGAGAGGACCCGCACCGTGACGATCGCACCTCCGTCGGTGTGCATCAGCGCGTTGGTGATCATCTCGTCCGCGGCGAGTTCGATCTCGTCGGCGCGCTCGCGCGCGCCCCACGCGCGTACGGCGGCACGGACCATGTGCCGGGCCGAGCGCAGCGCCTCCGGGTCGTTCTGGGCGACGTGCTGACGCAGCCGGCCGCCCGCCCGCGGAGCGAACGCGCCCTTGCGGCGGAGCAGCAGCAGCGCCACGTCGTCGTCGCCGCCCCGCTCCTCCACCACGTCGCACAGATGGTCCGCCAGCAGCTGGAGATCACGAGGGCCGGCGCGGACCAGGGCCGTGAGCAGTTGCAGTCCGTCGTCGAGGTCCGCGCCGGGCATCTCGACCAGACCGTCGGTGTAGAGGATGAGCGTCTGTCCGGGGTCCAGCTCCACCGTGTTGACCGGGTATTCGAGCCGGCCGAACTCCGCCGACAGTCCCAGCGGCAGTCCGCCTTCCACCGGGACCCTGCGGCAGTTGCCGTCCGCGTCCCTGATGAGGGGGTCCATGTGCCCGGCGCGCACCACCTGGACCACCCCGGTCGTCAGATCGACCTCGGCGTACATGCAGGTCGCGAACCGGTCGGTGTCCAGCTCGTGCAGAAAGACGGAGGCGCGCGCCATCACGGTGGCCGGGGTGTGGCCCTCGGCCGCGTACGCCCGTAGCACGATGCGCAGCTGCCCCATCACCGCCGCGGCGTCCGTGTCGTGGCCCTGCACGTCGCCGATGACCGCCCCGACCCGGCCGCCCGGCAGGGTGATGACGTCGTACCAGTCGCCTCCGACGTCCCGGCCCATCCGGGCCGAGCGGTAGCGCACGGCGATCCCGGCCCCGGGGACCTGGGGGATCCTGCGCGGCAGCATGGCCTGCTGAAGCCCCTCCGCGAGGTCGTGCTCCTGGTCGTAGAGCACGGCACGCTGGAGGCTCTGCGCGATGCTGCTGCCGAGGGCGACCAGTACGTTGCGCTCCTCCGCGCTGAAGCCGGACTTGTCGCGGTAGAGCAGTCCGAGCGCTCCGATGGGCTGCGCCTGGGCGATGAGCGGCAGATAGGCGGCGGCCTCGACGCCGAGCCCCTCGATCTCCGGCCACAGCACCGGATAGGAGGTGGCGAAGTCCTCCGGCGACTCGATGAAGCGGGGAGCCAGGGTGCGCACCACCTCGCTCATCGGGTACTGCTCGTCCACCCGGGTGTAGCGGGTTCCCGGCACGAACGATCCCTCGGGCCCCTCCGCGACCAGATGGATGCGCCCGCCCGACTCCAGCAGTCCCATCACCAGGCTGGTCGCGCCGAAGTGCTCGAGCCCCTGCGAGTCCTTGAGCACGTCGATGACGTCCTGCACGGTTCTGGCGTGGGCGAGAGCGGCGGTGGTGCTCTCGACGACGCTGGTCTGCCGGCGGCGCTCGATGTCGACCGCGATCCGCGCGGAGGAGTCGGCCAGCTCCTCGGTGGCGTCGCGGACGATGCCGATGATGCGCACCGGCCGGCCCTGGGCGTCGCGGCGGACACGCCCCTGGGTGTGGGTCCAGCGCAGACTTCCGTCACGGCGGCGGATACGGAAGTACGCGCCGTAGTGGTCGCTGCCGGTCTTCAGCGCCTGCGCGACCATGGCGTCGAGCCGCACCGCCTCGTCGCGCGGCACGCGGAAGGCGAGGCTCTCCGGCCGGCCGTCGTACTCCTCGGGACGGACGTCGAACACCTCGAGAGCGGGCTCGTCCATGTGCATCAGCCCGCTGGCCAGATCCCAGTCCCAGAGCCCCATGCGGTTGAGAATCAGGCTCAGATCGGGGTCGGCAGGCCAGTCGTCGGGAAGCGACAGAGCCCCCGATGCCCGGTCAACCATGGAGCCACTCTGCCATCATTCGTCCGATTCTTCGACTGGTTCGGACGGCCCGCTCAGCCCTCGAAGGTGTCCGGTTCGGACGGCTCGTCGAAGGGGACGAGCAGGTTCGGATCGGAAGGATCGACGTCCTCCTCGGAGGGCATGTCGGGATCGGCCGGTGGCAGTTCCTCGCTCGGCGGGTCGGCCGGCGGGGCCACGTTCTGACCGGACGGGGACTCGGCCGGGCCGGACGGGTCGCGGGGGGCTGCGGGCTCGCTCGGAGCGCTCGGCGGAGTGGCGCCGTCGGGCTGGGGCGGTATGGCCGGCGGGTAGGTGAAGATGTCGTCCGGGGCGACGGGCGGGAGCACCTCGGGCATTCTGTCCTTCTCACCGTCGCTCCCGGTCTTCCGCTCGATCCAGGTGCTGTCGAGGATGTTGACGATGATCAGGGTGTCGACGGCCTGGGCGGTGGGCTTGATGACGACGACCCGGTCCGACCGGAATCCCGTCCACGGCCTGCCCTGGTGAATCACGGCTCCCTTGACGGCGACCGGCGGCTTCAGCGGATTTCCGCCGACGCAGCGGACGCGGGGCGCGCCGTACTCGTCGACGAGCACGGGGGTGCCCGCCTGGAGCAGGGACTGCCGGGCGACCGCCGACCCGTCCTCGAAGCCGTGGCCGGTCACCCGGGTGTCGGCGCGCAGGACGACCGGGGTCAGGGCGCGCAGATGGGCGGGCAGCTTCGCCTCGGAGACCCCGGCGGCCTCGGCGAAGGCGCGCTGCTTCGCCGCGTCCTTGCCGAGGAAGGTGATCTGCTGCTCGATGTCGCAGCTGCCGATGGTCTCGGTGCCGCCGTAGAGACCGGGGGTGCCGCCCGAGAGGGTGCGCAGGCTCTGACCGCGGGCGGGTTCAGTGCTCGTGGCGACCGACGGGGCCGGCGGGTCGGGCGCGGGCGAGGAGAGGGAGCGGACGGTCGACGCCGTGAAGGGATGCGGCCCCGGAGCGGTCGCCGACTGGAGGAGCACCTCTTCCTCGGTGTCCGTCGCCGCACTGCTGTCGCCGCCACAGCCGGCGGTCAGGAGTCCGAGTGAGAGCGCGACGGCCAGAGCCATGGCCGCGGAGTACCGACGACGAACGGGACGCACGAACCTCTCCCACCTTCCTTGTTCTCCCGATGCATTTCTCAAGTTCTGCCGGACCACCGCCACCTCCGCTACTTGAACGCGTTCAAGTACGGGCCTAGGCTTCAGCTCCAGGAAGGTGAACGTGCTCGGCCTCCGGGAGGGATGCGCGATGTCCGCGCTGGTCAACGTGATCATGATGCTCGCAGGACCGGCTCCCGTACCACGGGAGCTGCCATCGGCCCGGTGCGCGGGGCTCGCACCCATTCGGCCGACCTCACCGCCGGCGGACGTATGAACAGCGCCCACCGCACCGGCGCCCTCAGCTACCCGGAGGCCGGGGCTACCCGTCTCGGGCCGATGCCCGACGGCTACCGCCATCTGCATCACACGGTCAGGATCGGCCGCGGCCGGGCGGTGTTCGAGGCGGCGGGCGAGGCCGTGCTCACCTGGCGTGCGCACCGGGCTTCGGGGGCGCGGCTGCGCAGCAGGGCCCGGCGCGCCGAGCCGGGCGCCCGGGTCGAGGTCTCCGCGGGCTTCGGCCCGCTGCGGATCACCGCCCCCTGCGAGGTGGTCTGGACCGTGCACGAGCGCGTCCGGACCGGTTTCGGCTACGGCACCCTGCGGGGACACCCCGTGCGCGGAGAGGAGTCGTTCGTCGTCGATCTGCGGGACGACGGCTCTGTCTGGTTCACCGTCATGGCCTTCAGCCGCCCGGCGGTCTGGTGGTCCCGGCTCGGCGGGCCTCTCGTACCGCTGATGCAGATGGCGTACGCGCGCCGGCTCGGTCGCACCGTGCGCCGGCTCGCAAAGGCCGATACTGGAGGTGATGGAGTGGTTCGTCGACAGTGACTACTGGCTGAGCCGGCTGGTGTTCCAGCGGGCTCTGGCCGGCGTGTACCTGGTCGCCTTCCTGACCGCGGCCCTTCAGTACCGGCCTTTGATCGGCGAACGCGGCATGCTGCCGGTACCCGCCTTCGTACGCCGGGTGACGTGGCGGCAGGCGCCGAGCCTCTTCCAACTGCACTACTCCGACCGCTTCTTCGCCGTCGTCGCCTGGAGCGGCTGCCTGCTGTCCGCTGCACTGATGGCGGGAGCCGCCGACCACATCCCGCTCGGGGCGGCAATGGCCTGGTGGGCGGTGCTGTGGCTGCTCTATCTGTCGATCGTCAACGTGGGCCAGACCTGGTACGGCTTCGGCTGGGAGTCCCTGCTGCTGGAGACCGGGTTCCTGGCCGTCTTCCTCGGCAACGAACGCACCGCCCCGCCCGTCCTGGTGCTGTTCCTGCTGCGCTGGGTGCTCTTCCGGGTGGAATTCGGGGCGGGTCTGATCAAGATCCGCGGGGACGAGTGCTGGCGCAAGCTGACCTGCCTGGACTACCACCACGAGACCCAGCCGATGCCCGGCCCGCTGAGCTGGTTCTTCCACCGTCTGCCACGCCCTGCCCACCGCGTCGAGGTGGCCGCCAACCATGTCACACAACTCGTCGTGCCGTTCCTGCTGTTCACGCCCCAGCCGGTGGCCGGTGCGGCCGCCGCGCTGATCGTGGTGACGCAGCTGTGGCTGGTGCTCTCCGGCAATTTCGCCTGGCTCAACTGGATCACGATCGTGCTCGCGCTCTCCGCCGTCGACGGCTCACTGATCGCCGAGGCGCCAGCGCTGCCCGCTTCCCCACTCTGGTACGAGATCGTGGTCATGGCGGTCACCGTGCTCGTCCTGGTGCTCAGCTACCGCCCGGCGCGCAATCTGTTCTCCCGGCGGCAGCAGATGAACCGCTCCTACGACGCGCTGCATCTGGTCAACGCCTATGGCGCGTTCGGTACGGTCGGGCGGATCCGCCACGAAGTGGTGATCGAGGGCACCGACGAGACCGTTCTCCACGAGGGCACCGTGTGGCGGGAGTACGGCTTCCGGGGCAAGCCCGGCGATGTGCGCGCGATGCCGCGTCAGTACGCCCCCTACCATCTGCGGCTCGACTGGATGATGTGGTTCGCCGCGCTCTCCCCCGCCTACGCGGCCCCCTGGTTCGGGACGTTCATGGAACGGCTGCTGGAGGGCGACCGGGACACGCTCAAGCTGCTGCGTCACAATCCGTTCCCCGACGCGCCGCCCGCGTACGTCCGCGCCAGGCTGTACCACTACCGGTACACCACCTGGCGCGAACTGCGGGCCACCGGCGCCTGGTGGCACCGGAGCCATGTGCGCGAGTTCCTCAGGCCGACCAGGCTACTTTGAAGACCCAGGCATGCCGGCCCGCCCGGCGGGCCGCGGCCGGCACGTCGACGACGAACGTGTCCCCCTTGATGCGCCAGTTCAGCGGACGGTCGTGGCCGAGCATCGTCACGCGGTCGCCCTGGCGGACCGGAACCGGTGCCTCGACGGTGAGCGTGCTGCCGGGAGCGGCGAGCGAGTGGATGTAGAAGGCCTTGTCCGGCCGGACGGTGAAACGCAGATCTTCGCCGAGCTGCGGCATCCGTGCCCAGTACGTACTGCCGTAGATCGCCTCGCCGTTGACCTTCAGCCATGCGCCCGTCTCACGCAGCCGGCGCTCCATGATCTCGGGGATGGTGCCGTCGGCCCGCGGTCCGATGTCGAGCAGGAAGTTGCCGTTCTTGGAGACGATGTCGACGAGCGAGTGCACCACCTCCTCGGTCGTCATGTACCGGTCGTCGGGGGTCTGCGCGTTGTAGCCGTAGCTGTACGGGTCGAGTCCCCGGCTCGACTCCCACTTGTCGGTGACGATCGAGTCGTATGTCGTGTACTCGGGCGTCGTGAAGTCGTGCGGCCCGATGCCCGAGCGGTTGTTGACGGTCACCTCGATCGGGCGGGCCCGGTTCTTCGCGTGGTTGAAGTACTCCGCGAGCACCCGGTGGCTGTCGTTCGCACCGCCGATGTCGCACCACAGGACCTCGGGGTCGTAGTCGTGGATCAGCTCCAGCATCTGCGGTGCCTGGAGATCCTTGATGTAGTCGCCACGGCGGTGGCCGGTGTACGGCACGGGCTCCAGCGTGTACGGGTTCCGCGGCGCGTGTCCCGCCCAGGGGTTGTCGGGGTTGAACCACTCGGGCATGGAGAAGTACAGGCCGCGGTGCAGCTCGGGGGCGTAGCGGCGGGAGGCGTCGAAGAGCTCTTTGATCAGGTCCCGGCGCGGGCCCATCTTGACGGAGTTGCGGTCGCTGACCTTGGTGTCCCAGAGCGCGAAGCCCTCGTGGTGCTTGGAGGTGAGGACGTGGTACTGCGCTCCGGCGTCGCGGAACAGCTCGACCCAGGAACGCGGGTTGAAGCGCTCGGCCCGGAACCGCGGAATGAAGTCGTCGTAGGCGAAGGACTCCCCGTACGTCTGGCGGTGATGGGCGTACGCCGGGTTGTTCGGATCCTGCATCTGGCTCCAGTACCACTCGGCGTACTGCTTGCCGACCGGCGCCCAGGCCGGGACCGAGTAGAGACCCCAGTGGATGAAGATGCCGAACTTGGCGTCCTGGAACCAGTAAGGGGCCTGATGGGTGTTCAGCGAGGCGTCGGTGGGCTCGTAGTCGGGGACGCCCAGCGTGAGGGTGCGCCGCGAGGCGGCGGCCTGCTGCCCCCGGCCGCGGGCGAGGACGGTGCCGTCCTGCCGGGTGCCGGGCGGGCTACCGGGCCGACGGCGGATGCCGACGCGCACTCTCGCCTGCTCCCCCGGAGCGAGCCGGCCGACCGTGGCGGGGGCGACCGTGCGGGCGCCGGGCACATCGACGGAGACGCTGAGCCGGTCGGAAGGAAGGATGCCGACGGTGCCGGCGTTGACGACGGTGGCCTCGACGCTCTGTGCACCCGCGTCGAGCAGCAGGGTCGTCGAGTGCGCCTCGCGCAGCGCCAATGCCCGTCCGTCGGCCGCCGGCTGGAGGGTGAGGGCGAAGATGTGGAGCGAACTGCTGTCCGCCTCGGCGGGGTTGGTGACCGGCAGCGTCAGCGCCACGGCCTCTTTCGTCGCGTCCATGGTGAGTTCGGCGGTGGCGATGACGACCGGGTGCGGGTCCTTGGCACCGGTCGGGGTGTAGCGGTACGCGGCGGTGATCGCACCGCTGCCGGAGTACCAGTCGGGGCCGCCGAGTGCCGCGGGCCGGCTGGAGCCGTCGGCGTAGTGGACGGTTGCCGTACCGGAGGCCGCGCCGTAGCTGCTCGTGAGGAGAAAGAGCGCTGAGAGATAGCGGCCGGGCGGGAGGTCGATGCGCTGGCCGAGCGCGACGATGTTGTCCTTGGCCCCCGCGGTGGCGGTGGGGAAGAGATAGGGGATGCCGTCGATCTCCCGCTTCCCCGCGGGGAGTTCCTCACCGGGGAAGGTGTAGCCGGAGCCGTCGAAGTCGCCGCCGCGGGCGTCCGCGGTGTCGATGCCGTCGTTGTCGAACCAGCGGTCCAGCGGTACGGGCACGGCGGCCGGGACCGTGCCCCAGTCACCACCTGTGGTGCCGCGTGGTGTCGCGTGCGGGCTCGCATCGGCCGTGGCCGGGCTGATGAGGGCGGCGCCGACTGCCGCCCCCGCCGTCATTCCGAGTACCTGGCGCCTGGGAAGTTCGGTCATGAGGTCCGATGATTGAAGGGTGTCGCGAACCTGTCAATACGCTTTACAGTGCGGCACGTAGATATTCTCGCCCATCCATCGGATGAATGGGGGTTGAGGGATCGCGGCCGGCCGGCGTGGCACCCGAACCTGTGCGCTTGACGGGCGGAGGCTCTGGTGTCCCGGCGATCTGGAGAGTTCACCACGGGCCGTCTGCCGTAGCCGGCGGCGCAGGCACCTGCCCTGCACGGCAAGGAGTTCGACCACGCTGTCACCACGATGAAGTACCGGGCCTTCCCGCGGCCTCACAGGCGGCCTACACCGCGATGATTACACGCATGACATATGCCAATCGCCGCACCGTGCTGACCGGCCTCGCCGGCGCCGCCATCAGTGCCTCCGTACTCAACGCCTTCACCGTCGCACCCGCCTACGCGGCCGACCTCTACGCATCGAACACGGATTTGTACACCAAGCTCGCGGGGAAGGAGGGTACGGACTTCACCCGCCGGTACAAGCGTCATGAACTGTTCGACAACAGCGACGCCCAGAGATCCCCCATCAACCGAACCACGGTCATGGCCCTGCACGGCGGCGGAATCGAGGGCGGTACCTCCGAACTGTGCCTGGCGACAGCCGGGTACCACCCTGCCACGCTCGCCCTCGCGCCGGCAGGCGGCCCGGCATACGACTACTGGATGTTCGAAGGAGTGCGAACGTCCAACAATGGCGACCTGCACGTCACCTCGACGAACAACGACGACCGGACCGCGCTGTCCATGGCCGCCGGCAGCCTCAATGTCCTGAGCCTGCACGGTTGTACGGCGGCGCAGGCCAAAGTTCCCGCTGACCG
This sequence comes from Streptomyces sp. NPDC096193, assembly GCF_040302905.1. Taxonomy (NCBI): domain Bacteria; kingdom Bacillati; phylum Actinomycetota; class Actinomycetes; order Kitasatosporales; family Streptomycetaceae; genus Streptomyces; species Streptomyces sp. NPDC096193. The sequence continues at coordinate 161,331 of NZ_JBEOSJ010000017.1, read as the reverse complement.
GCCGGAGGCCGTCGTCGTCGGCGGTCTCAACACCGACTTCACAACATGTCTGCGTGAGGAATTCCGGGCCGCCGGTTTCCAGACCGTTGACGGCTCGACCGTCCCTGCTCTCGCCGGCGAGGACCCGAACAACATCTGCAACAAGACCCTGCTCGGCAAGGGCGCACAGTTGGAGATGACCACCGAACTGCGCCAGAGCATGTTCGACCCTGGCTGCTTCAACCAACTCGAACGACCCACCCACACCAATGGCCTCTTTGACGCCTTCGTCGGTGCCGCTCGCAAGGCCATCGCCCGCCTGGAGGCCCAGACGGACCAGGTCATACTCTGATCCACTGACGCCGAAGGATTCACCGAGAAGGTGAACTGGGCCTTCGTGCTCCGGACCTGGCGGCGGGCTGAGCCTACGGCAGCCGGACAGCCAGGTCGGTCTGCTCGATGCCCCCCCTACGGGGTGCGGGCAGTCACGGTCACAGCCGCTTGGCGCTGCGCAAGGTCTTCGCGTAGTAGCCGTTGCCGTCCAGCCGGGAGACGCCGCCGACGTCGCCGATGGTGGGGCCGTTGACCTCCTCGCGGCTGGAGACGAAGATCAGGTGGCCTCCGGTGTCGTACCCGAGCACCATGCCGACGTGGTCGAGCCGGTCCTTGGTGCGGGCGTCAAGCTTGAAGAAGACGAGATCGCCGGGCTGGAGCTGGTCGATGGAGGAGGGCCGGGCGGCGGCCCCCACTCCGGACAGCGGGAGCACGTCGACGCCCTCGTCGGAGCGGGCCATGCCGTTGGCGGTGCGCGGCAGTCCGTCGCCCGAGGTGTCCGAGGACATCAGCGGGTAGCGGGTGCGGTAGCCGAGCACCATCCGTATGAAGCCCGAGCAGTCCAGGGACTTGGCGCGCAGGGTCTCGGGGGTGCCGGTCTGGCCGTCCCGGAAGGGGTAGGGCAGGCCGAGGTAGTCGTAGAAGTCGGACTGCTCCAGGCGCAGGTCGCCGCCTTCGGCGCCGGCGGTGTTCAGCGGTCCGAAGTTGGCGTCACCGGCGTAGACGGTGCCCTGCTTGTCCTTCTTCTGCGGGGCGCCGGCCACGTACTGGAAGGCGATGGCGAAGAGGTCGTCCTCCTTGCTGTCCTTGTACTCGGTGTACCAGTCGGTGAACCACTTCTCCTTCTCGGCGCCCTTCTTCCAGGACTCGGGCATCAGCCGCACCCAGTCCGTGGTGGAGACTTTCGAGGAGGTGGAGGCCGGTTCGGCAAAGGTGCGGGCCGAGCCGGTGAGTGTGGCCAGGCGCGCCCCGTCGGTGAATTCCGCCCGGATCTGGCCGTCGGAGCCACGCAGCACCGAGCGCCCGGGATTCTCCAGCCGGGCCCACTGGGCCTCGCCCTTGTCGTCGGAGGCGGACCCGGATCCCTTGCCCTTGCCGCCTTCGAGGACGCCGATGTTGCGGACCTCCGTCACCCCGGGCGCCTCCTGCTTGCGCAGTTCCAGGGTCAGGTACCCGGAGGTCGCGACGAGCGCCAGCACCGCCAGACCCGAGACGACGGGCCGTGACTTCTTCTTTCCTGCCATCGGTTGCTCCTCGGTTGTTCTGGGCGGTCTGTCAGACGGTGGGCATGATGCCGAGCAGCAGCCCGGCGGCGACGACGATGTAGGCCATGAGCGAGACCGTGCCGGTGGCCAGCAGGGTGGCGCCCTTGGGCTGGCGCACCATCTGGTAGGCGATCAGGCCGGGCACGATGAAGCCGAGAGTCTGGTTGCCGTAGAGCAGCGGGAACTCCAGCGAGAGAAGGATCATCACCGTGCCCTGGAGCAGCACTCCGAGCAGCACCACCGAGGCGAACAGCCGCTTGCCGTAGAGGATCACCAGCCGTTGCATGATCTTGGTGCCGCCGTAGGTGAGAGCCGTGACGCCCACCACCATGGCCGCGCGCTGGACGTCCTCGATGAGCGTCAGGGCCAGCCAGCCCGGAGTGATCATGCCGCCGGGCGAGAGGTTGGTGGTGAGGTAGCACAGCAGCGAGAAGAACAGCCCTACGGCGATACCCAGGGCGGCCATCTCGGGGGTCAGTGCGGCGGTGGTCAACGGGATCTCCGGGCGTCATCGTGCGGCTCGTCGTAGGGCGGCCAGGTCTGTTGGGCGGATTCGTACGGCCGCTGCCGCGGCACGTCGACGTACTGCTCGGAGGGCTGGTACCGCTCCTGCTGTGCGTACTGCCCATGGGGCTCGTACTGCCGCGACGGCGGGGCCGGGATGCGGACCACCGGGATCTCCTGGGTCTGTGAAGCCTGGTAGCGCTCCTCGTACGCCGGGGGGTACGAGGCGAACGGGTCCAGACGGGGCCCCTGCACCGGGGCCGCCGTGGAGGTGGGGTTCGGCGTCTCCTCGTCCGCCTCGCTCTCGTCGGCGGGGAGTTCGGCGAGGTACTCCAGCAGTTCCTCACCCTGGCCGTGGATGTTGCCGATGGCCACCAGGGAGGAGCCGTCGGACATGCGGCCGAGCAGGGCCGGCATGAACTCCTCGGCCGACCGCTTCTCGCCGCCCAGGTCGACCGCCCGGTCCCGCCAGTCGGCGGGGATGGCGTCGATGGCGCTCTTGGCGGGGTGCCCGATGACGAAGACGTGGTCGGGCTGGAGGTCGGGGATGATCTCGCCCATCTGCCCGTTGCGCTCGACGCGGTCGGGGCGGCAGTTGATCACCACGTTCAGGGGGCGACGGATGGCGCCGAGGTCGAGGAGCTGGTTGATGTTCATCAGCGTCGACTCGGGGTCGTTGGCCGCGAAGACGTTGGCGAAGGCGAGCCGGTTGCCGCCGGGGGCGACGTAGCGCTCCACGGAGAGCACGCCGGGGTCCGGCGGGGCGTCGTACATGCCCTGGAGAGCTACCTCGCGCTCGACACCGACCAGTTCGGCGACGACCAGGGCGATCGCCACGTTCTCCTTGAAGGTGAACCAGCTGAAGCCGCGCAACTCCTCGTCGCTGACGGTCTCCGGGTCGGCGTAGATCAACTGGCAGTTCCGGGCGTCCGCCTCCTCCTGGAGGATGTGGAAGCGCTCCTTCTCGGCGGTGACACAGATGCCGTCATGGGGCATCGAGCGGCACAGCGAGCGGGCCACGTCGTCGAGGGTGGGGCCCATCTCGGCGAGGTGGTCCTCGCGGACGTTGCACAGCACGCCGATGGTGGATCGGATCAGCTTGCTCTGGTTGACTTCCTGGAGGGCCGGCATCACGGCCATGCACTCGATGACGAGCGCGTCGGGCCGGTAGGTGGCGGCCCGGCGGACGATGCCGATCTGTTCCACCACGTTGGCGATGCCGAACTTGCGATAGACCGGCTCCTCCGTGGCGTCGGGGTGGATGAAGCGGGCCGCCGTCCCGGTCGTCTTGGCGACGGTGATCAGGTCACCGCCTCGCAGCGCGCCCGCGCAGAGCCGGGTGATGGAGGACTTGCCGCGGATGCCGTTGACGAGCACCCGCGAGGGGATGGTGTGCAGCGCGGCGTAGTGCCGCCGCTGCTCCACGATGCCGGCAGCGAGCAGGAACAGACTGCCGGTCAACAGGACGAAGTAGAGGTAGAGCACGCTTGGTCACCTTCCTCCGGCGTCGAGCCGGGGCTCGGCGGGCCGGCGCGCCTTGTTCTGCCGGCGGGCCTGCAATTGCTGGCGGATCAGTTCGAGGCTCCGGACGACGGCGCCGACCTCGTCCTGGTAGCGGGGGTAGTGCACGGTCTTGAGGTCGCCGTCGGCGAGCTTCTCGGCGTCGGCAGCGAGAGCCCGCAGGGGACGTACGACAACGAGGTGGATCCAGCCGAGGCAGACCACGATCAGGGCGAGGCCGAGCAGACCGGCGAGCACCGCCCGGTCCTCGCGTTCGTAGGCGGTGATCTCGAAGCGGTCGGCTTTCTGCCAGCTCACGACGGTCCAGCCGAGGTCGGAGGCGACGCCGCCGCCGGTGAACGGCGCTGCGGCGGCCACGGTGACGGCGCCGCCGTCCCGGATGAGCAGGCCGTTCTCCACCGGCCCGGCGCCCACCTGCACATTGCCGGCGCGCACCAGGTCGGGCAGCGCGTCGTTCGGCAGCCCCTCGAAGGCGAGGAAGCCGTCGCTGGCGGCGAGGGTCCGCGCGTCGGGGTTCACGATCCGGACCTCGCCGAGGCCGGGCCGCTTCAGCAGCGAGTTGAGGAACTCCACCCGTACTTCGCCGACGAGGGTGGTGCCCTTGTGCTTCGGCACCGGCGCCCCGGTCTGGACGACGGGCTTCTTCTGGCCCTTGCCGGAGACACGGACCAGTGCCCCCTCCTTCTCCTCGCTCCACCCGTGCGGGTCGCCACCGGCCCGGGCAACGGTGTCGCCGTCCTCGTCGACGACGTAGAGAGCCTGGTAGCGGGTGTGCTCGCGCAGGGCGTCCTTCAGCAGGATCTCGGTGGCGCCGGGGTCGTCGACGTCGATCAGCCGTGAGATGGAGAGCACGTCGGCCTGGGCCTCGTTCAGCGCCCGCCGGACCCGGTCGGCGACCAGATCGGTACGGTCACGCTGGTCGTTGACCATGGCGGCGGGGATGCTGACGCTCCCGTCCGTGCGGTTGAGCAGGAGCCCGACGGGGACGCACCACAGCAGCAGGAGTACCGCCGTCAGCGCCAACGGCCCGCGTCCGCCGAACCGGAATCTGCTGCGGCGGTCATCAGCGCCGCTGTCCGGATCGCTCGTGCCGCCGAGTTGGCCTCGGGTGCGCTCCAGTGCGGAGCCGATGCGGGCGGCCTCGCCCCAGCGGGGCACCGTGACGGGGCGGATCAGGTCACCGCGGGCGAGCCGGCGGGATTCCAGGAACAGTCCGAGCAACGGACGCTGCACGGTCACCCACAGCACAGCGACCGCGAGCAGTCCGAGCAGGACCAGGGCGCCCGCCGCGAGCAGTCCGAAGAGCTGCCTGCTGTCCGCGGCGCTCTGCTGCTGGACGACGGGGAGCATGGCGACGACCGTGAGGCCGAGGCCGGCGGCGACGCTCTCCCCGTCCTCCGGGTCGGAGGCGGCGAGGGAGGCGTACCCCGCGGTCGCGACGCGGCCGTTGTACGCATCACCGACCAGTGTTCCGCTGACGCCGGGATAGCCGCCGGAACCGGGTTCCCGGGCGCCGATGGGGTTCTGCTCGGTCTCCTCGGCGGCGCTGTCGGACAACCGGGACATCTGCTTCTGCAGGAAGGTGAGTTCTTCGCGCTCCGCGTCCGAGTTGAGTGCCTCGGACTGCTCGAAGCCCGCTGTGGCGAGGACCTCGCCGCCCCGCGCGACCACGGCCATGCTGCGGAACGGGCCCAGGTTGATGGAGGGCACGGAGAGGCTGTTGGAGGCGATCAGCAGTTGCTGCGTCTCCCCCTTCCCCTCCAGCACGGCCATGGTCATCAGCCGCACATCACCGGTCTCCAGCCGCACCATGCGCGGGGTGAGCGCCTCGTCACCGCTGAGGACGTCCTTGTCCAGCCAGGCGAGCGGGATGCGCTCCCCGCGGGCGGCGAGCACCTCGCCGCTCTCCAGGTCCAGCACCGTGGTGCCGGTCCACTTCTGGTACGCCTTGCCGAGGTCCGACAGGACGCGCTCGGGGTCGGCCCCACTGCCCCTGTTGAGCGCGGTGGCGGTGCGTTCGAGGTCGGTGACCCGCTCGTCGATCGAGGCGCGCAGCGCGATGGCGCCGTCCTGGGCGAAGTACTGCTGCGAGGAGAGCACCGCCTTCGGCACGACCGGTTCCGCGTCCGGGCCCAGCACCTTGGCCGTCAGACCCGCGAGGGCCAGCACCAGCACGCACAGCAGCGCGATCGGCGGCCGGATGCCGCCAAGCAGCGGCATGTCCGCACGTCTGCGGCTGCGCCGCCGGCCTTTCGGCACGAGAGGCGCGGCAGGAGTCGATGTCACTGGTCTTCTTCCTTGATCGCTGCGGGTGCTCAGCGCCCGAAGGAAGCCGCGCCGGCGCGCGGCAGCGAGACACTGCCACATAAAAGACTGATAAAAGCCGACAAGGTTGCGTCCGTTGGGACACAGGGGTGTGTGGCTCTGATCACTTCTCCAGCGACAGCCGTCTCAGGCCGTCACCGCCCGGCGCTCCCCGGTTGTAGAGGAAGCCGCGTGTGCGGTCCTCGGCCAGCCGGTAGCGGGCGATCCGGTCGTCGGACAGCCCCTTGGGGTTCTCCAGCTCGTGCTGGACGTCCACCACCCGGAGTTCCTCGACCGCGCCCTCGGGCGCCTTGTCCCCGGCCTCGATCTCGGGCGGGATGTTCACCAGCGTGGTGCGGTAGCGGGCGGAGACGTCCCACCCGTCAGCGGTCTCGCGGAACTCGAACCAGCCGATGGCACCCTCCTCGGTGAGGCCGGTCGGCGAGGAGTGCCGGGCCACCTGGTTGCCGAGGCTGTAGGCGACCCAGGTGCCGTTGACCTTCTGGATGGGCTGCACGACGTGGGAGTGGTGCCCGATGATCAGGTCGACCCCGGTCTCCTCGGTGATCCGCTGGGCCATGTCCAACTGCGGGACGCTCGGCTCGTTGTAGTGCTCCAGGCCCCAGTGCAGGGAGAGGATCACCACCTCGGCACCCTGGTCGCGGGCTCGCTTCTCGGCCTTCTTGACCTTGTCCGTGCTCGAACGGTTGAAGGCCCAACTCTCCGTCTTCGGTGTGGGGTTGAGGAAGGACTCCCAGGAGTAGGAGAGGTGGGCGACCTTGACGCCGTTGACGTCACGGATGTTGATCTGCTCTGCTTCCTTCGGCGTCCGCGCCGACCCGGTGTGCCCGAGGCCCACCTGGTCCATGGTGTTCAGCGTGTGGCGCACCGCCTTCAGCCCGTGGTCGAAGGTGTGGTTGGAGGCCGTCGAGCAGGTGTCGTACCCCACATCCTTCAAGGTGGTCAGGATCTGCGGCGGAACCAAGAACTCCGGATACCCCTCGAACGGGCCCTTGGGCTTCCCGACGGGCGTCTCCATGTGACAGATCGCCAGGTCGGCTTTGCTGACCACGGGCTTCACCCCGGCCATCAGAGGGCCGAAGTCCAGTCCCGCCGCTCCGCGCCCGGTCTCCTCGGCATCCCTTGCCGCCTGCTCGACCAGCTCGGGATGGATGAGGACATCGCCGGCCGCGGCAACGGTGAAGCTGCGACCGTCGGCCTTGGCCTGCGGCTGAGCCGTCTGAGAGCCGCACGACACGGTCAGACCGGTGGCTGTCGCCACTACCGCCAGCAAACGACCTATACGGAGAGACTTACGGAATGTCACTGAGCAATATTCGCATGATCCGCACAGGCGACCTTCGGATTTCCATCACGAGGAGATCACGCTTCTTGCACACTTTCGCTCAAATAAGTTTGCTTCTCACCCTGTTCGGTTGCCAGGCCGGCACGTCCCCGAACTCGGAGGATTCCGTTCCGCACACGCGAGAACTCGTCGACCTGCGCAGCCGCATCCTCGCGTACACGGCGAAGTTCCGCGCCGACTCCCCCTACACTCCACCCCGCAAGGCAGAGCGGGCGCGGCTGGCGAAGGCGGTCGGAAGCCTGCTGTCGGGCGACACCCAAGAGGCGGAACGGCAGCTCGCCCCGCTCGGCCTCGGGCTCACCCGCCTCACCGACACCGACTCCGGCCGCCGCTACGACGAGATCGCCGCTACCGGCACCGGTGAGAGCACCCGCTGGGGCCGCCTGTACCTGAACGCCGACGCCACCGTCCGCTGGGTCGCCCAGGTCCCCCACCCCGTCTCCGACCGCGACACCGAGGCCCTCGGCATCCGGCTCTTGGAGGAGAACCCCGGCGGCGCCCTCGTCCTCGCCGGCACACACCGCCGGGCAGGCCGCGACGACGCGGCCGATGTCGCCCACCGCGAGAACAGCGCCTTCCATACGATCGTCGTGGAGCTGCAGAAGCGCGGGGTGCCCGGCGTCCAGCTGCACGGTTTCACCGACTCCTCCGACCGCCCCTACGACGCCGTCGTCTCCACCGGCGCTGTCGAGACCGCGCCGGCCGAGGTGGCCGCCTTGGCCGACCGCATGGACGGCGACGGACTGCGGGTCTGCCGGGCCTGGGCGGCAAGGTGCCCGCTCGAGGGCACGATCAACGTCCAGGGGCGTTCGGCGCAGCGCGAACACGCCGGGTTCGTCCACGTCGAGCTGGCCCGGCACGCCCGCGCGGGCGACGGCCGCGACAGCGAAGAGGCCGCCGAGGCCCTGGCCGGGCTGGTCACCGCATGGAATGAGGGCTGACCCGAGACCGGCGGGGACTATTCCCTGCTGACCGAGTGCGCGGGTTGGAGCCGGCCCAATTGGCGCGGACACCGCAGCCGAGGATCGCCTTCGCCGCCGCCCCTTCAACTCGGTTGGAGTGCATCCATGTTCGCCGATTCGGCACAGGACCCCCGATGAACGGGCGAGCAACCGCCGCTGCTGCTGATCAGCGGGGACGATGGACACCTGGGTGACCCGGTGTCCCGCCGTCGGCTGGTGGAGTGCGCCCGGCTCATGGACCGACCGCCGATCGTCGTAGCGGCCACCGAGTGCGGTCCCGTGGGCGGGACCTCGGTCAGTGCGAGCGCACCGGACCCTCAGCCGCCAGGCGGCACACCGGCACACATGTGCGCGGATGTGGTCGCGGTCCTGTGGGAACACCGACTCCCGCTGCTCGTCGAGCGCGAACCACCGCGGGGGGCTGCCCGGCTTCGCCGCCCAGCGGCACATCGCGGCTCACGATGGCGGCGTAGGAAAGACCCGCCTCGGGACTCCGTGGGACCGGTACGAACGCACGGAGACCGCCGCCGGACGTGGCAGAAGATCCGCCCGCACGCCGGTCCCCTCGGCGAGTTCGCGGGCTGCGGCGGCGCGAGGCGTCTCGTCCGGTTCGGCCTTCCCCCCGGGTGGCATCCAGCGGGCGCCGGCGGTGCTTCACCAGCAGGATGGGGCCGAAGGCCGGGTCGACCACCCAGGCCTCTGCCGCCGGCAATGCCATCGGGCGGTGTCTCGACTGGTCGAACCAGGCCCGCGCCTCGTCGAGCTCCAGAGCAGCGAGCCGGACATCGGTCACGTCCAGGATCGGGGACGCGGGAGTCAACTGCCCACCACACAAGCCTTGTCGGGGTCGCACTCGCCGACGGGACGGCACAGACTCGGCCAGGACGTACTCGTCCGACGGGATGCGCGCGGCACGTTGGCCGTTCGTGCCCCCTGCCGACGGCAGGGGGCACGGGGTGAAGCGATCCGCTCAGTCGATGCCGGGCAGGATGTGCGGCTCTGCCAGGTCGTCCTCGTAGCCGGCCAGCCGGATCGGGGCCGAGCGGGCCCAGACTTCCAGGCTTCCGAGCTCGTCGGGACGACGGGACCGCTCACCGCTGAGATCCAGCGGTCGCTTCTCGTGTTTCTTCACATCAGGTGTCACCGCGCACTCCTCTGTGTCGCGTAACTGGGACAAGGGCAGTTCGGTCGCGGTGGCGCCGGTCTTCGGGCGGGACCGCAGCCTGGTTGCAGGCTTGTCCCAGGACGGCCAAGGGATTTTCGTGAACCCCTTGGTGGCGTCCGTTCGCCCCAGAGTAACCAAATGAGCAGAGGAGCGCTCTATGGGGGCCGTAAAATCAACGCAAATCCGGCCAACGATCTCTGCCTGTTTGGGGCTTCGAGGATCAGGGGCAGACGGCCTCGAGACGATCACCGAGATCGCCTCGACTCCGGTGCGGCAGCGGAGACCGGGGCTGCCTCGGCAGAGGTCCGACGGGTGACCGGAGACCTGCTGACGGGGAGGTCGGGCGGGCGGCACGGCCCTCGCCCGGACACCCGGACGGAGTAGCGGCCGTGGTGTCCGGCCGCGGACGAGAGGCGCACGAGAGGCGGCCGCGGGAGGATGGGTGGAGCAGGTCGACGGAGCCCGGAGACCGGCGATGCGGTCTTCCACAAGGGCCTCCCGCCGGGACGGCGTGCGGTACGCGAAGACGGCGTACGGGAGCCCCGCACGCCGTCCACCAGCAATGCCGGCTACCAGTTCGCCTGAGCGTAGTCCTTGAGGAAGCAGCCGAAGAGGTCCTCGCCCAACTCGCCGCGCACGATGGGGTCGTAGACGCGGGCGGCACCGTCGATCAGGTCGAGCGGGGCGTGGAAACCCTCGTCCGCGAGACGCATCTTGTCCGGGTGCGGGCGCTCGTCGGTGATCCAACCGGTGTCGACGGCCGTCATCAGGATGCCGTCGCTCTCGAACATCTCCTGGGCGCTGGTGCGGGTGAGCATGTTCAGCGCGGCCTTGGCCATGTTGGTGTGGGGGTGGCCCGCACCCTTGTACCCGCGGCTGAAGACACCTTCCATCGCGGAGACGTTCACCACGTAGGTGCGCTTGGCGGCCGAGGCGGCCATCGCCGGGCGCAGCCTGCTGATGAGGATGAACGGGGCCGTGGAGTTGCAGAGCTGGACCTCCAGCAGCTCCACCGGATCGACCTCGGACACCGTCTGGATCCAGCTGTTGGTGTGGTGCAGATCGGGGACCAGACCGCCCGCGTCGATCGCGTTGCCGGCCGCGATCCGCGCCGGGGAAGCGGAGCCGCTGACCAGGGCGAGCCCGGTCACGTCCTGGGCGGTGAGGCCCTCGCCCGCCGCGGAGGGCAGCGCGGCCACGGTCTCCACCGCGCCGCTGCCGAAGGTGCCGATGACCTCGGCGGGCGGCAGCTCACCGGCGGGCAGCGGGGCGGACTCGGCGCTGACCAGTTCGCTGTACGCCTGCGGGGAGCGGCGTACCGTCTGGGCCGCGTTGTTGATCAGGATGTCCAGGGGGCCCTGTGCGGAGACGGAGTCGGCGAGCGCGACGACCTGAGCCGGGTCACGCAGGTCGATACCGACGATCTTGAGGCGGTGGATCCACTCGTCACTGTCCGGCATCGCCTTGAAGCGGCGGATCGCGTCGTTCGGAAAGCGCGTGGTGATCGTGGTGTGGGCGCCGTCACGGAGCAGCCGCAGCGCGATGTACATACCGATCTTGGCGCGCCCGCCGGTGAGGAGTGCCCGCTTGCCGGTGAGGTCGGTACGGGCGTCGCGGCGGGCCCGGTTCCCGGCCGCGCAGTTCTGGCAGAGCTGGTGGTAGAAGGCGTCGACCTCGACATAGCGGGTCTTGCAGATGTAGCAGGACCGGGGGCGCTGGAGTATGCCGGCGATCTCGCCCGTGGCCGACGACGACGGGAGGACGCCCTCGGTCTCGTCGTCGATCCGCTCGGCCGATCCGGTGGCGGTGGCCTCGGTGACCGACTTGTCGTGCGCGGTCTTGGCGGCCCGGCGCTCCTGGCGGCGGCGCTGCTTCACGGTCCGGTAGATACCGGCGGTGGCCCGGCGGACCGCGATGGCGTCGGGGTGGTCGACGTCCAGCTTGTCGAGCTCGTCGAGCACGCTCAGGCAGACGGCCATCCGCTCCGGGTCGATGCCCGGACCGAACACCTGACTGTCCTCTATCACCGTCATGGGCCTTTGCCGTTCCTCGGTCGCTCGCGCGCTGTGGGGGTTTCAAAAGCGCAACTTTACTGAGCAAATGGGTGACGGCAAAATCCTGTGACCGGGGGCTTCCAGCCTGCCCGCGGACGCCCGCGCCCACCGACCATCCGCCCGCGCGCCCCGTCCACCCGGCCTCGGCCTCCCCGTCCGGCCGGCGTCGGTCTCCCCCGGCCCGGCTGATCCGGGGTGACCGACGGCGCGGCACGGGACGCCTACGCGAACAGGCCGGTCAGCCAGGTGCGCCAGGCCTCCTCACTCTTCCGCGCGTCCGCTCCGGCAGCGAAGTCATGGACGCTGACCCCGACGGGGGCACCGAAGTGGTTGCGGCCGAAGACGCGGTACATGGCGTCGTCGGTGCGCAGCCCCACGAAGTAACGGTTGCGGTAGTCCAGGACGGCGTCGACCGGGCCGGTGCCGGGCAGTTCGACCCGTACGGTCGCGCCCTCGGCCGCGTCGTCCGCCAGCCCGAGGCCCCGGCTCACGACGTCGAGACCGCCCGGCTCGTTCGAGGCGTCGGGCGCGTCCACGCTCATGAACACAGCCGCCTTGCCGGTGTAGTGCAGCAGGTACTGGCGCAGGGTGTGCAGATAGAAGTCGGTGTGCTTGTCGGCACCGTCGTACTGGTTGTCCCAGTCCTCGACCAGGATGCCGCTGTGGACGTAGCGCACCCAGGAGCCGCCGCCCTCGCGGGGCTCGATGACGTGATCGAGCTGGTTGAACGTCTGCTGGGTGATGCCTTCCACATCCTCGGTGCGGCCGGTCAGCCGGTGGGGCGGGTCCCAGGCGGTGACGGTGCCGCCGTGGGGGGCGGCGCCTCCCTCGCGGGGTTCGTACTCCATCGGCCAGAGCCAGCCGGCGGTCCCGATGGTGATCGCCTCCCATACCTGCTGGGGCTCCGCGTCGACCTCGAACTCCCGGACGATCTCGAACTCCTTGGACATGACGTCTCCTTGTGTCGTGCTCGGGTGCGTGAATGACGGATGAGGGTGGCCGGTCAGGCGCGCCGCGGCGCCCCGGCGCGGTGATGGACGCGCGGACCGGGTGGCCTCGTCATGACGGATCCCCGGGCAGCGCGGCGAGGGTCCCGGCATCCGGACCCTCGGCGTCCGGGCTCTCGACGGCGTCCGGGATCTTCACGGTCGGGTGGAGCGCCACGACCAGGCGGTGATCGCGGCCGCCGGGGGCGTCCTCGGCGTGGTACCGGGCGATCAGCGCGCTCACGCCCTGGGTGAGCTCCTCGACGAAGGCGGCGCGGTCGGCGGCGGAGGCGAAGCGCACCTCGCCGTCGAGCGCGTAGGTCGCGAGTCGCTTGCGCGCCTTGGTCGCGCCGGTGATCAGGCTGCCGACGTCGCGCACGAGGCGGGCGGCGACCGCGAGCATCCAGCGCGCGGAGAGCTGGTCGCGGAAGCCTGCCGGGTCCGGCTGCACCGCGGCCAGAGCAAGCGGAGAGATGACGTACGAGGCCGCTGTGGCCCGCATCAGTCGCTCCGTGACGTTGCCCTTGCGGCGTTCACCGGCCAGCTCGACGAGTCCGTGCCGCTCCAGCGCCTTCAGGTGATAGTTCACCTTCTGGCGGGGCAGCCCGATCCGGCCGGCGAGCATGGCCGCCGAGGCGGGACCCGCGGCGAGCTCCGCCAGGAGCCGGGAGCGCACGGGGTCCAGCGAGACGGCGGCTGCCGCGGAGTCCTCGATCACTGTGACGTCCAACATGGCTCCACGGTCTCCGGAAACTTTTCTTGTCCAGCACTCTTTTATTGTCGGTCATGGCCATGGCCGGACGACGGTGGGCCGCACCCCAGGCTTGGGCAGGTACAGAACATGGGACGTTTGGTTGTCCGGGAGGGCGTGAGAGCACCAGGATCAAGCCGTGTCGCGAGCACGGGTGCGACGCTGTCGACCCGATCTGCCGGACGCTTGTCTCCAGGAGACCGGCTTCCCGCCGACCACCGCTCACCAGCCCGCGTACGACCGGATGATCGCTGCGTACGAAAGACCGGCGTCGGCGGGGTCAGGAACGACGTTCGTGGCGGTCGGCGCGGCCCTGTTCCACGTCGAATACGCCCCGTCGGCCGACGAGTTCTGACACTACGCGCGGCGAGCGGGGCTCAGCTCTATGCGTGAAGCCCGGCCTCGGTGTGTGGCATGGCGTCAGCCGTGCAACGGCAGCGGCGAGAGTCCCTGAAACTCCTCAGGACGCGGCGAGCACCGCCTGAACGGTCTTGCCTCCGCCCGGTCCGCCCCGTACCGCGAAGTGCCGGGAGAGCTCGCGCACCATGACGATGCCGCGCCCGCCCTCGTCGCTCTCCAGGGGCGAGCACACCCTCGGGTGTACCGGACTGGCGTCCTCCACCTCGACGGTGACCAGGCCCGGGTCGACGTGCAGCCGGAGCCGGCAGCCGCTGCGGCCGTGCCGCGTGGCGTTGGTGACCAGCTCGGACACGACGAGGGTGGCGTCCTCGATCTGGTCCCCCGTCACCGGCTCGCCGCAGCGGCGGCTCAGGAAGACCGTCGTCAGATGGCGCGCCCAGCGGGCGGATGTCTCCGCCTGCGGCAGTTGGTATGTCGCACGCGCGGCACGCCGACGGGTGCGCCCTTGCGTACGCATCCTCATCACTCCGTTCCGGTCGACGACACCCTCAAAGCCGAGCGGGGCTGCCGTGCTCCGCGGATGCGCGACGGCGTGCCCCTACCCCTCAGTGGTGCCCGGACAGGGTGATCCGCAATCGGGGTTCACGTCACTGCGCGTTCACAGGACAGATCCCAGGACGGTTCACAGGACCCGCTGGTCCTTGCCGAGCGCGATGACGCCGTTCTTGGAGACGGTGTAAAGCTCCTGATCCCGCTCGGGGTTGACGCCGATGGTCGCACCGGGCGGCACGTCGACGTTCTTGTCCAGGATCGAACCGCGGACGACGGCACCACGGCCTATGCGGACGTTGTCGTGCAGCACCGAGCCCTGCACCACCGCGCCCTCCCCGATGACGACACCGGGAGACAGGACGGACCGAGTGACCTGCCCACGGACGACACAGCCGGGGCTGACGATCGACTCGCTCGCGATACCGGCGCCGATGAAGCGGGCCGGGGGAAGCTGACCCGGGTGCGTGTAGATGGGCCAGCGGCGGTTGTAGAGGTCGAAGGCGGGCCGGTCGGGTATCAGGTCCATGTGGGCGTCGTAGTACGAGTCGAGGGTGCCCACATCGCGCCAATAGCCGTGTTCCCGCGGTGTCTCCCCCGGCACATGGTTCTCGTTGAAGTCGTAGACCTGCGCCATGCCCTGCTCCGTGAGCATCGGCAAAATCGAACCGCCCATGTCATGGACGGAGTTGTCGTCCTCGGCGTCCCGGTACAGCGCGTCGACGAGGACCTTGGTGGTGAAGAGGTAGTTGCCCATGGAGGCGAAGACCCGCTCGGGATCGCCGGGCAGTCCGGGCGGGTCCACGGGCTTCTCCAGGAACCGCTCCACTCTCGCGCCGTCGGGCGCGGGCGTGATGATCCCGAAGGACGACGCCTCGGCGCGCGGAACCCTGATCCCGGCGACGGTGACGCCTGCTCCGCCCTCGATGTGCTGCTTGAGCATCTGCCGCGGGTCCATCCGGTACACATGGTCGGCGCCGAACACCGCGATGTAGTCGGGCTGTTCGTCGTTGACCAGGTTGAGCGACTGGAGGATCGCGTCCGCGCTGCCGAGGTACCACCGCCGGCCGAGCCGCTGTTGGGCCGGAACGGGCGTCACGTAGTTGCCGAGAAGACTCGACATCCGCCATGTCGTGGTGACATGGCGGTCCAGCGAGTGCGACTTGTACTGCGTCAGCACGCAGATGCGCAGAATGTCCCCGTTGACGAGACTGGAGAGGACGAAGTCGACGAGACGATACATCCCGCCGAAGGTCACCGCCGGTTTCGCACGGTCGGCGGTGAGCGGCATCAGCCGCTTGCCCTCCCCGCCGGCCAGAACGATCCCGAGCACCGAAGGTCCACCGCGCATCGTGCCCCCTCACACCTGCTGTGCGTGTCGCACTGCCGTCCCTGTCACACCTGCTTGAGCAGGTCCTCGTAGAGCTCGTACGTCCGCCGGGCCACCTGGTCCCAGCCGAACTCGCGCACCGCGCGCTGCCGTCCGGCAGCGCCCATCCTGGCTGCCTCCGCCGGATCGTCGAGTACCCGGTTCACCGCCTGTGTAAGACCGGATTCGAAATCCTCCGGATGGCGCGCCTCGTAGGGCACCAGCAGACCGGTGCGTCCGTCGTCCACGACCTCGGGGATGCCGCCGACCGAGGAGGCGACAACAGGGGTGCCGCACGCCATGGCCTCCAGGTTGACGATGCCGAGAGGCTCGTAGACCGAGGGGCAGACGAACACGGCCGCATGGCTGAGGAGTTGGATGACCTGCGGCCGTGGCAGCATCTCGGGGATCCAGTGCACGCCGTCGCGCACCCGCTCCAGTTCGTCGACCAGTTCCCGGAACTCGGCGCCGATCTCGGGGGTGTCCGGCGCTCCGGCACACAGCACCAGCTGGGCGTCGGGGTCGAACGAGCGGGCCGCGCGCAGCAGGTGCGGGACTCCTTTCTGGCGGGTGATGCGGCCGACGAACAGGACGAAGGGCCGGTCCGGGTCGAGCCCGATCCGTCTCAGCGCGGCCGTCTCGTGATCGGGCCGGTAGAGCCGGGTGTCGATGCCGTTGTGGATCACGTGCACACGGTCGGCGTCGAGGGCGGGATAGCAGGCGAGGATGTCGTCCCGCATGCCGCGGGACACGGCGACGACCGCGTCGGCCGACTCGATCGCCGTGCGCTCGGCCCAGCTGGAGAGGGCGTAGCCGCCGCCGAGCTGCTCGGCCTTCCAGGGCCGCAGCGGCTCCAGGGAATGCGCCGTCATCACGTGCGGGACGCCGTGGAGGAGCTTGGCGAGATGGCCCGCCAGGTTGGCGTACCAGGTGTGGGAGTGGACCAGTTCGCGTCCGCCGAGCTCGGCGGCCATGGCGAGGTCGACGGCGAAGGTGCGCAGTGCGTCGTTCGCCCCGTCGAGCTGGGAGGGCGCCCGGTGCCGCAGCACCCCTTCCGCCGCGCCCTCGCCCCAGCAGTGGACCTCCAGGTCGGCGAGGGCTCTCAACTCCCGGGCGAGGAACTCCACATGGACACCGGCGCCCCCGTACACGTCCGGGGGGTACTCGCGTGTGAGCAGTCCGACCTTCACCCCTTGATGGTCACCCACGCGCGGCGTACGGGGAAGAGCGCGGTCAGGATCACTGCGCCGTCCGGCGGGGCGGGCGGTCGAAAACGCAGTCGCCGCACAGGCCGCCGCCGGGAACGCGGTAGTAGAGGCAGCAGGTGCTGCGGCGCATGGCCGGGCCGCGGACGGTGCCCGCCAGATCGGGGTGGCTCAGCAGCTCGGCGGCGAGGGCGGCGGCCCGTTCGGCCACACCGGTCCTGCCGCCGCGGCGGGCCCAGTCGGCGAGCGTGCGCGCGGCTCCGGCGAGTGCCGAGCCGGCGTTTCCCCACAACAGCTGCCGGGAGACGGTCGTGTCCCGGCGCAGCGCGTCGGCGAAGGGGACGAGATGCCCGTACTGGACCGCCTCACGCACGGTGGCCGCGGTGGCGGACCGTGAACCGGAGCCGGTGAGCCACAGATCGTCGGGTGCGCCGCGCTCGGGAGCCCAGTGCAGTCGCGCGGGATCGAGATCGGGGATCTGGCCGTAGAGCGCGGCGGACCCGAGGGCGATGGACCACAGCCGGGCCGCGAGTCCCAGATGCGCGACGGACGCGGCCACACGCCGCTCGGTGGCCCCGAGGCGTTCGGCGACGGTGTCGATCCTGGTGATGAGGGGAGCGGTCTCTCCGGCGTACAGCCGGGCCAGGGGCGCCGCTCCGCCGCCGGACGGACCCGTGCGCAGTGCGAAGAAGCCGCCGACAGCGTCCAGCTCCGTCAGGTCCATCCCCTGCTCACCGCCCTGTTCTCGAGCATTTCTCGACCACCGCGCAACACCGGTCACCGTAGCGTCGGGCGTACACCGGTCCACCCGCGCTGACCTGCTCGACCGCCGCACGGGGGACTTTTGGCCCAGGCTCGTACTACGTCGGCAGTACGTCCAAATGCCTGCTCAAGGACGACGACGCGAACGCGGAACAGGGAGATCGTGGTCTCTATGAGTTCCCTTGTGCCGGCAGTGCTGCTGTCACTGGTCTCCGCGGTCGCCTATGCGGCCGGGGCGATCGTGCAGGAGCGTGTCGCGGCATCCACGTCCGCCCGGCCCTACGCCCCGCTCCACCACGCGGGGTGGTGGTTCGCCGTGGCCCTGAACGCCCTGGGTGCGGTGCTCCACGTCGTCGCGCTGGCGTACGGGCCGCTCAGCCTGGTGCAGCCGCTCGGCGCGCTCACGATCGTCTTCGCCCTGCCGATGGCCGCCCTGTTCGTCCGGCGCGGGGTGGGCGCCACCGCGTGGAAGGGCGCGCTGATGGCGACGGCCGGCCTCGCCGGTCTGCTGGCACTGACCGACACGGCGGACGCGAACTCGCTGGGGACGGGCCGGCGCGGGGTGCTCGCGGCAGTGACGTTCGGCGGGGTGGCTCTCCTCTTCCTCGTCGCCCAGACCATTCACCGGCCGGTCCTGCGCAGTGTGCTGCTCGCGGCGTCGGCCGGTGTGGCCTTCGGTATCGCGTCGGTGTTCACCAAGACGGTGGCGGTGGACTGGGACTGGTCGGCGCCGCTCGCCCAGTGGAGCAGTCTGCTGGTGATGGCGGTGCTGGCGATCGGCGGTCTGCTGCTGTCGCAGGCGTCGTACCGGGGCGCGGGTCTGGCCGCACCGCTGGCCACGGTGACCGTGGTCAATCCGGTCATCGCGGCGGCCGTCGGCATCACGATGTTCGGCGAATCGTTCCGGGGCGGCATCCCGGGCACTCTGTTCGCGCTCGGCTTCGGCGCCCTGGCGGCCGGCGGTCTGATCCTGCTGACGACGGAACGTCTCGCCGCCGCGGGGACGAAGGACACGGACGGTTCCCCGGCGGCGGGAGACGCGGACGGGCGCGGGCCCCGGGACGACCGGGGCGCGCCCGGGGGCGACCGGTCGTCACAGACCCCCGGGACGCCGGACAGGACGCCCGAGCAGCGGGCCGCCGTCTCAGAGCGAGACGCCGCCCGCCCTGAGGTAGGCGAGGGGATCGATGTCGGATCCGTACCCCGGACCCGTGCGGATCTCGAAGTGGAGATGCGGTCCTGAGCTGTTGCCGGTGGACCCCGAGCGGCCGATCCGCTGGCCGCCGGCGACCTGCTGTCCGGAGCGCACGGTGAGCGCCGACAGATGCGCGTACTGGCTGTACTTGCCGTCTGTGTGACGGATGACGACCTGGTAGCCGTACGCACCGCCCCAGCCGGCCGAGATGACGCGGCCGGAGGCGACGGACTTCACCGAGGTCCCGGTCGGGACGGGGAAGTCGACGCCCGTGTGGTAGCCGCTGGACCAGGACGAGCCGGCCTTGCGGTACGGCGTGCCGGTGGAGGCGTCCACCGGGGCGCTGAAGCCGGACCTCTGCGCGGGCTTCTTGACGTGTGCGGGCTTGGCCGCCTGCTGCTTGGGCGCCTGCTGCTTCGGGGCCTGCTGCTTCGGGGCCTGCTGCCTGGGGGCCTGGCGGGGCTTCGCCGCGGGCTTGCGCTCGGGTGACTCGGCGGACGGCACGGGGCCGGTGCGGCTCTTGGGCGCCTCGATGCGCAGGATCAGCTTCTGGCCGGGATGGATGAGGTCGGGGTCGGGCCCCACGACCGTACGGTTCTGTGCGTACAGGCCCTGCCAGCCGCCGCGCACCTCTTCGGCGTCGGCGATCCGGGAGAGCGAGTCGCCGCGGGCCACGGTGTAGCCCTCCCGTTGCGTGGGCACCGTCGTCGGCGTCGCCTTCGGGGGCGCCGACTGCCGCTGGGCCACGGGTCTGTCCCGTCGGTCGCTCTGCCCGCTCTTCGCCTCGGTCTTCGCAGCCGATCGGCGGTCCGGCGCGATGTCCGGGGCGTCCCCGCCGCGGGTGAGACCGGCGCGGGCCGAGCAGACGGGCCACGCTCCCGGGCCCTGCCCCTTGAGAACCTTCTCGGCGACGGCTATCTGCTGGTCCTTGCTGGCGAGGTCGGCGCGCGGGGCGTACTGCCTGCCGCCGTAGGCCTCCCAGGTGGACTGGGTGAACTGGAGGCCGCCGTAGTAGCCGTTGCCGGTGTTGATACGCCAGTTGTTGGTGGACTCGCAGGCGGCCACCTTCTCCCAGACGTCCACCGAGGCCGCATGGGTGGTGCCGGCACCGATGAGCGGCAGCGCCATGCCCGCTCCGCCCGCGGTGACGGTGAGTGAGGCGCGGTTGATGCGGCTCGGCTGATATCGGCGGTGCCGACCGGTTGCGGCCATTTCGAGACTCCCCCACTGACATGTAGGTCACGTCGCAAGCGGTCAACTTAGGTGCTGGACAACGACCGTGACAAGGGTTCAGCCCCGGCGTACCGAGGCGGAGGAAGTGGGAGAGCCGTCGCCGTGATCAGCCGGCCGCGCCCTCGGTCGCGGCCGGGGCGGGTGACCAGCGGCGGCCGGCGCCGACCCGCTCGGCGCCCTCCGGATCGCCGGCTACGGCAGCCGGCGGACGACTGCCGCCCCGGGCGAGGAAGTCGGCGAGCGGAAGGGTCGCGGCGCCGACGGTGACGGCGTCGGGGCCGAGCTGACCGAGTTCGATGGTGGTGCGGGCGGCGGCGTGGTCGAGGGCGTACTCGCCGGCGTACCGGCGCACTTCGGGGAGCAGATGGGGTCCGATCAGCAGTCCGGCCCAGCCGCCGAGCAGGATGCGTTCGGGACGGAAGAGGTTGATCAGGTCGGCGACGGCGGCACCCAGGTACTCGGCGGTGTCGTCGAGCAGGGAGAGTGCGACCGGGTCCGGATCGGGGCCGTGGGGCCCGGGGAAGGCGGCGGTCAGCAGAGTGGCGAGCGCGGTCTCGTCGTCGGCGGCGGCCGGGAGCGGGCCACCGGCCTCCTGCCAGCGTTCGCGCAGCGCCTCAGCGCCGGCGTACGCCTCCAGACAGCCGAGGGATCCGCAGCGGCATCGCCGCCCCCGGATACGGACTGTGGTGTGACCCCATTCGAGGGCGCTGTTGCTGGCGGACTCCTCGCGGGTGGCGGCGTGGACGACGCAGGCGCCGACGCCGGACCCGATGAGGGCCACGGCCGCTTCCCGGGCGCCGCGGCCGCCGCCGAACCACATCTCGGCCTGGCCGAGGGTCTTGGCGCCGTTGTCGATGAACAGCGGTACTTCCCGGGGCAGTCGGATGGCGTCGCGGAGCAGTTTCTCGAAGGGGACGGCGGTCCAGCCGATGGTCTGGCCGTGCACGATCGCGCCGTCCCGGGCGTCCTGCTCGATGATGCCGGGCACGCCGATGCCGATGCCGAGCAGACCGGCCGCGTCCACGCCCGCGTCCCGCAGGACGTCGGCGACGCCGATGCTCACATGGGAGACGACGCGGTCGACGTCGTAGCCGTGCTGGGCCAGCAGCCGTTCGGTGCGGGCGAGTTCGGTGAGGGACAGGTCGAAGAGTTCGACCCGTACGCGGGTCTCGCCGATGTCGATGCCGATGAGCAGACCGCCGGACGGCGTGACGCGCAGCAGGGTGCGCGGTCGGCCGCCGTCCGAGTCGACGACTCCGGCCTCTTCGAGCACTCCTTCGGCGGCCAGTTCGGCCACCACGTTGCTGATAGAGCCTGAACTCAGTCCGGTGGCCGGTCCGAGCTCCTGGCGGCTCAACGGGCCGTCGAAATACAACCGTTGCAGAACCCTGGCCCGATTGCCGCGCCGCAGGTCACGCACTGTCCGTCTGTTGCGTTCCGCCATGGTGCTCCTTCCCTCGTCGCAACATACCCCGGTCGCAGACCTTGACGCGACCTTCCCTCACCTCTTAAATCACGATCTAAATTAAGTCATGGATGCCGTTCGGGAGTCGAACGCAGCCATCCCCGGGAAGGGGCCATCTCTCATGCGCACCATCAGAGCCGCAGCAGCCGTCACCGTCATCAGCGCGCTCGTCGCCATATCCGGCTGCGGCGGTGGTTCCTCCACCGACGGAAGCGGCAGCAACGAATCACCCGAAACACTCACGTACTGGGCCTCCAACCAAGGCCCCAACATCGAGGCCGACAAGAAGATCCTCACGCCCGAGCTCAAGAAGTTCGAGAAGGAAACGGGCATCAAGGTCAAGTTGGAGGTCATTCCCTGGTCCGACCTCCTCAACCGGATCCTCGCCGCCACGAGTTCCGGGCAGGGCCCCGATGTCCTGAACATCGGCAACACCTGGTCCGCCTCGCTCCAGGCGACGGGTGCCCTGCTGCCCTGGGACCAGAAGAACTTCGACGCGATCGGCGGACGGGACCGCTTCGTCGACTCGGCCGTCGCCTCCGCGGGCGCCGAGGGCAAGGACCCCGCGGCCGTGCCGCTGTACTCGCTCGCCTACGCCCTCTACTACAACAAGAAGATGTTCGCCGACGCGGGCATCACGCAGCCGCCGGCCACCTGGGACCAGCTCGTGGCGGACGGCAAGAAGATCTCCAAGGACGGGAAGTGGGCGCTGGGCGCCGAGGGCGGCAACCTCGCCAACAACATCCACCAGGTCTTCGTCCTCGCAAAGCAGCACAACGCGGAGTTCTTCGACTCCGCCGGCAAGCCCACCTTCACCTCCGACGGCGCGGTCGCCGCGGTGAAGCAGTACGTGGACTTCATGGCCAAGGACAAGATCGTCGCGCCGGGCAACGCGGAGTACGCGCAGAACCAGTCGCTCCAGGACTTCGCCCGCGGCAAGACGGCGATGGTGCTGTGGCAGGCGGCCGCGTCCACCTTCGCGGCCCAGGGCATGAAGCCCGCCGACTGGGGCGTGGCCCCCGTCCCCGTCCAGCAGGGCGCGCCCGGCGCCGGCGCGAACACCAACTCCATGGTCGCCGGCATCAACATCGCGATCTTCAACAACACCAAGAACGTGGACGGCGCGAAGAAGTTCGTGAAGTTCATGACCAGCGACGCCGAGCAGACGCTCCTCAACAAGACCTACGGATCGATCCCGCCGGTCACGGCCGCGCAGCAGGACCCGGCGTTCGCCGCACCCGACCTGAAGGTCTTGCGCGACACGCTGTCCACGAGCGCCGCGCCGCTGCCGCAGGTTCCGACGGAGTCGCAGTTCGAGACCACGGTCGGCACGGCCGTGAAGGAGCTGTGGGCGGACGCCGCGGCGGGACGCCCGGTGACCACGGCGTCCGTCAAGGAACGTCTGAACAAGGCCCAGCAGCAGATGCAGCAGTGAGGCACACCCGATGACCACCACCGTCACTCCCGGCCGCACCGGCCCGGCGGACAGCGGTGAGCGGGTGGGGAAGGGGGATGCGCGGCGCAGGATGCCGCGCATCCCCGACCGGATCCGCCACGGCGGTCTGCCCTATCTCCTCCTGCTGCCCGCGGTCCTGCTCGAACTCCTCATCCACCTGATCCCGATGGTGATCGGGATCGTGATGAGCTTCCGTCAGCTCACGCAGTTCTACATCCGCAACTGGGGCGAGGCCCCCTGGACGGCCTTCGACAACTACCGGATCGCTGTCGACTTCAGCGCGCCGATCGGCGAGGACCTGCTCAACTCGTTCCTCGTCACCTGTGCGTTCACCGTCCTCGCCGTCGGTCTGTCCTGGCTCTTCGGCGTCGCCGCGGCGATCATGATGCAGGAGAACTTCCGCGGCCGGGGACTGCTGCGGGCCGTCTTCCTCACGCCGTACGCCCTGCCGGTGTACGCGGCCGTCATCACCTGGGCGTTCATGTTCCAGCGGGACAACGGCATGATCAATCACGTCCTGCACGACCAGCTGGGGCTGACCGATCAGCCGTCCTTCTGGCTGATCGGCGACAACGCGTTCTTCGCCGTGGTCGTCGTCGCGGTCTGGAAGTCGTGGCCGTTCGCGTTCCTG
Source organism: Streptomyces sp. NPDC096193 (assembly GCF_040302905.1). NCBI lineage: Bacteria > Bacillati > Actinomycetota > Actinomycetes > Kitasatosporales > Streptomycetaceae > Streptomyces > Streptomyces sp. NPDC096193. The sequence goes on along the minus strand of NZ_JBEOSJ010000017.1, from coordinate 137,916 downwards.
ATCGTGATGGCGGGGCTCCAGAACATCCCGCGCGAGCTCTACGAGGCCGCCGCGATCGACGGCGCCGGCGTCTGGCAGCAGATCCGCAAGATCACCCTGCCGTCGCTGCGGCCGGTCAACCAGGTGCTCGTCCTGGTGCTGTTCCTGTGGACGTTCAACGATTTCAACACGCCCTACGTGCTCTTCGGACGGGCGGCCCCGGAGGCGGCCGACCTGATCTCGGTGCACATCTACCAGTCGTCCTTCGTCACCTGGAACTTCGGCCAGGGTTCGGCGATGTCCGTCCTGCTGCTGCTCTTCCTGCTGGTGGTGACGGCCGTCTATCTGCTGCTCACCTCCCGCACCCCGCGAGGAGCCTCCCGCGTAAGGAAGAGCGCCGATGCCTAGGCCGCCCCGATCCCCGATCGCACCGCCGCAGTCCTTCCTCTGGACCCGCCGGGTGGTGCTGACCCTGCTGACGGTATTCGCCCTGCTGCCCGTCTATGTGATGCTCAGCAGCTCGCTGAAGCCGCTCCAGGACGTCTCGGGCCAGTTCCGCTGGATTCCCTCCGGGCTGACCATCCGGCCCTACATCGACATCTGGAACACCGTTCCCCTCGCCCGCTACTTCGTCAACTCGCTGATCGTGGCGGTGTCGGCGACGGTGCTGTCCGTGGTGATCGCGGTGTTCGCCGCGTACGCCGTGAGCCGCTACCGCTTCCGCGGCAAGCGGATCTTCACCGTCACCGTGCTGTCCACACAGATGTTCCCGGGGATCCTGTTCCTCCTCCCGCTGTTCCTGATCTTCGTGAACATCGGCAACAGCACGGGCATCGCCCTGTACGGCTCACGCGGCGGACTGATCCTCACCTATCTGACGTTCTCGCTCCCCTTCTCGATCTGGATGCTGATCGGCTACTTCGACTCCATCCCGCGAGACCTGGACGAGGCCGCCATGGTGGACGGCTGCGGCGCCCTCGGGGCGCTCTTCCGGGTCGTCGTGCCCGCCGCCGTCCCCGGCATCGTCGCCGTGTCCGTCTACGCGTTCATGACCGCCTGGGGCGAAGTCCTCTTCGCCTCCGTCATGACGAACGACACCACACGCACGCTCTCCGTCGGTCTGCGCGGCTACGCCACCGAGAACGACGTGTACTGGAACCAGGTCATGGCCGCGTCGCTGGTCGTCAGCGTGCCCGTCGTCGCCGGGTTCCTCCTCCTCCAGCGCTACCTCGTCGCCGGCCTCACCGCCGGCGCAGTCAAGTGACCTCAAGCGAAAGGCAGTCCGTGAACGACCTCAACGCCCTTCCGCCCGATTTCACCTGGGGCGTCGCCACCGCCGCCTACCAGATCGAAGGTGCCGTGGCCGAGGACGGCCGCTCGCCCTCGATCTGGGACACGTTCTCGCACACCCCGGGCGCGGTGGACAACGGCGACACCGGCGACGTGGCCTGCGACCACTACCACCGCTGGCCCGAGGACATCGGCTTGATGCGGCAACTGGGCGTGGGCGCCTACCGGTTCTCGATCGCCTGGCCCCGCATCGTCCCCGGCGGTGACGGTCCGGTGAACCCCGCGGGCCTCGCCTTCTACGACCGGCTCGTCGACGGACTGCTGGAAGCGGGCATCACCCCCTTCGCCACGCTGTACCACTGGGATCTGCCCCAGGCGATGCAGGACCGCGGCGGCTGGCCGGCCCGCGAGACCGCCGAGCACTTCGCCGCGTACGCGTCGGCCGTCGCCGAACGGCTCGGCGACCGCGTGAAGGACTGGGCGACGCTGAACGAGCCGCTGTGCTCGTCATGGATCGGCCATCTGGAAGGCAAGATGGCGCCCGGTCTCACCGATCTGACGGCAGCGGTACGCACCTCGTACCATCTGCACCTCGGGCACGGGCTCGCCGTGCAGGCGATCCGAGCGGCCTCGTCCGACGCGCGTATCGGCATCGTCAACAACCTCTCCCCCATCGAGCCCGCGAGCGACCGTCCCGAGGACCGGGCCGCCGCGGTGCGGGCGGACGGTCACACCAACCGCTGGTGGCTCGACCCGATCCACGGCCGCGGGTACCCGCAGGACATGCTGGACCTGTACGGGGTCGAACTCCCGGAGAAGGCGGGCGACCTGGAGACCATCGCGGCTCCGCTCGACTGGCTCGGGCTCAATTACTACTTCCGCCAGATCGTCACCGCGGACCTCAGCGGCCCGGTCCCGTACGCCAAGCAGATCTACACGCCCGGCGCCCGGCACACCGCCATGGACTGGGAAGTGCACGCCGACGGTCTGGAGCAGCTGCTCGTGCGGCTGTCGGAGGAGTACGGCGCGCAGCGTGTCTTCGTCACGGAGAACGGCTCGGCGTATCCCGACGTCGTCCGCGCGGACGGGACCGTCGACGACCCCGAGCGGGTGCGTTATCTGGAGGAGCACCTCGCGGCGTGCGGCCGGGCGGCTCGCCGTGGCGCGTCCGTGGCGGGCTACTTCGCCTGGTCGCTGCTGGACAACTTCGAGTGGGCGTACGGCTACGACAAGCGCTTCGGTCTGGTGCATGTCGACTACACCACGCAGAAGCGGACCATCAAGGGGAGCGGCTACCGGTACGCGGACATCGTCCAGGCCGCGTCCCGCAGGGCCCGCCGGGCGGCCTGAGCCGATGACGGGCCCCGCCGGACCGGCTCCGGCGCGGCCCGTCTTCTCGGCCTTCGCTCTCCTCCGGCCGGACCTCGAACGCCGCGGCAGCCCTGCCGTCGGGCCTCACACCGCGACGGGGGCTGTCGGCCTCACACCGCAGCAGGGGCTGTGGGGCCTCACACCGCGGCCGGAGCCGTGGGCTCGGTCCCCGTCCTGGCGCAGACGGAGGCGGCGACCTGGGAGGCGAACTCCAGCATGGTCCTGGCGGACGACGGCGACAGCGCCAGGCCCCAACTCCTCTCGGTGCCCAGCCAGGTCAGGATCCCGGTCATGAACGCGTCGCCCGCGCCGATGGTGTTGACCACCTCGACGGGAACGGCGGGGACGGAGACGGGTTCCGCACCGGGCACATAGGCGGTCGCGCCCCGAGCCCCGCGGGTCACCACCACCAGCCGTCCCTCGTCCGCCAGTCGGCGACAGCTCCGGTCCGGGTCGGTGTCCGGCCAGAGCCGCACCAGGTCCTCGTCGCTGGCCTTCAGGACATGGGCGAGGGCGCACAGGTCCCGCAGCCGCCGAAGACCGCGGACGGCGTCGACGGTACGGTCCTCGCGCACGTTGGGGTCGACCACCAGGAGCGAGTGCCGTGCCGCCTCCCGCGCGGTGGCCGCGACCGCCCTTGCCGCCGGTTCGACGACCGCCGCGAGACCGCCCACGTACACGGCACCGAAACGGGCCGCCTCCTCGGCCGGCTGCGGCAGCCGGAAGGTCGCCGTGTCCTCCAGGTGGAAGTGGTAGGCGTTGCCGCCGCTGCCCGGGTCGGCGACCGCGAGCGCCGTCGGGAGGTCCGACCTCGCGCTGAGCCCGAGGTCGACGCCCGCACCGGTCAGCCACTGCTCGACGGTCCGGCCGAAGCCGTCGTTTCCGAGGCCGCCGGCGAAGGAGGCCCGTCGGCCGAGCCGGGCGAGGCCGACCGCCACATTGGCGGGCGCGCCGCCCGGCTGGGCGCGCAGCACACCGGGCTCGCCACGGACCGGGACGAGGTCGATCAGCGCCTCGCCGACGACGAGGACCGCATCGGACGCGCCGGTCACGGCTCCACCACGATCTTGCGCCCGATGCCGGCCTGGAAGCGTTCGATGGCCTGCGGGTACTGCTCCAGGGGCAGCCGGTCGCTGATGAAGACGGACGGGTCGAGCACGCCGGCCGCGAAGAGGGCGGCGGCCCGTTCGTAGCTGTGGAGCACCGCCATCGAACCGGTGATGGTGATCTCCTGGTTGTAGATCCGGTAGGGCTCGATGACGGCGGTCGTCGCGTAGTCGGCGACCCCGAACTGGAGGAAGGTACCTCCCTTGGCGACCCGGCCGAGGCCGTCCTGGATGGCTCCGGCGTTGCCGGTGGCGTCGATGACGACGTCCCAACCGCCCGGCCGGTCCAGCGCGTCGGCGCCGGATGCCGTCCGCGAGCAGCCGAGCAGGCTCGCGGTGGCGAGGCGCTCGGGGTTGACGTCGAGGACGTCGACGGAGGCGGCGCCGGTGCGCTTGGCGAGCTCCAGCATCATCAGGCCCATGGTGCCGGAGCCGTAGATCAGCACTTCGGCGGCGAGCGTGCTGTTCAGTACGTCGTAGCCGCGCACCGCGCAGGACAGCGGCTCGATGAGGGCCGCGTCCTGGACGTCGATGTGGTCGGGCAGGCGTACGCAGTTGGCCACCGGCGCGACGGCGTACTCGGCCGCGCCGCCGGGGACGGTGACCCCGATGGCGGCCCACCGGTCGCACAGATTGCCGCGGCCCGACCGGCAGTAGCGGCACTCGTGGCAGTGCAGCGAAGGATCGACGGCGACCTTGTCCCCGACGGCCAGTTCGGTGACGTCGGCGCCCGTGCCGACGACCTCACCGGCGAACTCGTGACCGGGCACGATCGGCAGCGTCGGCGCGAACTCGCCCTGGAGGATGTGCAGATCGGTGCCGCACAGCCCGCAGGAGGCGACGTCGACGACGACCTCGCGGGGCCCGGGGGTGGGGTCGGGAACCGTGGTGACCGAGACCTTGCCGGGGGCTTCGACGATCGCTGCCCTCATTTGACTGCTCCAAGCGAGAGGCCCTGGACGAGCTTGTCCTGGGCGGCGTAGCCGGCGGCGAGCACCGGCAGGGACACGATGACGGAGGCGGCGCACAGCTGGGCGAGGAAGAGACCCTGGCTGGTGACGAATCCGGTCAGGTACACGGGGGCCGTCTGGGCGACGACGCCGGTGAGCACCCGTGCGAACAACAGCTCGTTCCAGCTGAAGATGAAGCAGATCAGCGCGGTGGCCGCGATGCCCGGCCCGGCGACGGGTGCGACGACCCGGGCCAGCACGGTGGGCAGCCGGGCGCCGTCCACCTGGGCCGCCTCGATGATGGAGACCGGCACGTCGGCGAGGAAGGACTGCATCATCCACACCGCGATCGGCAGGTTCATCGAGGTGTAGAGGATGACGAGCAGCCAGATGTTGTCCAGCATCCCGGCGTTCTTCGCGAACAGATACACGGGCAGCAGTCCGGCGACGACGGGCAGCATCTTCGTGGAGAGGAAGAAGAACATCACGTCGGTCCACTTGCGGACCCGCCGGATGGACAGGGCGTACGCGGCCGGCAGAGCGAGGACGAGCACCAGGACGGTCGAGAACAGCGACGCGGACAGGGAGTTGATCAGCGGCGGCCAGGGGGTCGGTCCGCCTCCGCCGCCGAAGAACTGGCGGTAGCCGTCCAGTGTCAGCGACGCGGCGAGCGAAGGCGGGTTGGTGGCGGCGTCGGCCTCGGAGTGCAGCGAGGTCAGCACCATCCACAGGGCGGGCAGGCAGAAGGCGAGCCCGACGATCCAGGCGACGACTGCGAGGGCCGCGGAACGCCTTCTGGCTTTGCGCGCGGCGGGAGGCAGTTGGGGGGTACGGCCGGTGGCCGCGGGCGGAGTGGTGGTGGCAGCGCTCATGCGCGGTTCGCCTCCTCACGGAAGAGGGAGGAGACCACCCGGAGAGCGAAAGTCGCGATGATCATGGTGCCGATCACCACGACGACTCCCGCGGCGGACGCCAGCCCGTACTCGTGGGCTCGGTAGAAGGTCTCGTAGATCGTGTAGGGAAGATTGGCCGTGCCCAGTCCGCCGGAGGTGATGGTGAACACCGCGTCGAAGTTCTGCACGATGTACACGGAGCCGAGCAGGACGCCCAGTTCGAGGTAGCGGCGCAGATGCGGCAGGGTCAGATAGCGGAAGGTCTGCCAGCCGCTCGCGCCGTCCAGCCGCGCGGCCTCCATCATCTCGGCGGGCCGGCTCTGCAGACCCGCGAGCAGGATCAGCATCATGAACGGGGTCCACTGCCACACCAGCGCCGCCTCGACGGCGAGGAGCGGCATGCCGGAGATCCAGTCCGGCTGCGACATGCTCTCGATCCCGAAGAGGTCGCCGACCCAGGTGAGCGCTCCGTTCAGGAGGCCGTACTCCGGGTTGTAGAGCGCGTGCTTCCACAGCAGGGCGGCGGAGATCGGCACGATCAGGAAGGGCGTGATGAGCAGCGTGCGCACCATGCCCCGGCCGAAGAACGTGCGGTCGAGGAGGAGGGCGAAGAGCAGGCCGAGGACCACCGTGACGAGGACGACCGCCACCGTCAGCACCACGGTGGTGATGACGGAGTCCCGCAGCGCCGGGTCGGTGACGACGGAGCCGTAGTTGGACAGGCCCGTGAAGTGGCGCTTGTCCGGGCTGAGGGAGTTCCAGTCGAAGAGCGAGATCACCAGGGTGGCCACGAACGGCAGCTGGGTGACGGCGATCAGGAAGACGAGGGCGGGCAGCAGGGGGGCGCGGGTGGCCCATGCGCGGGCCCGGCCGCTCTTTCCGGTTCGCGCCACGGCGGGCCGGCGCGACAGAGCCGGGCGGCTGATCGATGTGGTCATCGGTACTCCTCGGCGACCTTCTCGGCGAGCTTCTGGGAGGCGGAGAGGGCCTTGTCCACGGACTGGCGGCCGGCGATGGCGGCACTGATCTCCTGTGCGACCTTGGTGCCGAGGTCGGTGAACTCGGGTACGCCGACGAACTGGATCCCGGCGGTCGGCCGGGGCTGGGTGCCCGGGTTCTTCGGATCGGCGCTGGAGATGGCCTGCTCGGTGACGTCGGCGAACGCGCCGGCTTCCTTGCGGTAGTCGGGGTTGGCGTAGGTCGACGCCCGTTTCCCCGCGGGCACGTTCGCCCAGCCGCTCGTTTCGCCGACGAGGGCCTCGTAGTCCTTGCCGGAGGCCCAGGAGATGAACTCCCAGGCGTCGTCGGACTTCTTGGAGGCCTTCTGCATGCCCCACGCCCAGGTGTAGAGCCAGCCGGAGCTCTTGGTGCGCTCGACCGGGGCCGGTACGTAGCCGATCTTCCCCTTCACCGGGGAGCCGGACGCCTCCAGTGATCCGGCGCCGGCGGTGGCGTCGTACCACATGGCCGTCTTGCCCTGCGTCATGTTGTTGAGGCACTCGGCGTAGCCGGACTGCGGTGCGCCCAGCTCCCCGTGCTCGCGGACCAGGTTCACGTAGAACTCGGTGGCCTTCTTGAACTCCGGCGAGGTGAGCCGCGGTTCCCAGTCCTCGGTGAACCAGGTGCCGCCCATCGTGTTGACCACGGTGGTCAGCGGGGCGATCACCTCGCCCCAGCCGGGCAGGCCGCGCAGACAGATGCCCTTCATGCCGCGTTCGGCCCCGTCCGCCTTCGCGGCGAGGTCGGCGACCTGCTGCCAGGTGGGTTTCGGGGGCATCGTCAGCCCCTTCTTGACGAAGACGTCCTTGCGGTACATGAGGAAGGACGACTCGCCGTAGAAGGGTTCGGCGTACAGCTTGCCGTCCTCGGCGGTCAGGGAGTCCCGCAGCGGTTCGAGGATGTCCTGCTGGTCGAAGGCGGTGTCGGCCCGGGCGTACTCGTCGAGGGGGCGCAGCCAGCCGTTCTTCGCGAAGAAGGGCACCTCGAAGTTGCTGATGGTGGCGATGTCGTACTGGCCCGCCTGATTGGAGAAGTCCTGGCTGATCTTGTCGCGGACGTCGTTCTCCGGGAGCACCGTGAAGTTGACCTTGATGCCCGTCTCCTCGGTGAAGTGCTTCTTGGTGAGCTTCTGCAGCTCGACCATCTGCGGGTTGTTCACCATCAGGACGTTGAGCGCGTCGCCGCCTCCGAAGGAGGTGCCTCCCGCTCCGGCGCAGCCTGCCGCGAGGAGTGCCATCGCTGCCGTGCCCGCGCCCGCACGTACGCGGATTCCCCGTCGTCGGTGGTGGGGCATGAGTTCTCCTGATCAGTCGTAGCGGCTCGGTGATCGGTGGTGCGGGACATGGCCGGCCCGCCCCCCGCCGGTGACGGGGGCTGGACGGGACATGTATGGGGGCTGTGGTGGAGGTCCGGTCCTCCTCAGACGCGGACGACCTGGGGGCCGAGGAGTGAGTAACGCTGGGCCTCGGCGGAGGGCAGCCCGGCGTCGGTGACGATGGCCTCGAAGTCGCCGACGTCGGCGAAGCGGCAGAAGCTGACCGCGCCGAACTTCGTGTGGATCCCGGTGAACACCCGCCGTCGTGAGCTGCGCATGGCCTGCGCCTTGACCTCGCTGACGGCCGGGTCGGGCGTGGTCAGTCCGTACTCGCGGGAGATTCCGTTCGCGCCGACGTACGCCAGGTCGATGACGAAGTCGGCGAGCATCCGGGTGGCCCAGTGGTCGACGGTGGCCATGGTGCCGCCGCGCACCCGGCCGCCGAGGAGGAGTACGGCGATCTTCTCGGCGTCCGCGAGGACGGTCGCGACCGCGAGGGACGCGGTGACCACGGTCAGTGGCCGGTCCCTCGGCAGTGCCTCCGCGACGAGCTGCGGGGTGAAGCCCTCATCGACGAAGACGGTTTCCGCGTCACCCAGCAGATCGGCGGCCGCGGCCGCGATCCGTGACTTCTGCGGTACATGACGCGTGGTGCGCACGGCGAGGGTGGTCTCGAAGCCGGCGGACTCGACGGGGTACGCCCCGCCGTGGGTGCGCCGCACGAGACCGTGCTCCTCCAGGGCGTGCAGATCGCGCCTGATGGTCTCCTTGGCCACCCGGAAGAGACCCGCGAGAGCGGTGACGTCGACCGACCCGTCCCGCCGGGCCGTGTCGAGAATTCCCCGTCGGCGTTCCTCGGTGTCCACGACACACTTCCCTGCTTCGCTCCGTGCACTGTTCGCGCCGGGCCCGAAGTCCGTTCGGGCCCATGCGTCGTTTGTACAAGCACTCCCGGCCGCTCGACCAGGCTCTACGCCGAATCCGGTGCGCCCGTATGCGCCCGTTTCCCGGACGCGATCCGCGCTGGTCGCGGGGCCGGGCACGGGGTTCGCGGGCCCCGGCCGTGCCCGCTTGGGCCCCGGTGGCGTCCGAACGGTGCCCGAGGGCGGAGACTGGAGCCGCACACCCCTTCGGGACCCGGAATGCGGTGAGCTCCCGAGGGCTGGAAAATCGATGAATGGCTGGGTCCGCCCGTACGTATGCGTAGGCGCGGACATGGATTCTCCGACGGACTTCCAGGAGCACACGTATGAGTGGTACAGCCCAGATCGGTGTCACCGGGCTCGCGGTGATGGGGCGCAACCTCGCCCGCAACTTCGCGCGCAACGGCTTCACCGTCGCCGTGCACAACCGCACCGCGACGAAGACACGGGCGCTGGTGGAGGAGTTCGGCGACGAGGGCACGTTCGTCCCGGCCGAGTCGGCGGAGGAGTTCGTCGCGGCGCTGGAGCGCCCGCGGCGTCTGGTGATCATGGTCAAGGCCGGTGATCCCACGGACGCGGTGATCGAGGAGTTCGCGCCGCTCCTGGAGGAGGGCGACGTCATCATCGACGGCGGCAACGCCCACTTCGCGGACACCCGGCGCAGGGAGAAGGACCTGCGGGAACGCGGCATCCACTTCGTCGGCGTCGGCATCTCGGGCGGCGAGGAGGGCGCACTGCACGGACCCAGCATCATGCCGGGCGGCTCGGCCGAGTCCTACGCGACGCTGGGCCCGATGTTGGAGAAGATCGCCGCGAAGGCGCCCGACGGCACGCCGACGGTGGCCCACATGGGACCGGACGGCGCCGGTCATTTCGTGAAGATGGTGCACAACGGCATCGAGTACGCCGACATGCAGCTGATCGCCGAGGCGTACCACCTCCTGCGTTCGGTCGCGGGCTACTCCCCCGCGCAGATCGCCGAGACCTTCCGGACCTGGAACACCGGCCGGCTGGACTCGTATCTGATCGACATCACGGCGGAGGTGCTGGGCCACACGGACGCCGACACCGGGAAGCCGTTCGTCGACGTCGTCACCGACCAGGCCGAGCAGAAGGGCACGGGCCGCTGGACCGTGCAGATCGCGCTCGACCTCGGTGTGCCGGTCTCCGGTATCGCCGAGGCGGTCTTCGCCCGTTCGCTGTCGGGGCACGCGGATCTGCGCACGGCCTCGCGCGGGCTGCCCGGCCCGACGCCCCGCGCGCTGAGCGACGAGGAGGCCTCGCGCTTCGCCGACCAGGTCGAGCAGGCCCTCTACGCGTCCAAGATCGTGTCGTACACGCAGGGCTTCCACCAGATCCAGGCCGGCAGTGAGGCCTACGACTGGAACATCGACCTCGGCTCCGTCGCGGCGATCTGGCGGGCTGGATGCATCATCCGGGCCGTGTTCCTGGACCGGATCCGTGCCGCCTACGACGCCCAGCGGGACCTGCCGAGCCTGCTGTCGGACAAGGAGTTCGCCTCGGAGATCGGCGCCGCGCAGGACGACTGGCGCGATGTGGTCGCGACGGCGGCACACCAGGGCGTGCCTACGCCCGGCTTCTCGGCGGCTCTCGCGTACTACGACGCGCTGCGGGCCGACCGGCTGCCGGCCGCGCTCACCCAGGCGCAGCGGGACTTCTTCGGTGCGCACACCTACCGGCGGGTGGACCGGGAGGGCTCGTTCCACACCCTCTGGGGTGGCGACCGTTCCGAGGTCGGCACCGACTGACGGCGTCGGCGTCGGCGCCGCGACAGCCGCGCTTCTCAGCCCACCGGGCCCGTGCCTTTCGGCCGGGCCCGGTGCGGGTTCTGTGTCCGTCACGCGGCCCGGAGCGGGTCCGAGGCGCGTGCTCATCAGTTTTCCGGGCGAGTCCGGGCGCGGGCCGTTCGTGATCCCGCGGTTCCCCGATTCTCATGCAGGTCCGGGCGCGGGTTCGGGCTCCGGCGACGGGTCCGGGTCGGGGCCCGGCGGCTTGGGAATCGGGTCGGGCGCCGGCCCCGGCGGGGGCGAGGGCACCGGCACGGGACCGGGCAGCGGGCCCGGTGTCGGGCCGGGCGGTCCCGGCGAGGGGACGGGTGACGGTGGTACGGGCGGCTGGGTCATGCCTGACCTCCAGGGTTCGGAGTCGTGCCTTCCCAATGTCTCCCGCTGCGCCTGCCCCCGCGCGCCGGATCCACACGCCTCAAGATCTCGAACGCGCCGCTTCCACGGCCGCCCGCAGGCCCCGACGGGGGCTGGACAGGACGGGGAGAGCTGTCGTCGTACGGTCGGCGGCGTCCGCCATCGACGCCTGGGCCAGCACGACGACATCGGCGTCACGCACGGCGTCGACCTCGGCGGCCACCCGGTCGAGGTAGGACTCGCGATCACCCGCGAGGAAGTGCTTCCAGGCCTCTGCGGCCAGGACCGTCCGCAGCTCGACCCGGCGCCCGGCGGCCTCCTCGCGGATCAGCGAGGTGGTTGGCTCCAGAGTGCTCTGCAGGGCGGCAACCACGACAATGCGCTGGTGGGCCGCCGCCTCGGCGGCCATCGGCCGGTCGACCCGCAGCACGGGCACGCCGATCCCCGACGCCCGCCTCTCGGCGACTGCTCCGATCGTGGAGCAGGTGCACAGCACGGCCCGCGCCCCGTCGGCCACGGCCTCCCCGAGCACGGCGGCGACATCCGCGCCGACGGCTTCGGGCCCCTCCGCCACCGCGCGGGACAGCAGCTCTTCCCGTACGTAGTGGCGCAGGGGGACGCCGGGGTGATCGGCGTCCCGCAGGGAGTCGAAGACCGGCACGTGGACCGGGGAGGTGTGGAGGAGGGCCGGCATGTTCTCGCTCACCAGAGGTCGGGGTTCGCCTTCAGCTGGTCCTCGGCGGCCACGACCAGTTCGGACGGGGGCGTCGGGCCTTCGTCGGGGTGCTTCTGCACCCAGCGGGCGGCGTACGGGCAGAGAGTCACGACGGGCACGCCCTCCCGCTCGGCGATCCGGAACAGCTCACGCACCAGGGAGCTCGCGATGCCCTTGCCCTCGTGCTCCGGCTCGACGATGGTGTGCACCGCGACCAGGGCCGGCGGCTCCGCGTCCAGCGTGAAGTAGGCGATGTGCCCGGTGACCTGGCCGTCCTCGTACGCCTCGAGGAGGCCCTTCGACCGGTTGTCGCGGATGTCGGGCTCGGACATGGCGGCGGGCTCCCTCGCTCGGATCTGGATCTGCTGTCTTCGGATCTGGATCTGCTGCCTGACGGGCGATCATGTTACGGCGTGGGGACTGCGCTCGGTGCCGCTGCCGGGCACGGGCGCGGCGGCGTGAGGACTGTGCTCGGTGCCGCTGCCGGGTACGGGCGCGGCGGCGTCCGAGCCGAGCTCGACGATGCGGTTGCGCGCGTCCACATGCACGACGGCGGGCACGAGCGCACGCGCCTCGGCGTCGTCGACCTGGGCGGAGCTGATCAGGATGACGATATCGCCGGGGTGGACGAGGTGGGCGGCGGCCCCGTTGGTCCCGATGACACCGGAGCCCCGCTCGCCCTCGATGACATAGGTCTCGAGGCGGGCGCCGTTGGTGATGTCGACGATGTGGACGAGCTCGCCGGGAAGGAGGTCGGCGGCGTCCATGAGGCCGCGGTCGACGGTGACGGATCCGACGTAGTGCAGATCGGCCTGGGTGACGGTGGCACGGTGGATCCTGGGCGGTGGGCGGGCGGATCTCGCAGCGGAGGCCGAGTGTGAAGGTCTTACCGGGTTCGCCCCCGTCGCCCCAGTGCCGGGTGACGGGACGCCCGGTCCACAAGTAGCGCTGTCCCTCGGGCATTTCGGCGATCTGTACGTGGATGCGGCCGAGGGCGGATGCGGTGACGAGTGGCTCGGGCAGCTCACCGACTGCGACTCCTGGCATCACGCGACCGTGATGGAGACCCTGTCCCGGTATTTCGACTGCGGCGGCAACTACGACGAGAACCGCAGAATGCCCAGCCACCCACCGCAGCACGCTCCGCTATCGGCCGCAGCGCATCCGCCACATCAGCGGCCACGACCTCGCGAAACGTCGAGGACCGGCTGAACCTGTCGGATCGCGGCGCTCATCGCGAGGACTCGTGACATGACACGGGTGCCCGACACGGCCGGGCGTGCCCTCGGTATTCCTCGGCAAGGATCGCTTCAGCCTCTGACGGTCGGCCCCGGGCGAGCGCGGTCGACCGGCTCGGAGGTCAGCCCAGCACCTCTGCGATCGGGGCGTCGGCGTCCACGTAGCGCACGAGCTTGCGGTTCGCGAATTCCACGATGCCCACGTCGCCGAGTTCGCGACCGTAGCCGGAGCGCTTGACGCCGCCGAAGGGCAACTCCGGTCGGGACGCGGTCGGGTGGTTGATCCACACCATGCCCGCCTCCAGCCGGTCCGCGACCCCGCGAGCACGTTCCGGGTCGGCGGCGAAGACCGCGCCACCCAGTCCGTAGGGGGAGGTGTTGGCCAATGCCACGGCCTCGTCCTCGTCGGCTACCCGGTAGACCGTGGCAACGGGGCCGAACAGCTCTTCCCGGTAGGCCCGCATGTCCGGTGTGACGTCGGTGAGGACGGTGGGCTCCACGAAGGCGCCCGGCAGGTCGGGCCGCCCGCCGCCCAGCACCACCGTGGCCCCCTTGTCCACCGCGTCACGGACCTGCTCCATCAGGAGTTCGGCCGCGGCCTCGGAGGACAGCGGGCCGAGCGTGGTGGCGGGGTCGACCGGATCTCCCGGTCGCACCTCGCTCATCCGGTCACGCAGCCCGGTGAGGAAGGCGTCGTAGACGTCGGCAAGGGCGATGAAGCGCTTGGCCGCCACGCAGCACTGCCCGGTGTTACCCATCCGGCCGAGGAACGCGGCGTACACGGTGCGCTCGAGGTTGTGACCGTCCAGCACGACGAAGGGATCACTGCCACCCAGCTCGAGGACGGACTTCTTGACATTGCGGCCGGCGATCTCGCCCAAGCTCACGCCCGCCCGCTCGCTTCCGGTCAGTGAGGCTCCCTGCACACGGGGGTCATCGATGATCTTCCCGACGTCCCTGCCCCGCACGAAGAGATTGGTATAGACCCCGGTCGGCACGCCCGCATCCATGAACAGCTGCTCGAGTGCCAGCGCGGACTGGGGGCAACTGCTCGCGTGTTTGAGCAGGATCGTGTTGCCGAGGACGAGGTTCGGAGCCGCGAATCGGACCACCTGGTACAGCGGGAAGTTCCAGGGCATCACACCGAGAAGGACGCCGAGCGGCTCGTTCACCAGCACGGCCATGCCCTCGGACACCGGCAGGGGTCGCTCTTCCAGCAACTCGGGGCCACGCTCGCCGTAGTAGGTGAGGATGTCGGACGCCAGGTCGACCTCTGCACGGCTCGAGTCGATCAGCTTGCCGACCTCAAGGGTCAGCAGCCGCGCCAGTTCCTCCTTGCGCTCCGCCATGAGCCGGCCGGCGCGTTGCACGAGGGCCCCACGGTCGGCCCTCGACCGGGCACGCCAGTCCGGAAAGCTACGGTGCGCCGCGTCGATCGCGCGCCCTACGTCCTCCGCGCTCAGCGCCGGGAACTCCCGAACCCTTTCACCGGTGTACGGATTGACCGTGGCAATGGGGCTCCCCTGGGCAGTGACACTGGCGTCCATGGCGCCTCCCTGGAATCGGGGCACTTCGGGTTTCCACGCCGGACCCGCTCACACCTGCTGATGTCTCTGCCGTGGCTCGGCCTGCCGTGGACCCTTGACGAGGGCGATGGCAGTTGAACGACAACGGCTGCCCGCCTGGGGCAGGGATCGGGGTGCTCTGCTCAGTGGCCGGGTGGGGCGGGTCGGTCCCCCAGAGGCCCGGTCCGGCCGAGAAGGCGCAAGCACCGGAATACAGCGGCGGGGGACCATTTTTCAACACCATCCCGGCCGGCGAGGCCCTGCACACAACGGTACACGGAGGCGTCGCTCTGTGGGTGGTCGTGGTCACCGCCGTCCGAGCGCGGGCGCGGGCCCGGTCGGCGTGGCAGGCTTGTACGGGGGCCGCGCCGTTCGGCATCGCCCTGCGGCACTCGCGGTGCAGACCGCGGTGATCGCCTTCGCGGCGGTGCTCTCCTGCGGCGTCGTTGTGCCGGTCGCCGTCGCGTTGCGCGACCGCGCACCCGGTCCCGGCTCGCCCTCGGCGCAGTCCGCTCGCCCCTCTTGAACTCCTTTGCGGCGCATGCGACATGGGTTGTCCGGACAGCGCGGAACTGGGCATTGCGGCTGCGCGTGACACGAATCCGCGGCAGACGGGAGGCACGAGATGTCTGCGGAATCGGCCAGAACGATCGCGCTCCCCTCCGGTGAGGAGATCGCGGCACTCGGGCAGGGCACCTGGTATCTGGGCGAGGACCCGGCCCGGCGTGAACAGGAGATCGCCGCGCTGCGGTTGGGTGTGGACCTGGGCATGACCGTCGTCGACACGGCGGAGATGTACGGCGACGGCGCAGCCGAGGAGCTCGTCGGGGAGGCCCTGCGGGGACGCCGGGAGGAGGTCTTCCTCGTCAGCAAGGTGCTGCCCGGCCACGCCGACCGGAAAGGCACCGTCGCCGCCTGCGAGGGCAGCTTGCGGCGGCTCCGTGCGGAACAGCTGGACCTCTACCTGCTGCACTGGCGCGGACGGTGGCCACTCGAGGAGACCCTTGCGGGATTCTCCGACCTGATGGAGGCGGAGAAGATCCGTTACTGGGGCGTGAGCAATCTGGACGTCGCCGACATGGTCGAGCTGGCCACCCTCCCCGGCGGCGTCGACGTGGCCGTCGACCAGGTGCTGTACAACCTCTCCCGGCGCGGCATCGAGTGGGATGTGCTCCCCTGGTGCCGCGAGGCCGGGGTGGCGGTCATGGCCTACTCCCCGATCGAGCAGGGGCGGTTGCTGAAGGTCGAGGCTCTGGGTGCCGTGGCCCGGGCCCTCGGAGCCACGCCGACCCAGGTGGCACTCGCCTGGGTGCTGGAGCAGGGGGTGTCCGCGATCCCTCGTTCCGGATCACCCGACCACGTTCGGGAGAACCGCGGCGCGGCGGACCTCCACCTTCCCGCCGAGGCGCTCGACGCCCTCGACGAGGCGTTCCCACCGCCCAGCGGGCCCACGCCCCTGGAGATGCTCTGAAGGAGTTGACGAGATGGCGCGCCCCCCGTTCGTCGTCGGAATGGGGGGATCGCTGCGCACCCCCTCGACCAGCCTCACCGCACTGTCTGTGGCGGTCGAGGGGGCGGCCGAGGCGGGCGCCGACACCCAGGTGATCGACCTCAGGCGGTTGGATCTTCCGTTCTACACGTCCGAGCACGGGATCCCTCCGTCCGCCCGCCGGCTTGCGGACACCGTCGAGGCAGCGGACGCCCTGCTGTGGAGCAGCCCGACGTACCACGGGTCGGTCAGCGGCGTGTTCAAGAACGCGGTGGACTGGCTTGCCCTCCTGGCCGACCACGACCCGCCCTACCTGAGCAACAAACCCGTGGGGATGCTGACAACCGCCGGTGGAGTGCAGGGCCTGCAGGCGATCAACGTGATGGAGTTCATCGTCCGGTCGCTGCGCGGCTGGGCCGTGCCGCTGGTGTTCGCGGTCCCGCGGTCCTCCCGGGTCTTCGATGGCGAAGGACGCCTCACCGACCAGGCGGTCGCGGACCAAATGCGCGGCCTCGGCGCGGAGGTGACCAGGGCGGCCCTGCAGTTCCGGGCGGAGGGCACGTGCGACTACGCGCAGGAGCGGCCGTCCGGGGCCGTCCGGGACTGAACCCGGCCCTGTCACCCAGGGCGCCGGGGGTCGTCCTTCCTCAGGACCCGGTCCGCCCCACGGGCCGGTGTTCGCCGCGCGCCCCGGTGCGCCCGGGCGGGAAGTGCGGCAGCACGTGCTCGGCCAGTTCGTCGATCACCTCGGCGACCGGGCGGCGGCTGTGCTTGAAGTTGATCATCAGCTGGTCGATGCCGATGTCCTGCCAGGTCCGCATCATCGCCAGGAACGACTCCCGGCCCACCGAGAAGCCCTGGTGGATGCGCCGGGGCAGGGCCAGCGGGTCCTCGGTCAGGTCCAGATAGGTGGCCTGGGCGTACGGCTTGAACCCACCGTCGTCGCCTCGGGTCAGGTCCCGCCACCGTGCGATGTTCTCGGCCTGCTGCTGGAGCGGCGGGGTGTAGTACAGCCAGCCGTCCGCGTGGTCGGCGATCCACCGGACGTCCTGCCTGCCACGTCCCGTCATCAGTACGGGGATCCGCCGGTACACCGGCTTGGGCAGCAGATCGGTGCCGCGCATCCGGCCGAGGGGCGAGTCCACCTGCGGGAAACGGTGCTCGAGGACGACGCGGAAATACTCCAGCGACTGCCGGAACCTCTCGGCCCGGCCGTCCGGGTCCTGACCGAAGGCCGGGAACTCCACGGGCCGGTCACCGGTGGCCACCCCGAGCAGGAGCCGTCCGCCTGACAACTGGTCCACCGAGGCCGCCGCCTTGGCGGTGTGCAACGGATGCCGCAGCGGCATGACGATGCTGGCGGTCCCCAGGGTGATCGAGGTGGTGCGAGCGGTGAGCTGCCCCAGGTACACCCACGGGTCGAAGACCTGCCCGGCGTCCCCGAAACTCGGGTCCAGCAGCGGCACGTCACGGACCCACACCGAGGCGAAGCCGGCCCGCTCGGCCTGCTGGATCCGCTCGATGTGCCCGGCCAGGGACGGCAGGGGCCCGTCGAAGCCCTCCAGGGGCGTGATGGCGCCCACGGTCATCCTGCCTCCGGGATACGCTCTGGCCATGGCCGCGTGCTCGGAGAACGGCCGCTGCGCCCCGCCTTCGATGTCCACGGGTGCGCCGTCTGAGGGAACTGTCGGTTGTGTCATGCGATCCTCCGGCGATTTCATGCCGAGTCCGGGTCCGCATCGGACGCGTCTGAGCTTGCGCAACCCGAGGTCCTCGCGCATCCCCTCGCCGGCGTAGCGCCGACGTTCCGACAGGAGTTCGCTCTGCGCACCGTGCGGCGGGACGCAGAAGGCGAACGTGGTGCTGTGGGGTCGTGGGAAAGCACGGTGAGGTGGTGCGGCCGGTGGCCGTCCACCCGGATCTGCCAGTCGGAGACGACCCGCACGTCGCGGAAGAACGGCCCCTGCGGCACCTCGGCCTCCATGTCGCCCGAGGTGCCCGAGACACAGAACGCCGGCCCCTCGACCAGGGTGACGGTGGCCGCAGTGAGAACGGCCGGTTCCGTCTCTTCGATGATGGCGCCGACCTCGTCGGTGATGGCTCCTTCCGGCCCGGGTCGCCGACGAGAGCCTCGAAGTCCCAGGCGACCTGGGACATTACGTGGCGGAACTCGTCCTCACTGACCGCGTCCTTCGGGGTGCTCAGCTCCGCCCGTACGCCCTCGCGGGCCTCGTCCGGGCTCACCGCTCGCCTGCTCACCCGATTGATGAACTCCTCGAGTCCGAAGGGCTCGGCCCCCGGAGTGCGGGAGACCAGCGGTTCCTTCAGCGGCTTGGGCAGTTCGGACGCGGGGTCCTCCTCCTCACCCCCCTGGTGAAGCGGTTGGCAGGAGTTTCCAGGGTCGCGCGGGTGAGGGGCTCCGCCTTCTCCGGGGGGACAGGGGCGCGCCGGGTGATGGTGTCGAGGAAGGTGTTGCAGTCCATGAGCCGTCCTTTTTTCTGAAGCTTTGCAACTGCCTGGCGTGGGCCCTGAGACAGGTACCGAAGGGTGCGTCGTGCGTGTGGGGGTGGCGGGCTGATGCGCGTCATGGTGCATGCGCCTCAGCAGAGGCCGAGTGAAATCTGACATTTCCATGTTCCGGATGTGGGCCACACCCTGCCTGCTCCCGGCGGGAGGAAAGGCGGCGGGCTCGCTAGGCCTCCGAGCACAAGTGCAGACGGCCTCCGTTACGGCAAAGGGGACGTCGGCGCCGGTCTGCCGGATGTGCGTCAGGGCGCCGTGCCTGTGGGCGCGGTCGGCTTTCCCGCCGTCGCGCTTCCGGCCGGCCCGTTCGGCGTCGAGAGCGTTCGACGGCGGCGAGCTGTCGGGCGATGTCCATCGCCCACGTCCAGGTCGATGGACCGTGGGGGCACGGCCGGCGCGGCTCTCACACCAAGAGATGGGCATGACCTCGTCAGACACCGTGCTGGCCGACCCCAGCTTCCTCCAAGGCCCTCGAAGCTGGGCCCGCTCTCCACCCCACGGGCCGGTCAGCCGGGGTGGTCGCCTCCGTACGGCTGCCGGTCCGTAGCGTCGCGCAGCCGCGTCGAATGCCGGCACGCCCATGTGGTGGTGGTCGTCATAACTACGATGAGCGCTTTCAGGATGACCGGCTCGATGCCGTGGGGATTCCACTCCCCGGCGGCGGTCACGATCAGCACCGCCGGACGCCGCAGCACGCCGGCGCCGAACGGCGGACGCTGCGGGACTGCCGGGCCTACGGGTCGCCTTGCCCAGGGTGCGGGCCCCCACCCTGGGCATGTTCCTGCGCTCCTTCACCCACGGGCACGTCCCTCAACCGAACGCGGTGCACCGCAGGTTCCGGGCGCAACTGGGCCGTGTATCGAAAATGGATCTTGGGCTGTGAATGATCACGGTTCATGGGGCGGGGAGATCTCGCGGACGAGCAGTGGGCGGTGGTGGAGCCGTTGTTGCCGAAGGGTGCCAGGAGGGGCGGCCGCCTGTCTGGCCTCGGCGGCAGTTGATCGACGGCATACGGTTCCGGTGTTCCGTGGCGGGACATGCCCGTCGAGTACGGGCCGTGGGGCCGGGTCTACGACCTGTTCCGCCGATGGCAGCGGAACGGCGCCTGGCACCGCACCAGCATGCGGCCGGGGCCCGCAATCAGGGCGATCGGCATCGTCGCCACGCTGGCCGACCTGCGCGCCGAGGACGGCCGGGACGTCCTGCGGGAGATCTCCCAGCACACCGACATCGAGATGCGCCACGTCGCCGAACTCATCGTGGAATGGGCCCGGACGGGACACCTCGCGAGCGATATCCGCCACCAGCTGGAACGCGGCATGGCGACGCGCGCGACCCTGCGCCCCGAACCCGGCTGACCGGTACTCAGCCCCTCGCACCGTCGTCAGGAGCGCGCGAGCCGGGCCGCGAGATAGGGCGCGGTGGCGCTGCGGCGGGCCCTCGCCACCTTGGCCGGCGGGCCCGCCGCGACCACCCGCCCGCCCGCGTCACCGCCGCCCGGCCCGAGGTCGATGACCCAGTCGGCGGTGGCGATCGTGTCCAGGTCGTGCTCGACGAGGACGACCGTGTTGCCGGCGTCGACGAGCCGGTGCAGCTGTCGCAGCAGCAGCGCGATGTCCGAGGGGTGCAGCCCCGCCGTCGGCTCGTCGAGCAGGTAGAGCGCGTGCCCGCGGCGGGCTCGCTGCAGTTCGGTGGCCAGTTTGATGCGTTGCGCCTCACCACCGCTGAGTTCCGTCGCGGGCTGGCCCAGCCGCAGGTACCCCAGTCCCACCTCGCGCAACGTCTCCAGACTGCGGGAGGCGGCCGGGACGTCGGACAGGAATTTGGCGGCGGCGTCGACGGACAGCGCCAGCACTTCCGCGATGTTCTTGCCGTGGTAGGTGACTTCCAGCGTTTCGGCGTTGTACCGGGCGCCCTGGCAGGTTGGGCACGGCGCGTAGGTGCCGGGCAGGAACAGCAGTTCCACCGCGACGAACCCTTCGCCCTGGCAGGTCTCGCACCGCCCTTCGGGCACGTTGAAGGAGAACCGTCCGGCCGAGTAGCCGCGCGCCCTGGCCGCGTCCGTTGCCGCGTACAGCTTGCGCACCGCGTCGAACAGCCCTGTGTACGTGGCCAGGTTGGACCGGGGAGTTCGGCCGATGGGCCGTTGGTCGACCCGGACCAGGCGGTCGAACGACTCGACCCCCGACGCGTCCTGGACGTCGACCTCCAGGTGCGCCTCGTCGGGCTCCTCGGGTACGAGTCCGAGGTGGCCGCGGACGACCTCGGCGAGTACCTGCGTCACCAGCGTCGACTTTCCGGAACCGGACACGCCCGTCACCGCCGTCAGTACGCAGAGCGGTACGTCGACGGACACGTCGTGCAGATTGTGGCGGGAGACGCCGCTCAGGTGCAGCCAGCCGTGCGGTGTGCGCGGGCGGTGATCGAGCGGCTGGGCGCGCCCGAACAGGTACTGACTCGTGGCCGACTCACCGACCCGCTCAAGACCGGCGACCGGGCCGCTGTACAGCACGCGTCCGCCGCCCTCGCCCGCGCCGGGGCCGATGTCGACCACCCAGTCCGCCCGCCGTACAACGTCCATGTCGTGCTCCACGACGAACAGCGAGTTGCCCGCCGCCTTGAGGCGGTCCAGCACGTCCAGCAGCGGTTCCGCGTCAGCCGGGTGCAGGCCCGCGGAGGGTTCGTCGAGGACGTAGACGACGCCGAACAGCCCCGAGCGCAGCTGGGTGGCGATCCGCAGGCGCTGCGCCTCGCCGGGCGACAGGGTCGTCGAGCGGCGCCCGAGGCTGAGATATCCGAGGCCCAGGTCGAGCAGTACGTCGATCCGCGCGACCAGATCGCCGCAGATCCGGACCGCGACCTCGGTCGTCTCCCCGGATCGGGCGGTCGACGTGGTGGCGTCGGCCTCGGACCGCCCGGCGACGGGCCGCAGCAGCGCCACGACCTCGGTGAGCGGCATCGCGTTGATCTCGGCGATGGAACGTCCGGCGAAGGTCACGGCGAGCGCCTCGGGCCGCAGTCCGCTGCCGTGACACTCGGGGCAGGGCACACTCCTGACGAACCGGAGCGCCCGTTCGCGCATCTTCTCGCTCTTGGAGTCGGCGAGGACGTGCATGACGTGCTTGCGGGCGCTCCAGAACTTGCCCTGGTAGCCGTAGTCGACGCGGTCCTCCTCCGGCTCGATGTACACGGAGGGCTGCTCGTCCGTGTAAAGCAGCCAGTCCCGGTCCTTCTTCCTGAGCCTGCGCCACGGTCGGTCGATGTCGATCCCCAGGCCTTTCACGACACTGCGCAGGTTGGCGCCCTGCCAGGCGCCCGGCCAGGCGGCGATCGCCCCCTCGCGGATGCTCAGCGAGGGGTCCGGGACGAGCAGGTCCTCGGCGACGTCGTGCACGACGCCCAGTCCGTGGCACTTCGGGCAGGCGCCGGCCGCGGTGTTGGGTGAGAACGACTCGGCTTCCAGCCGTGCGGCCCCGGGCGGATAGGTGCCGGCCCGGGAGTACAGCATGCGCAGCAGATTGGACAGTGTCGTGATGGTGCCGACCGTCGAGCGCGAGCTGGGCGACCCGCGTCGCTGCTGAAGGGCCACGGCCGGTGGCAGTCCGGTGATTTCCTGCACGTGCGGTGCGCCGACCTGTTGCAACAGCCTTCGGGCGTACGGTGCTACGGACTCGAAGTAGCGCCGCTGGGCCTCCGCGTAGAGCGTGCCGAACGCGAGCGAGGACTTGCCCGAACCGGAGACGCCGGTGAAGGCGACCATCGCGTCCCGCGGAACGTCGACGTCGATGTTCCGCAGGTTGTTCTCACTGGCGCCCCGGACATGCACGAAGGGGTCGGTCGCGTCCTTGTTCACCGTTCCTGATTACCTGATCGTGCCGGGAACCGCGCGACAGGCGCCGTCACCGGGCCCCGCTCACACGAGCATCCGGAGAGTCCCGGTATGA
The DNA here is from genome assembly GCF_040302905.1 of Streptomyces sp. NPDC096193. Taxonomy (NCBI): domain Bacteria; kingdom Bacillati; phylum Actinomycetota; class Actinomycetes; order Kitasatosporales; family Streptomycetaceae; genus Streptomyces; species Streptomyces sp. NPDC096193. The sequence continues at coordinate 115,454 of NZ_JBEOSJ010000017.1, read as the reverse complement.
GCCGCTCCCAGGGAACATTCGAGGGTGCTTCACCGTTGATCCGTATGTGGGCGTGAAGGGAACTGTGTCCCCTACGTCGTCAGCGGGCCGCGCGGTTACCTGGGGGTGCTCGTTGGTATGGTCCGCGCCAAACCGGCCGTGGCGCTTGGTGCCGGGCTTGTCGAAAGCCCTGGCGGCCACACTCGCCACCGGGGGCCATCGCCACCCTGGACTCCACCCTCTGGAGCCTGTCCGAGGCCCTGAGCGTGCCGCGCCTCGTGATCGCCATGGTCGGGTCCGTCGCGCTCATGATCGGCTGGCTGATCGTGGACGCACAGCTGTGGCATCGATCAGCGGAGGTCTCGCCGGAGGTGAGGAAGAGGGCGCGGCTCTACAACGCCTCGACGGACATAGGGAGGCTTCGATCAGACCGCGAGCACTGTTGCCGTGGTCAGCCGGGAGCGTGATGTGGCGGGAAAGGCCTGAGTATGCCGAGACGCTGCATTTCGACAATGTGCTCTGCCGTACGACGCGGTGCTTCACCGCCGGTCACCAGCACACCCGCCTCGATGTTGCGCCGAGCGGCGGACTCGGTCAGGTTGGCGCTGCCGAGCAAGAGGGTGCGACGGTCGGCGACCGCCAGCTTGGCGTGCTGGCGGGAGCGGCCCTGTTCGGCAGGGTCCCTAGCCCAGGCCCACAGCCGCAGTCCGGGCACGGACGCGAACGCTTCGGCCGGTTCGCTCCCCGAAAGCAGGCCGCCCGCGCCGGCCACGGTTTCGACCACGACGTGCGTCTGGACGCCCCTGCCCGCAGCCTCTGTCAGGGCCCTGGTCAGGGCGGGATACGGACGAGCCGCGTACGTCATTGCCAGCAGTTCGTGCTGCGCCTCGTTGATGACCTCGACCAGCACTTGGGCGGTCGCCCGCACCGGTACCGCCGGTGTCGAGGGACCGCTCCACACGGTGCGGACCCGGACCGTGTCCCGGGCCTGCCGCCGTGCGGCGACGTAGCCGCGCACATAGGCAGCCGCCTCGGAGGCGGGCACCGACTCCGACTCCATGGCGTCGTAGAGCGCCGCGACAGCCGCGCTGACTCCCGGCGTCGCCAACTCGGTAAGGATCCGATCCCTGGTGCGTCCCTGGGCGAGCATGCCTGCGAGGTCCTTGCTGCGTGAGAGGCCGAGAGCCGCGACGGCGGCCTCGGCAGCGCCCTCGAATGCGGGTCGGCTCACGGCAGCAGAGCGACCGGCGTCAGCACCGGATCCCGGTCACCGGTCAGCGGGACGAGGAACCGACGGTCCAGGAACCGGTTTCCGCGTTCGCACGTGGTTTCCGACACGAAGAGGCAGACATGGCATGCGGCTCCGTGGAGGAAGTCGGCCGGGTCCTGCGGCAGGCGCTCGGCGCACAGCGGGTCGGCGGAGCAGTGGCGGGCGTCGGTCAGGGCCCGGCGCACGATCCGGTCGAACTCCCGCTCTTCGGCCAGGGACACCAGACCTCCCAGGGTGCCCTCGGCGTCCGGGACGGCAGTGTAGATGAGGATGCCCGTCCTCGGATTCTGTTCGTCCCCCGCGTAGATCCGTTCGGCGAGGGAGGCGGAGTTGTAGCCGCACTCCAGGGCGATGGTGCGGATCAGCAGGTGGGAGAGGGTGTGCAGGGCGATGTACCGAGCCCTTGGCCAACCGTAGTAGGGGTCGAAGTCGCTGGTCTTGCGGTCCGACTTTCGGTTGGCGCGGAACCGTGCGTACGCCTGTCTGTGCGCCTCCATATGCGGTGATTTCTCCATACGAGCGGTCCACTCGGCCATCAGGCCGTCCCGCACGCGCAGGAAGACGCCCTCGCCGCGCACCTCACTGGCCGGTACCCAGTTCCGGATCCCCCGGGACAGTTCGACGCGCGTGGCGATCTCCGGTGATTCGGGGTCGGGCGCGTCGAGCCGGCTGAATCCGATCAGCGCTCGTGCCTCACGCAGCCGCTCGACCTGCCTGATGTCGGCGAAGAACTCACTCAGACGGGCCGGCACGGGCATCTGCCGGAGCGCGAAATCGTCGCTGGGGGTGGGAACGGGACCGGAGAGCGCGTCCCATTCGGGTCCGAAGAGGTCGGCCTGGACGTCAGGGGCGGAGGGAGCCGGCCCGGTGGTTCCCAGCTTGCGGGCCGTGATCGCCGCGACCACTGCGTCGGCGTCGAACTCCTTGAGGAAGGTGAACTTGGGCATGCGTGCCATGAAGTCGAACTGCCCTTGGTCCTCGATCAGTTCGAGGTCGGGCCAGTGGTTGTCCAGGAGCTTGCCGATGTCTCCGCCCTGAGCCTTGGGCAGTGCCAGGGCGCTGAGGGTGAGCGGGAACCACTGGTTGGACGCGCCCGCCACCATCAGGACCGGCTCCTGGTTGCAGCCGTTCGTCTCGTAGGTGCCGAGATGCGGATGCCGTCCACGGCACCGTGGAAGGTTGCGGCGCCCTCTTTCGCCCATGGCTTCCCGGATGTTGCGCTTCACGCCGCAGGCGACGCATTCGATGGTGACGTTGGCGGCCTGGTTGCCGCCATGGTCCTTCATGCGCAGCTTCGGGCGCGGTGTCTTGCCGCAGGCCTGCCCACGGTGCACGTACGCGGTGTAGGGGAACTCGTCGAGATGGCCGGCGGTGCACACGAGGGTGAAACGGGCCGCCACGGCCAGCGGCTTGCCCCGCTTGCAGTCGTGGACGAACTTCGCCTCGTGCGGTGTCCGTGGGTTGGCGTTGACGAAGGCGAACTCGCCCGAGTCGATCGCGGCCAGCACATTGCACGCGGTGCAGCGCATCCACTGCGGGAAGGGTGTCACGGGCACTCCCACCCCCTGTGCCGCCCAGCCCTTCGGGTCCGCGTCGGCGCCCTCCAGCCAGGGAGCGGCACGCAACTGCTCGACCTGGCCGCGTCCATAGCGCTGGAGCGACCGGTTGACGGCGGCGCGCAGCCGAGGTTCATCGATGTCGTATTCGGTGATACCGGAGTGACTCCAGGAGTCGATTCCCCGGATCAGGACGGAAAAGTTGGGCAGGTCGACGAGGGCGCCGACCCCGGCGGTGAACATGAGGTGGCTGGGCCGTACGGCGCCGACCCTGCGGTTGCTTCCCTGACTGCTCATCGCTGTGCCTTCCTTACCGTGCCGACCGTGACGGGTCCGTACTCGTCGCTGTCCACGGTGCTCGCCGTGTCCGGGTCGGTACCGGAGTCGGTCCCGGAGGCGCCGAACGTCCAGTCGGGTCCGTCGCCCGAGGGTTCTTCCAGGAAGGCGCCGCCGGGGAGGAGCAGGTTGATCTCGTTCTCCGTCTCGCGCATCGACATGCCGACGGTCAGCTCGGTCCACCGGGATCCGTCCGCCCGGCGCAGCAGGCCGTTCACGACGGTCGTCTTGTGCTTCTCCTTGCGGTAGGCGAGGGCGGAACTACTCTCGTCGCGTTTGCGGCGCCATTCGTCCTTGAGCCGGTCCAGACGTTCACTCAGGTACTGGCGGGGCCGGTCGCCTCCGACCCGCTCGGCGCGTTCGAGAAGCCGCCGTTCGACCTCCTGGGCGAGCGGTCCGTCGAGGTCGACGTGGTGGGCGTCGAGGTTGCGGGAGGAGTCGTGGGTCGCGTGGCGCAGCGCGGCGACATAGGTGGCGGCGACACCACGGTCGAGCGCGCGCCGGGTGTACGGGGTCACCGACAGCGCTTCCACCTGGCGGTAGAACGTCGCGTGGTAGTGCTCGAAGTCCTCGTAGTGGGCGAGGTCGCGGGGACGTGACCAGTTGTAGAGGGTCACCACCAGGCCCGGACGGGCGGCATCGCGGCCGACTCGCGAGGACGCCTGGATGTACTCGGCGGTGTTCTTGGGCTGGCCCACGACGAGCATCAGGCCGAAGCGGGAGACGTCGACACCGACCTGCAGCATCGAGGTCGCGAGGACGACGTCGACAGCCTGTCGAACGAAGGGCGTCATGGACGCTCGGGGCTCGCGCTTGTCCTTTATGGCGGCGGCGTACTCGCGGAGGAAGGCCAGCCTGCGCACCGAGGTGTCCCGCTCGGGATCGAATTCGATCTCCAGCCGCTTCAGGGCCCCGCCGATGTCGGAGGAGGAGATGCGGGAGGTCAGTTCCTGGATGCTGAGCATTCCGGCTCTGCTCACGATGCGGTCCGACAGCGTGTCCTGGCCCTTGCGGCTGCCGTTGGATCGCACCCGCGTGGTGATGTCGTCGTCCATGTACCGCCGCATGCCGGCGAGTTCACGCGTCGCGTTGAAGTAGCCGACGAGGGTCATGTACGGGTCGGCCGGCCAGCCGTAGTCGTCGAAGAGCTGTTGCGCCGAGAGCAGCAGGATCTCCGCGACGCGAATCTCGGAGGCCTTGAGACGGGTGCCGTGAGCACATACGCCGAGGTAGCGGCGGCCGGGATCCTCCCGGCTCAGTTCCACCTGCCGGGAGAAGAAGGTGTCCCCGACGTCCAGCACCTGGGGAGGGAAAACGGCGACCTTGCGGCCGAAGACACCGAGCACCTGGTCGGCGGCCCGTTTCGTGGTCGCGGTGGAGGCGACGATCTTGGGGCCGACTTCGTGACGTCCTCCGTGAGGGTCGGTGAAGCTCCACGTGCACAACTGGTCGACGGCCGCCTCGAAGAGGCCCACGGTGGTACCCAGGGCTCCGGAGATCAGGTGAAGCTCGTCCTGGATGATCAAGTCCGGAGGTCGCAGGCGAGTGACGGGCTGGGCGGTGACGCCGGGCAGGTCGCCCCGGGCGTTGTGGCGGCCACCGCAGCCGGTCTTGGCGTCCAGGTCTTCGTGGCGGTAGCCGTGGCGGGGGCACAGCTCGGTGACCCTGCCGAACAGCAGGCCGGAGTAGCCGTTCCACGGAAGCTGGGCGAACTTGTCGACCGTGGCGATCAGCAGTGAGGGTGCCAGCCGGTAGATCTCCTCGTCGACGGTGAGCACGGGGACGCCTTCGCCGAGCGCTTCGCGACGGGAGAAGGGGCAGCGGTCCTCCCCCTCGCCGCGAGGGCAGTACAGCAGAACCCTGCGGCGGCCCTCGTCGTACTCCATGTTCGAGCGGGCGGTCAGCCCGCTGCCGCACCAGGGGCAGGTGAGGACCTGCAGGACGCGGGCGTGCTTGTCGCTGGCGTTCTCCTTGGCTTCGGCGATCTGTTCCTTGGCCTCGTCGAACCAGTTCGGTGAGACGGAGGTACCCACCCAGAGCCCGATCCGGAAGGGGGTGGGTCCCCAGCGCCGGTCCCGCGCGAACTCCTCGCGGCGCAAAACCTCGCAGGCACTCACCAGGGCGGCGGCGCGCTGGAACTGCTGAGCGGTCAACAGCCGCAGGGTGTAGCGCATGAGAACGCCCACACCCGCCTCACCGCTGCGGGCTTCCGTACCCGAGCCCAAAGTGCCCTGGAGACGCCTCAGTGCGAAGGTGTAGGCGGCGAGTCCGAGATATGCCTCGGTCTTGCCACCGCCGGTCGGGAAGAACAGCAGATCGACGAGGGCTTCACGGCCGGTACCACGGTGCGGGTGTCCGGGCTGCGTGAGGGAGTCGATGTTCAGCAGGACGAAGGCGAGCTGGAACGGACGCCAGCTGGCTGCCGCCTTGCCCTTCCCGTGTACCTCGTCGTAGGCCTCCTGGTAGGACCGGGAATCGTTCTCGCGGCCGGTGCGGGAGGCCGCGATGGCCGTGTTGCGGCGCTGCAGGGCCATGGCCCGGTTGGCGAACCGGAAGGCCAGCAGGGCCGTCTCGTCGGCCACGAGCCGGTCGATGCCGAGGGTGATGCGGTCGCAGACCTCGAGCGCCTGCTCGATCGCGGTCTCGGCCGCTTCTCGCAGGTCATCGGGGAGTGAAGCGGCACTGCGGCGCTGCTGCTCCAGCCACGTGCCGTACCCGTCGGCCAACGGGGCCAGAGCGGCGCTCAGTTCGGATCGGCGGCCGGGCGTGGCGAGCGCCGCCAGCTCGTCCATGCCCAGCTCCAGCCCCTGGAGGAGGTCCTGCTCCTCGAGTGTCGGCGCAGTGGTCGCCCTGACGTCGTACTCGGGAAGCCAGACGGTGGTCAGCCGGTGCGCGTTGCGCTCTCCGTCGCGGACGTGCGCGTGAACGGCGACATTGCGGCCCTTGGCGTGGCTGAGGCTGTCCCGGTAGAGCAACCGCAGCCTCCGCTCCTCGGCGTCCTCGGGCGCGTTCTCGTGGGTCGCCGGGTCGAGGGGGTCGTCCACCGGCAGGAAGACTGCCGCCTGGTCGTCGGGAAAGGCGGTGACGTCGATCTCTGTCTGGAAGAGCCAGTGCGCGTCGCGCGCGTCCGCGCTGTCCGGCTGCCGGTTCACCAGGGCCAGCTCGACTATGCGCAGGTCCTCGGCGCCCCTACGGCCGCTGTGCCGGCGTACCTGCACGTCGAGGACGACGGTGTCGCCGTCGAGTTGAACGGTGCGGTCGGCCCCGTCGGTCACGTCGATGTCCACCAAACGCTCGACCGGCTCACGTGACCAGACCCTGCGCGTCGTCCCCCGCTCGGTGGCTTCTTCCGACTGGGTGTAGCGACCCCAGCGGACGGTGGCGCTGAGCGTGCCGACCGAGGCCGGAGCGGTGAAGGACAGCCCCATGGAGGACGCCCAGATGTGTCCGGCTGCCTGGGGACTCAGCCGGTCCTGCAGGTCACTGTCGTCACCTTCCTGCTCATCACCCGACTCCCCGTCCGCGCCCTGTGCGGCCGCACGGGCGATCCGGTCCGTGGTGACGGCCTGAGGGCGCGGACCGAGCATGCCGACCAGGTAGCGGTCACGGGGTCCGGAGGAGGCGCTCTGCAGCGTTTCCGTCTCACCGTCCCAGGGGCCCAGCAGATCCCGGCGGATGTAGTGCACGAGTGCGTCACGCACCGCGTACGAGTCCCCGGCACGGAACGTCTGGGGAACTTCGTCGAGCGGATGCGGAACAGCGGCCTGGGCAGGCTGGGCCGGCATGCGGTGGGTCCTTTCGGACAGGGCCGTTGGAGCACGGATGTGCACCCGTGGTGTGGCAGCATGAGAAATATAGGCTCGTTGACTCAGTTCACACAACAAATTCGAGGGGTCCGTCGCTCGGCGTCCCGTCAGTCTCTAGGCTGGTACCTGCCCACTGGGCGTCCACCACCCATCCGCGACCCGAGGACTCCCATGCCCCGTCTCGCTCTCTCCGACGACTTCGTCGCGGATCTGATCTCCCTGCAGAGACCTGTCCAGAAGGAAGTCAACGACACGATCCAGATGTTCCGGAGCCTGACCGTGCCGCAGCTCCATGCCAGCAAGGGAATGCATCTGGAGAAGCTCGAGCGGGCGCGCGACCCCCGGATCCGCACGATCCGGGTCACCAGGTTCTACCGGGGCGTTCTCCTCGCCCCGGACGACGGCAGCGAGTTGTTCACTCTCCTCAGAGTGGCGCCCCACGACGAGGCGATCAACTGGGCCTGCAAGCGCGCCTATTCTGTGAACGGCGCCACCGGAGGCCTGGAGGTTCGCAATGTCGAGGCACTCGAGCAGATGGAGACCTACTTCGAGACGAAGGCGGTCCGGACCCCGGCCAGGCTGTTCGCCCACCACTCCGACACCGTGCTGCGTGACCTCGGCATCGACGAGCAGGTGATGCGACTGGCGCGCGTGTGCGTCACCGCTGACGATCTGACGGTCATGGCGCCCCCCATGATGCCTGCCGATCAGTACGAGGTCCTGGAGTACTTGGCAGCCGACTGTTCCCCCGAGGATGTGTGGGAGCAACTGATCGCCCCGCGAGGTCAGACGGTCCGCACGGCGGAGGACCGGCCGGCCGTCACCATCAGCGAGGCGATCCTCAACACGCCCAACCGCATCGTGGAGGTCACCGGACCCGGTGAGCTGGAGCGGATCCTCACCGAGGACTTCATCCGCTGGCGCGTCTTCTTGCACCCTGCCCAGCGCCGGTATGCCTACCACGCGGGCTTCAACGGACCGGCTCAGGTGACAGGCGGCCCTGGCACCGGCAAGACGGTCGTCGCCCTGCACCGGGTACGTCATCTGCTGCGCACCGGGGGCGAGGGGGACCGGATCCTGCTCACCACCTTCACCAACGCCATGGCGGCCGCCCTGCGGGACAGCCTCGCTCTCCTGCTCGGCGACGCCGACGCGCATCTGCTCGACCGTGTCGACGTCACGACGGTGGACTCGCTGGCCGCCCGGGTACTCCGGGAAGCCAGGGGCAGCTCGCCGAAACCGCTGTCGGCGGCAGCGGAGAGGAGCGCTTGGACCCGAGCCGCCGCGCGCGAGGACCTGCCCTGGTCGGAACGCTTCCTGTCCCAGGAGTTCCGCAACGTCGTCCTGGCTCAGGGGCTGCGGACGCCTGAGGAATACCTGAGATGTGTGCGCAGAGGGCGCGGCACACAGGTGGGGCGGGTGCAACGGGCCCGGCTGTGGCGGGTCATGGAGCGTTTCACGGGGGATCTGGCCTCCCGCGACTCCGCGACGTACACCATGGTGTGCGACCAGGCCGCCCGGATTCTGGCCGAGCAGGGGCCGCGCTACCGACACGTCGTGGTGGACGAGGCACAGGACCTGCACCCGGCCCAATGGCGGGTGCTGCGTGCCTCCGCGGCCGAGCGGGCGGATGACCTGTTCCTCGTCGGCGATCCCCATCAGCGCATCTATGACTCCCGGGTCTCGTTGCGGTCCCTGGGGGTCAACGTGCGGGGACGGACGTCCCGGCTGCGCCTCAACTACCGCAGCACGGAAGAGATTCTGCGCTATTCCGCGTCTCTCCTGGACGGTCAGCCGGTGGGCCGCCTCGGTGAGGACGACGAGGACGACGGCGGCCGGGACTCGCTGCGCGGCTACCGTTCCGAGCTGCACGGCCGCGTCCCGGTGGCCCGCGGCCATGGCAACCAGGACGACGAGCTGCGCGCGCTGGTGGAGCAGATCCGCACCTGGATCGACCAGGACGGTGTGAAGCCGTCCGAAGTGGCAGTATGCGCCCGCTTCAACACACTCGTCGACGCAGTCATCGCCCGCCTGCGCCGGGAGGGTATCCCCGCCGTCGCGGTCAAGGACGACCCGGGGCCGAAGGTGTCAGGTGTGCGCGTGGCGACGATGCACGCCATGAAGGGGCTGGAGTTCCGCTGTGTGGCCGTCGTCGGCGTGACCTCCAACGTGCTGCCGTTCGCCCCGCAGGTGACGCCGGCCGACGAAGACGCCCTGCAGCACCGTTCGGATCTGCTGGCCGAGCACTGTCTACTCTTCGTGGCGTGTACGCGGGCGCGCGACGCGCTGGCGATCTCCTGGAACGGTGAGCGGAGCCGCATGCTGGACCCGGTCACCGGCTGAGCCGCACCGGGCCCTGTCCGGCGGACCCAAGAGGTGGGTTCGCCGGACAGGGCCCGTCCTGTCACCTTGCTGTGGCCTCGATCAGACGCTGATCTCCCGCACGACAACCGTGCGTGTCTTGCCCTGGGACGCGTCGTACGAGATCTCACGTCCTGTCGGCTGCCAGGTCAGGGCGAGGCCGAGGGGAGAGGACGGAGAAACGATGTCCGCCTCCTCGGTGGGCAGTTCGGCGATCGTGTACAGGGTGTCCTCGTCCACCTGGCCGTCGAACTCCAGACGGAGCAGCGCGCCCGGGATCACGACGTCCGGCACTGCAGCTTCACGTCCGACGCCGACGGCGTCAAGGAAGCTCCGCAGGAAGGCGAGGCGCTTGGTACGCCGCTCGCGCTGCTGGTCCTGGGTCCTCCTGAAGAAGACCAGCTGCGCCGCGTCCGCTCCTTCGGGGCTCTCGCGGGGAGCATCGACTGCCACCTGCAACAGCTGCACCTCGCGCACCAACCTCTGGAAGGCCGCAGCCGGGATCTCCCGAACCGGCAGGGGGCTCGACGCGGTCGGAGTGGGCATCGCCGACCGCACCAAGCCCTCGGATGGTGCGACATGCCCCGGCGAACCCGTCGGCCGTGCGGCCGGCGCCGCCGCAGGCACCGTCGCCCCAGCCCCCCGTGTGGGAGCGGCCCCGCTCCCCGCGCTCGTGGCACGCGTCCGGGTCGGAGTAGGCGTCGCCTGTCGGGCCGGACCAGTAAGGGACGCGTGCGGGTCCGTGGCCCTGGGCGCGGGCACCACCCCAAGATTGGCCGGAGTTCCAGTCGGCGATTGAGCTCGCACCGCGTCCCGGCTCCCTACAGCATGGCTAGGGGCGCCCCGCAGCTCGGACGGCACGCCGGCATCGGCCACGGCAGCGTTATCAGCCTCGCCCATGTCACGCGTGCGGGCAATGTGACCGGCCTCGGCCATGTGCCCCGTCACGGACACACCACCGCCCGCCGCCTCACTGGTCGGCTCCGCCCCGCTGGGCGCGGCGCCGTCGGCGGCACCGGAGACCTCCGGCTCCCGCCCGACCGGTTCGATGCCCAACCTTTCCAGCTCCGCCCACAGCGGGGCCAGAGCCTGCTCGCGGTCGAGGTGGAAGCGACTGCCCCGGATCCGGATGAACGTCCAGTCGACACGTTCCAGGTCGCGCTGTCTGGCGGCCGCGGTTGAGGCGTCCTCACCTTCGGCGAAGGCGTCACCGTCGCAGGCGACCGCGAGGCGACGCGTTCCGCCCTCCACGACCAGGTCGATCGTGTGACGGCCCACCTGGTATCCCGGACGGACCCGGTGGCCCCGTGCCGTAAGTTCCAGGTACACCTTCTGCTGGAACAGGCTGTCGAACGCTTCGTGCCGGACATCGGGCAGAACCTCGCCCTCGACCGCGACGACATCCTCCTCCGCGGGACGGGTGAGGTGATCGAGCCACCGTCGGCGCAAGTCGTTCTCGTGGAACTGTTCGGCCCGCGCGCTGTGGAACACCCACACCTGGTCCTGGGCACGCGAGGCCGCCACGTTGATGCGCTGCTCGTAGGTCTTGCCGTTGAAGCCGCCCGGGACCGCTCCTGCGGCCGTGGTCGCGGAGTTGACGAACGAGATGAACATGATGTGCCTCTCGTCGCCCTGGAAGTCCTCGGCGTCACCGACCCGGATGCGCCGCTCCTCGCGCTGCTCGTAGTCGAGGCGCTCGGCGAGCAGGTTCTCCAGCTCCGTCAGGTGTCCTTTGCTCGCGCGGAGGCTGACGACGCCCATGGTCTTCCCGTCGTAGGCGGGGTCTGCGCAACAGTGCACGATCGCGTCGACAAGGGCCTCGGCCTCGGCCGCGTTGGTCAGCCGGGTGTTGGCGCCGAGGGCTTCGCCGGTCTCGACGTACACCGTGCGCACTGGAGGCAGCCGGTCGGCGCCGTATTGCCGCAGGGGCAGCAGATCACGGTTGTAACAGAGGTCGTTGGAGAAGGAGATGATCTCCGGCATGCACCGGAAGTGCTCCTTGAGCATGAGCGTGCCGCGGCCCGCCGAGAACGCCTCCGTGAGGTCGAAGAAGCTGGACTCGGGGCCGAACAGACTGCGGACGTCCGGTTCCAGCGCGGTGAGCAGGCGATCCCTGAGGTGGAAGTACTCGTCCTGCTTGAGGCCGACGTTGGACGGACTGACCTGCTTGCTGTCGCCGACGACGACCATCCGGTCGGCGAGCCAGCTCAGCAGCATGGCCTCCAGGCCGGATTGGCTGGCCTCGTCGACGATGACGACGTCGAACAGACCCGGCCGGTCCATGGGTACGGTCTCGGCGACCTGGTGCAGGGGCATGATCCAGGCCGGCACCGCCGTCTGCGCCTTGCGCAGCGCGGCCTGCGCGTCGCGCCGGTAGCGGTGCTGGTACTTGCCCTTGATGCGCCGCGCGGCCTGCTGGTAGGCACTGAGTGCCCGGGACTGATCGCCGGTGAGCAGGCCGAGGCAGCGGTGCCAGGCGCGGGCAGCGGCAAGCCGCGCGAGCAAGATGCGGGCCTCGTCGTCGGCCTCCGTCAGCCGCTGGCGCAGGGCACGCTCGGCCTCGGGATCGGTCAGCCGCTCCAGGCGGTCGCGCCACGCGGACCAGGCCCAGGCCTCCGCGAGCGAGGGCAGTCTCGTCTCCCAGGCACTGTCCGTGTAGGTGCTGGAGATGCGGTCCGCAAGGGCCGGGAACGCCTCCCGGACACGAGCGAGGGCCACATCCTGCTCGGCTCGGAGCCGGGCGGCCTGACGCACTTCGGCCATCTCGTCGCTGAACGTGCGGTAGCCGTCGGGGTCACGGTCGCGGACGGTACCGAGTGCGCGCACGACAGCCGGCGACACACCTGGCCGATCACCCCAAGTCCGCAGGAGTTCCTCGCTGTCCGCGATGGCCTTGCGCGACTGTTCGGCCGCGCGCAGGGTGGTCGAGGCGCGCAGCAGGGTGCGCACGGCGTTCTCGACCGAAGGATCGTGCCAGGTGGCGACCGCGAGTGCCGTGGAGGTGGCCGCGGCGGTCAGAACGTCCGTACGGGCGGCGGCGACGGCGAGCAGGGCGTCCAGCACCTCCGCGTCCTGCCGCAACCGCGCGAGGCGCGGTCCGTGCCCCTGCCAAGCGGCGACGGGCGTGCCCCACTCGGACTCCACCTGGGCCAGGCGCAGTTCCAGCTGGACGCGGGCGAGGACGACGGCCGACGTCGGGACGTCCTCCGGCGCCCGGCCGTCGACCCGTACGTTCTCCGCGAACGCGCCGGCCGTCTTCGCAAGCTTCGAGCGCATACCGAGGGGGCCGCGCAGTTTCTGTCCCTGACCGAGACCGTCGTGCAGTGCGGTGACCTGCGCGAGCGCCGTGGCCGGATCGTACTGCTCCAGGCCGCTGACCATGGCGGTGCCCAGGATGGAGAGCGAGCTGTCGACGGCCGCAAGGGTTTCGGTGACGGCGGCCCGCCGGCTGCGTGCCTGCCAGTCCTGTCCCTCAGTCACCTGCCTCAGGAGCGCTGCGGCCCAGTCACCGGCCGCGGCGGCAAGAGCCGCGGCGCGGGCGCGGGTGGTGGAGAAGGCGTCGAGCGCCGAGGACAGCCGCTGCTGTTCCCCCTCGCCGAGGCTCCTCACGGCCGTGTCGTACTCCGCACACAGCGGGTCCTGGCGCGCGGCCGCATGTGCTTCCTCTGCCGACCGTACGATACGTACGGCCTCCTCGAAGTCGCCGGGGCCGGGGAGTTCGGAGGGGCCGGGCACCTCTGCCGCGAGGGCCTGGTGGTGCGGGGTGTAGGCACGGGTGCTGTGCAGCAGACGCAGGGCCTCGTCGGCGCTGAGGGCGGGTTGTTCCTGCGGGACCGGGCCCAGCCAGTCGTACCGTCCCGCCTCCCCGGTGAGGCGCCCTGCGATCTCCTGCAGGCTGCCGCTGTAGTCGCCGATCTCCGCCTCGAAGCGGTGCGTCTCCTGCTCGCGCAGTACGGCGAGGTCGCGCAGCATGGCCTGCTGGGCGGCGCGGGCCTGGGCTAGTCGTGTCTGGAGGGTACGGATCTCCTTGCGGGAGGCCTTCTCGTCGTAGCCCGCGTACTCACCGAGGATCCGCTGCACGGACGCCTCGAGCTCTCGCTGGGCCGCCGCGCCGTCCTCGGTGCGGCTCACGCACAGGTCGCGGACGGACTCCGGCAGCTTGTCCCGCAGCACGCGCAGGGCGCGCGGGGTGTGGCTGGTGATGAGGACGCGCTTGCCCTGGGCGAGCAGGTCGGTGACCAGGTTGGCGATGGTGTGCGTCTTGCCGGTGCCGGGCGGCCCCTGGACGACGACGAGGCGGTTGGCGCGGAGGCGTTCGGCGATCGTGCGCTGCTCTTCGTTGGCGGGGAGGGCGAAGTACATCTCGTCGCCGCCCTGCGCCGTTCCGTCGTCCTCCGCCGCCGCGAGGTCCGCCGCTGTCAGTGCGCCGTCCCGGCCCGCGATGTAGCTGAGCAGTGCGGTGGGCGGCGTGCCCGCGTCGATCTGCCGGGCGATGGCCTTGAGAGCGTCCATGGTGGAGCGGCGGCTGCGCTCACGCAGGACGAGTGCGGGGGTGAGTCCCACCTGGGGGACGTCGAGGCTGCGTGGCTTGGCGCGCTCGACGGTCGGCGCGTAACTTCCGGCGCTGTGGGCGGCGTTGACCCAGCTACGCAGGGCGGTGTGTACGGCGTCGAGGTGTTCGGGGTCGGTCACGTCCAAGGCGCCTTCCAGCACCTCGACGATCGTCTCGCGTACGGCGCCCGGCACGTGCTGGGCTCCTTCGAGCATGCCTTCTTCGAGTTCCAGGCCCGCGCCGGTGGGGTCGGGGGAGGCGGTGAGCGTGCCGGTGGACGGGTCGAGCTGGATGGTGGCGCGGTGCGTGACGAGGTGCCGTTCCACCCGCTGCCCGGAGGTCGTCTGCCACGTGAGCCGGCCCAGCCCGAGCACGAGTTCGTACGCCTCACCGAGGCCCGCGGCGTCCTCGTGCATCTTGTGCAGCCGGTCGTACAACCTGACCAGGGGGTCGATCGCGCGGCGCCGTTCCGCCCAGGCGAGCCATTCCTGCTCCCAGGCGGCGTACAGCTTCTCGATCTTCTCCCGCTGGGGGTGTTGGTCCAGCTCGTGGTAGGTCTTGTCGAGCGGGATGCCCCGGGACCAGTCGGGGAACTCGGGTTCGATACGCCGGCGCAGGTGCGGGGCGCGAGGCTCCTTGAAGTCACGGATGCGGGTCTCGTCCACCCAGGGCGCGAGCAGAGCCTTGGGGTGCGGCGCGTCCTCGCGTTCGGGGCGGGCGACGGTCAGCCAGGCCGGGTCGTCCCCCGCGAGAGCGCCGTCGATCATCACCTCGACGCCGTCGTCGTCCGGCAACTCGTCGAACCACACGGCCCCGGCCGCCCCGTCGAGCGTGCGCACGGGGCGCGTCTTCGACTCCTCGGCCTCGGCGAGGAACCGGAAGATCTGCCGGACGCGAGCGGCGTCCAGACCGTCGGCAGAGATTTCCGGGACCAGTGACCGGGCGGTCTGACGTCCGGGGCCGGTCGGCTGGGCCGGGACGGCGTCGAGCGCGGCCGGTGCGGTCGCTCGCTGCCCACCTGCGGCCGAGTCCGCGTGCCCGGCCCCGGTCACGGGCTCCGGGGCCTCGTCCGGCTCCGCGAACAGCGACTGCTGATGCTCACCGAACAGTACGGACTGGTCGAATGCCATCGGTGCGGGGCGCTCGCCGACCACCGTGGCGGCGGCCGACGCCGTGCTGAACGTGACGCTCCCCCGGTCGCGCGCCGGGAAACGGACCTCGATGTCCAGGTCACCGGCGGTGCCGGCCGGAATGCTGTAGGCCCACGTGGCGGAGACCCTGCGCCCGGTACGCAGGGTGCCCTCGAGCTCGTCGTCGAGCACGTCACTGCGGTAATCCTGCACCTGACGGCCCGTCTTGCCGTACGGCCCTCCCCGCACCAGCAGGGTGACGCCGTCGAGGTCGAACGGCCGTCCGGTGCCGTTGCTCACGGACAGGGTGCACCGCACCAAGTCGTCGCCCTGCCGGTACCCATGAGTGTCCTCGGCGTCTGCCAGTACGTGCGGCACGACGTCGTACACCCGCACATACAGGCCGTCGTCGTATTGGTAGACGGAACCGACTGGCCGCAGACCTTCGTTCAGCCCGCGCTCATCCTGACTCACACGCCCACCCCACTACTGCTCCTGAGGGCCATCCGGTGGCCCGTCCGGTCATACCGCCCCGACCACCACGAGCTCGATCACAATGCACCCCCCGGCGCACGAACTCGAGTGTGAACTGAGCACACATTGTGAGCGTATCAGCAATCCCGGACACCCATCACGCCATGACGCCCACCCCGCACAGATCGCCACCAACGAGTGATCACCGGCGACGTCGACCGCCCTCGTGGACACTTCGAGTCCGACCGACCTTTCGCGATATCGGTGTTGACTTAGTTCACAAGGGACGAGAGGCTGTCCTCGACGTCATGCCAGAGGAAGGCAAAGGTGCCATGCACATGCAAGTGGTCGACGTGTCGCCGCAGTTGGCAGCGCAGTGGCTCACCCACAACACCAGCAATCGGCCGCTCAGCAAGAGCACAGTGCAGCAATTGGCCGGTCAGATCCAGCGCGGGGAATGGCAGCTGACGCACCAGGGCATCGCCTTCGACGAGGACGACGTTCTCATCGACGGACAGCATCGCTTGGCCGCCGTCGTCAAGGCGGGCATCACCGTGCCCCTGACCGTCACGCACGGCGTGCCGCGCACCGCGTTCACCGTGATGGACACGGGCCGTAAGCGCACCGGCCTGGACGCGTTGGCCCTCGCGGGGGAGGCCAACGCGACCCACCTGGCGGCAGCCCTGCGCGGACTGCACCTGTACCGCAACGCCCCCAACTCCGCGTGGAGCGGCGGATCGTCGGTCACGAGCAACGATCAGCTGCTGAACCTGCTCGGCGAACACCCCGGTGTCCGCGACGCCCTGCACCACGGCATCGCGCTGAACCGGGGATGCCGTATCACCGTCACGGCCGCGACGATCGGCTGGTACGTCACCAGCGAGGCCCGGCCCGACATCGACCAGTCCGACTGGGAGGCGGGGGTCGTCACCGGCGCCCGCCTGGAGCCGGGCGATCCGCGTCTGACGCTGCGCAACACCATGCTCAACCTGGCCCTGGGCAACACGCACCGGCGCCGCGACGACTCACGCGAGCACCTGCTCTACTACCTCAAAGCGTGGAACGCGTGGGTCGAGGGCCGCACCATCAAGCTGCTGCGCCGCTCCCCCAACGAGACGATGCCGCGCATCTCCAGCCGTTCGTCCCTGGCATCGGCAGACAGCGACGCCTGACAAAGCCTGGATTCAACGGACAACTGCCTCTGAGCCGTGATACATCGGACATGAACGGGCTCGGTTTGTACACCCGTCAGGGTGCCGTAGGAAAGGGAGGCGCATGCGCGCCCAGGAGATCACCTTCCTCAAGCTCGTCCAAGGGGACAAGCTGTTCCAGGTGCCGCTCTACCAGCGCACGTACAGCTGGGGCCGGGATCAGCTTCAACGACTGTGGGAGGACGTCGGGGAACTCGTCGATCAGCATCTGGCCGGCGAACCGGCCGCACCGCACTTCCTCGGCTCTGTGGTGCTCGCACCCGGTCAGATCCAGGCGGGCGGGGTTCAGAGATGGCTGGTGGTGGACGGGCAACAGCGGTTGACCACACTGATGCTGGCCTTCACCGCCCTGCGCGACCACCTGAAGGAGACGGGTGATGCGCGCGGGGTGGACCGGGTGCACCGCCAGATACTGGTCAACGAGTTCCACGAGGGCGCGGACCACTATCGGTTGCTGCCCACTCAGGCGGACCGGGACGCGTACGCCGCCTGCGTCCAGTCCCGCGCGGACGCCGGCGGAAGCGACAACATCGGAGCTGCCTACCGGTTCTTCCGCGGTGTGCTCGCCGAGGGCCATGAGGCGGGCGACGCGCAGTGGACTGCCACGGTCGAAACGGCGCTCAAGGACCTGCTCTCCATCGTGGAGATCACCGCTGAGCCGGGCGACAACGTGTACCGGATCTTCGAGTCGATCAACAACACGGGGGTCGGGCTCAGTCAGAGCGACCTGTTGCGCAACTACGTGTTCATGCTGCTGCCCAAACGAGGCGAGCGGATCTATCAGGAACTGTGGCTGCCCATGCAGCAGAGCCTCGGCCCGAAGAACCTCGAACTCCTGGTCTGGCTCGACCTGGTGGTACGCGGCCACTACAAGACCAAGCAGAGTGAGATCTATCGCGAGCAGCAAAAGCGACTTCAGCCGCTGGCCGGCGACGAGGACGCGCTGCAGCGCGAGATCGAGCAACTGGCCGAGCGGGCCGGGAGGTTCCTGCGGATCATCGACCCCTCGCGTGAGCGGTCCCCCGCCCTTCGGGCGGTCCTGGAACGTCTGGCCGCCTGGGGTGGCCAGACGCACTACCCGCTCACGCTGCACCTGCTGGACCTTCTCGACGCCGGCGGGACGACGTCGGACGACGCCGCCCAGGCATTGGGTTACGTCGAGTCGTATCTGGTGCGACGCCTGATCTGTCAGACGCCGACCACCAACCTCAACCGCATCTTCATGGAAGCGCCGAAGGAGCTGGAGACCGACCGGCCGGCCGCCGAGGCGGTGAGGCGGTTCCTGTCCGGCCGGCGCCGACGGTGGCCGAGTGACGAGGAGCTGCGCGAGGCGGTCCGCACCAAACCGTTCTACTGGTCCGGGCGCCCTCCACAGCGCAGCTACATCCTGCGCCGCCTGGAGGAGAGCTACCGCGCCTCCGAACCCGTGGACTTCGCCAAGGCTTCCCTCAGCGTGGAACACGTCCTGCCGCAACGCCCCGCTCCCGCATGGTTCGACCTGCTCGCGGAGGAGACGGAGCCGAACCAGACTCCGCAGGAGCTGCACGACCTGCTGGTACACACGCTCGGCAACCTGACGCTGAGCGGTGACAACGCCAAGCTCTCCAACCACCCCTTCGAGCGCAAGCAGCAGATCCTCGACTCCAGCGCGCTGCGCATGAACCTCGAGATCGCCTCGGCACAGCGCTGGGGCAAGGCGCAGATCCTGGAGCGTGCCGACCGCCTGGCCGACCGCGCCGTGGAGCTGTGGCCCGGTCCGATCGGCGGGGTCAAGCCGACCGGTGAGGAATCGCCGGGCTGGGCCGAACTGCGGGCCGCTCTGACGGCGATGCCGAGCGGCACCTGGACGACGTACGGCGATGTCGCCGAGCTGATCGGCAGCCATCCGGTACCCGTGGGGACCTACCTGGGCGCCAACACGAGCGTGCTCGGCGCCTACCGGGTACTCACCGTGGAAGGCAGGATCTCCCCGTCGTTCCGCTGGGCCGACGGCAGTGACCGGCCGCCACCGCAGGAGCTGCTGACGAGCGAGGGAGTGCGCTTCGACTCGCTCGGGCGGGCTCACCCCTCCCAGCGCCTGTCCGCCGCCGAGCTGGCCACCCTGCTGGGCAAGGACGTGACGCGGCCCACCGCGCACGACCCGCTCCCCGAGGGGGAGGACGCGGTGGCCGCCGAGCGGTTCCGTGCGCAGTTGCGGGAGAACTGGCCTGATACGTACGCCGGAGTGGTGGCGGCCCTCGACTTCTGGCGCCGCCAGGGCGGCCATGTGACCTACGGCCGGCACGAGGAGACGAGCTGCTTCCCCATGCTGGACCTCGGGACCAGCCGTCGGCCACACCTGATGTGGCCGGTTGGGATCTACCCCGTCAGCGGAACGGTCGAGGTGGTCTTCCAGTACCTGAAGACCCGCAGCCCCTTCGACGACACGGAGCAGCGCCGGGAACTCCTGAACCGCCTCAACAAGATCGAGGGCATCGACCTGCCCGAGGCGAAACTGGAGCTGCGTCCGTCCTTCCCGGTCAGGGTTTTCGCGGAGCACGGGGACGAGATCTGCGAAGTGCTGGACTGGTTCGTCGGGGTGGCGGCGCTGGATCTGGCACGGAGGGACTGAATGCGTGGTGGGGATTTCCCAAAGGAGGCATCACTCGTGCGGTTATTGAACGACCTCACGCTGGTCCGAAACGCCGGAAGGGGCATCGAGAAGAGCGGAACGACCTGTTCCGGGGAAATGTCCAGGGCCACCGCCGTCGAGTGGGAGCTACGCCTCCCCGGGCAAGCGTCGCTGACGGTCCATGACAATCACTGGGTGAACGGCGAGCGCGACGTGGTGCTCCACAAGCCCACGGTCGTCCCCGAGATGCCGGCGGCCCTCTCCAATCTGCACAACCGACTGCGCTCCGGAATATGCGCATCTGCGAGGCCTGGGGAACTGCGCATCATGGTGTTCCCCACGTACGTCGACGTTCATGGCAGACCACGGATCAAGAAGTCCCTCACCACAGTGGACCTCGCGGACGCCATGGGACTGCACCATCTCAGAGAGCTGACCGCTCGGGAGGGTGTCATGTTGGAGGCCGCGTTCGACCGACCGGATCTGCCTCCGGTGGACCTGTACGACCCACAGCACGAGAAACCCCTCCAGCACGCTTTGTTCTTTCCCGCCGCGGATGACGAGACACCGGTAGTCGCCTTCGTCCGCTTCCGGATCGTGCCCGTGCTGCGGCATATCGGCTGGCTGTCGCGGGACGGCGACTGAAGGAGGCAGTGTCTGTGCCGGTCCGACCGTGCCGAGGAATTGTTCGCAGGCTCAATGGCCAGACGATCTGCTTCACAGGTCGAGTCCTCGTCGACGACGAGTGGAGGGTCAGAACGCACTGCGCCGAAAGGGCCAGGCAGGAGGGCGCGACCCCTAAGACCGACTTCTCGCAGAAGGCCACCCTTGTCATCTACGGCGATCTGGCCAGCAAGGTCGTGACCGACGACAGCCGTACCTACAGCAGCACGCTCGTGAACGCCGAGGCCGAGCGCCGCCGGGGACGGCATGTCTGCGTCGTGGACGGAGACGGCTTCTCGAAACTGCTGCGGGGGCGTCCCGCACCGTGCCTGGAGCTGAGAAGGGCACGTACGGGACGCGTTCGTCCCGTCGCCGCCGCTACGACCGAAGCACACATCCTCGGCGGCCCCCTCCGAGTCCGGAGGACCGGCCGACGCAGTTCCGCTGATCTCACGCTGGACCTCAACCGTCTCGACGAGGCGACGGCGGTGCACGAGGCGACGGTCGGAGCGCTCATCGCCCACCTGTCCCGCCAGGGCATCGAGGCATGTACGTACTCCTCCGGTGCTCCGGAATTCGACGCCGGCTGGTCACGCGGAGAGGACATCTTCGTCGCCGAGGTCAAGAGCCTCACCGGGGCACGCGAGGACCAGCAGATCCGCCTGGGCATCGGGCAGATCCTCGACTACGCCCACCAGCTCCGGAGCGCGCACCCGAGCACCGTCATACATCCTGTCCTGGTACTGGAGAAACGCCCGTCCGCAGCCCGTTGGACCGCACTGGCCGAGGGTGTCGGCCTACGACTCACCTGGGCACCCGGCTTCTCCGGGATCTGACCGGCCGTACTCTCGCTACGCCGTAGTGGACATCAGCGGTCCCACTCCATGATGATCCGTTCGGGCACGCCACCACTGCGGCCGGCTGCTCGGCCTGAGTGACGGGTCCGGGCCGTGACGGAGGTTGACCCTCGACCTGGTCGAGGGCTCAGAGTTCCGGGTGTGGAGAACGAGATGCGCAGCATCGGGGAGATGGCCCGGGACGGCGGACTGAGCGTGAGCGCGCTGCGGTTCTACGACCGTGCCGGCGTGCTGGTCCCCGCCTGGGTGGACCCGGTCAGTGGCTACCGCTGGTACGAGCCCGAGCAGTTGGAAGAGGCCCGGTTGCTGGCGCGGCTGCGCCGGGCGGGCACGCCGTTGGCGGATATCCGACTCGTGCTGGCCGCTTGGGCCGGCGCGGACACGGACCTGGTGCGCGGTCTCCTTCAGGCGCACCTGCGCCGTCTCGAGCTGGGGCTGTCCGATGCCCGCAGCGAGTTCTCCACGCTCCGAGCTCAACTCGACCGCAGGGAGACAGACCCCATGACCTCACTCCACACCGTCACCGCCCGGTTGTCCGTCCCGGCACAGGAGCTGGCCGCAGCGTTGGACGCGGTCCGTTTCGCCGCCGGTACCGACGCCGAGTTGCCGATGCTCGGCGGGATCCTCTTCGACATCGAGGGCGAAGACCTCCATCTCGTAGCCACCGATCGCTACCGGATGGCTGTCGCGCGAGCACAGACAGCCGGGTTCGGCGGGCCGAGGTCGCAGGTGGTCGTGCCCCTTCCGCTCACCGATGCGATGCGGGCGCTGCTGACCGGCAAGGAGACCGTCCACATCGCGGTGGACGGTGACCGCGTCACGCTGGAAACCGGCGACCGGCAGACATCCGGCCGGAGTCTCGGCCACGAGTTCCCCGACTACCGTCGCCTCGTCCACCTCCCGGCCGGTCGCCAGGCCACCGTCGGCACGGCGGCATTCCGGGAGGCCCTGAAGACCGGTCCGGTCCGCGCGAACGAGACACGGGAGCAGGACGGCGAGCCGTACGACCTCAGTGTGCTCAGGGTGACGGAGAACGGGTCCGTGATCGTGTGCGACGACGGTGACGACGACTCGAACAACGTCGCCGTCAACCGCGAGTTCCTGCTGCACGCGCTCACCGCAGGAGCCCGGGACGAGCTGATCCTGGAGCTGGCCGCGCCCACGGCGCCGGTCGCGATCCGCCGGCCCGACGACGAGGGCGCCTTCTCGCTCCTGATGCCGGTGCGGTTGGAGAACTAGCTTCCGTCCGGCGCAGCAGGTTCCCTCCGGCAGACAACTGCTGTGGGGCGCACCTTCACCTCGGCCGAACTCCTGCACACCCCTGCCCATTTGGGATGTTGCTGTCCCATACTTCACCAAGGGGCTGGTCCCGTATCTCGTCCGGGACCGGGGGGATGGGGGGACGGTCATGGCTGACGCACGTCTTCAGTGGCTCAAGGAAGCTGTTTCCGTCTTCGGCGCCGAATGCAAACGGAACCTGCTGGGCCCGGGTGACCGCGAGGCGGCCATCCGCAGCCCTCTGGAACAACTGTTCCTCACCATAGCCGCGCACCATGCTCGCCACGAGATCGGCTGGTACCCGGAGACCCGCATCCCGCACCTGGGGGTACGACCCGACTACGCCGTACGCGTCGGCAAGGACGTGACCGGCTACATCGAGGTGAAGCGGCCCGGAAAGAGCATCGACCCCGACTCCTTCACCGGTCACGACAAGAAGCAGTGGGAACGCCTGCGCGACCTCCCCAACCTGCTCTACACCAACGGCACCCACTGGCGGGTGTTCCAGTACGGCACGCAGATCGGTGAGGAGGTCGTGCTGTCGGGGGCTTTGAAGAGCGCTGGGGAGAAACTGACAGTCGTCGACCTCGCCGCCTTCGACGCGCTGGCACAGGCCGTGCTCTGCTGGGACCCGCCGAAGATCCGTCGTGTTTCGGTGCTCGTCCAGCACATCGCTCCGCTGTGCCGTCTGCTGCGCGAGGCCGTAAGGGAACAACTACGGGCCGAAGCCGGGCTGAACGCGGCGGACTCCGCCGCCGACCGTCCTTTCACCGGCCTCAGAAGCGACTGGCGCCGGCTCCTCTTCCCCTCCGCCGACGACGCGACCTTCGCCGACGGCTATGCCCAGACGGTCACCTTCGCGCTGCTCCTCGCCCGTACCGAGAACATCCCGGTCACCGGCACGAGCTTCCACGAGATCGGCCGCCGCCTCAACGCGGGCCACGCCCTGATGGGCAAAGCCCTCCAACTGCTCACCGACAACGTCAACGAGCGGTTCGAAGTGACCTTGAACCTCCTCGCCCGTACCGTCGCGGCCGTCGAGTGGGAGACCATCCGGCAGGGCAACCGGGACGCCTACCTCCACCTGTACGAGTCGTTCCTCTCCGTCTACGACGACAGCCTGCGCCAGCGCAGCGGCTCGTACTACACCCCGCACCAGGTCGTCGAGGAGATGGTCCGGCTCGCCGAAGAGGTGCTGCGCACCCGCCTGGGCAAGGCGCGCGGCTACGGCGACGAGAGCGTGCACATCGTCGACCCTGCGATGGGCACCGGCACCTACCTGCACACCGTCATCGAGCGGGTGGCACGCCAGGCGGCCGAGCGGCACGGCGAGGCCATGGCACCTGACGCGATCGGCCGGCTGGCGCAGCGACTGTACGGCTTCGAGCTCCAGATGGGCCCGTTCGCGGTCGCCGAACTCCGCGCGGCCGACCTGCTGAAGAAGCACGGCGCCCCACTCCCGCCGGGCGGACTCAACCTCCACGTCACGGACACGCTCGACGACCCCTATGTCCAGGAGGAGCAACTCGCCTCGACGTACGCGGCCCTCTCGGTGTCACGCGCCCGCGCCAACCACGTCAAGGCCAACGTCCCCGTCACCGTGGTCATCTCCAATCCGCCGTACGACGACAAGGCGGAGAACCGCGGCGGCTGGATCGAGAAACGGGTGAAGGGTCAGGGCCGTCCTCCCCTGGATGACTTCCGGTATCCGGGCAACGGCCGTTACGAGCACGCGCTGAAGAACCTGTACGTCTACTTCTGGCGTTGGGCCACCTGGAAGGTCTTCGACGCCCACGCGGACGACCGGCACGGCGTCGTCTGCTTCATCACCCCGTCGGCGTTCGCCACCGGTCCCGCCGGGCGGGGCATGCGTGACTATCTGCGCAGGACGTGCGACGAAGGGTGGGTCATCAACCTGTCGCCGGAGGGGCAGCGGTCGGACGTGGCGACCCGCGTGTTCCCCCACGTCGCCCAGCCGTTGTCGATCTGCGTGTTCGTACGGCGGGCGGATCACGACTCGGAACGTCCAGCGCGGGTTCACTACCGGGCACTTCAGGGCAGGCGGGCGGACAAGTTCGCCCAGCTGCGGGAGGTGAGTCTGGGTGACGGGGGCTGGAGGGACGCGCATGCGCGGGGGGTGCGGCCGTTCACTCCGGCGACCTTGTCGGGGTGGGACGACTATCCGGCGCTGGATGAGGTGTTCCCGTGGGGAAGCCCCGGCAACAAGACCAATAGGTCGTGGGTGACCTCGCCTTCAGATGCGGTTCTTGAACGTCGATGGGCTCGTCTCATCGGTGAGACGGACCTCGAGGTCAAGGCCCAGCTGTTCAAGGAGACTGACAGCCGCAGTCTCGACTCGCGTCCGGCAAGCCTGCCAGGCTTTGCCCATCCCGACCGGTGCATGATCGATGAGTCTCACACCGGTCCACGGCTCTTACGGGTAGGGCTACGCAGTTTCGATCGCCAATGGCTCATCGCGGACCATCGCGTCATCGATCGGCCTCGGGCAGAACTGTGGGAGTCGCTACAGCCAGGGCAGGTGTTCCTCAACCAGCAGAGCAGTCACCCGATAAGCAACGGTTGTGCCCTGGTGGCGACCGTGCTGTTACCGGACACCGACCACTTCAACGGCCGGGGCGGGCGAGTACACCCCTTGCTCCATCCCGACGGCAGCGCCAACGTGCCCACCGGACTGCTCCGGTACCTGGACGGGGCCCTCGGCTTGGACAACGAGCTGACCGTGCACGACCTCGCCGCCTATGCCGTCGCGGTCGCCGGACACAGCTCATTCACGGAGCACTTCAGCGAGGAACTGCTCACTCCCGGCGTCCGGTTACCCCTCACCCGCGATCCGGTGCTCTGGAGCGAGGCGGTCCGCGTCGGCCGCGAGTTCCTGTGGGCGGCGACCTACGGCGACGCCGGCGCCCCTCCCGCCGGGCAGGAGTCGGACCAGGAGAGCGTCGCCTTCCCAGCGGGAGACCCACGGCAGGTGCGGTACGAGACCGCGATCGGCTCCACCGTGCCCGACACGCTCGCCTACGACGCGGAGACCGGCACCCTGCGGGTGGGTCCGGGCACCTTCACCGGTGTCCCGCCCGAGGTCTGGAACTACGAAGTCGGCGGGATGAACGTCGTCAAGAAGTGGTTCGGTTACCGGAAGGCCTCCCCCACCAGCCGGAAGACGAGCCCGCTCGACGACATCCACGTCACGTCCTGGCCGAGCGAGTGGACCGAGGAACTGATCGACCTGCTGTCCGTCCTGCGGCGGTTGGTCGACTTAACACCTACACAGCAAGCGCTCACCACGAAGATCGTGGGTTCGCCGGTCGTCACCGTCACCGACCTCACATCGGCGGGCGTGCTCCCGCCGCAGCCCGGGGCGACTCGTGCACGGCGCCGCGTCGTCCTGGACTTCGGCCAACCGAACGAGTCATGAGCGGTCCGCGCCCGTCTCACCCGTGCGGACGTAGGACTTCGCCTGGTCCAGGGTCCATGCCCCCTCCGCGAGCCGTTTCAGGGCGAGCCCGGCAGGGCGGGGCGCCGCGCCCATGGACACGGTGTCGGCGAAGGACGCCACCGCGCTCAGGCGAGCAGTCAGCTCGTCGCACTCCGCCGCACGCAGGGTCGCCGCTCCGAGCGGGGTGAGCGCGAGGCTGCCAAGGTCGCCACCCCGTCGCTCCACCAGTCCGGCCCACAACAAGGTGGGCAAGGCATCCCGGATCTCGTCCGTGTCGAGGTCGCGAGCAAGGTAGGACTCCGGTGCCCTTTCGGGAGCCGGGAGGTCACACAGATCCAGTTCCTGCAACAGGTGTTGTTGGAGCGGCGAAAGCTGACCGCTGGGAACGAGCATGCCCCCAGTATGACCCGCGCCGTGTGCGACGACGGTGACGGTGGACAGAACAACGCGACTGTCCATCACGAGGTCCTGCCGCACGCGCCGGCCGCCGGAACCTGGAACGAGCTGATCCGGTCAATCGGCCCGCTCACTGCGCCGCCCACGATCCGCGGGCTCGACGACGGGGTCGCCTTCTCGCTCCCTGTGCCGGTCGGTTGAAGAACCAGCCTCCGCACGCATGGCTCGGTCCCCGCCCGCGGCTGCTCGTCTCAACTGTGCAGTGGGGATGAGGGCACGTCGTACCGTACGAGCGACCGCGCGAAGGGCTCGCCGCTGCGCCGGGCGTACGTCATCCGCTCGCGGACCTCCCTCAGGGTGCGGGGGCGGTAGCCGGGACCGCCATCCGCTCCCTGTCCCTGTCGCAGGGCTGCTTGTACGAGGCCCGGCAGGGCAGGCAGACGTACGAGGTCTTCGCGTGGGACATGTCGGCAGGATAGGCGCCGCCGGGCGGAACTCGATGGGATTTCGGCACCGCGGGGGTCAGCAGGTCAGCTCGCCCGACGAATCGGGCGGCGCTCACTCAGCCTTGCTCGTCCCCTTCCGCCTCGCCCCCGCGCCGACGGCGCGCTCGCTCGGCGATCCCGTCGGTGAGTCTGCCCTTGACCGAGCCGGCGCGGTCGAGGGTCAACTTGCCGCGGCTTCGAGCGGCATCGACGCCCTTCGCTCCCGTCTCGAGCGCCTTGTCCCTCACGTCGGTGGCCGCTTCCACCCATCGTCTCGCCTCCGACGACCGGCGGCCGGACTCGATACCGAGCCGCTCGTGGAAGTCATGGACGCCGATGGCCATCTGGTTGCTCGACTGGACCACAGCCGGGGACTTGGCCGGGTGCAGCAACACCTTCGCGTTGGCCGTGCCGGCGACCGCGTCCATCCGCGCCACCAGACGCCCGGTGCTCCGCGAGATCAGTTCCCGCCGGTCCTGCCGGGCGGCCTTCAGACCGAGGCGGTGACCGTCCAGTTCGTCCGGGGACGCGTCCAGCACCCTGTCGAGTTCGAGCACGGCGATCGCGTCCTGGAGTTGGAAGCAGCGAGCCAGAACGGCGAGCCACTCCCGAACCGGGGACTCGGCCTCACTGACCGCCGCGGCGAGATCACCGATCTTGGACTGTCGCTCCATCTTCTCCGCGATCGCGTCGAGTTGACGCAGGGCGTACACCTGGGTCTCCGCGATCGCCGTCGGCGCGTCCTGCACCTTCGACCACATGGTTTCGTCGACCCTGCCCCTCCTCTCACGGATGGTCATGGTCTCGTCGATGACGAAGCCCACTCCGATCATGCGGGACAGCACCGTGTCCTTCTGGGCGCGCAGCACGTCGTCGACCTTCGCGTCGATCGCGGCGAGGTAGTCGGTGATCTCGTCCATGCTCTGCTGCATCGCCACCTGCGACATGAGCTTGGCGGCATTGGCGAGAGCCGCCGGGTTGGTCAGGAACGACCGTGGCCCCTTCACGAACTCCACGAAGCCCCTGATCTGGCCCTTCTGCCCCTTCACCACGCCCGTGCCGAAACCGGTCTTCGAGCTCTCCCTCAACCCGTACTTCTTGACGAGCTGGGCCGACTTAGGAGTCAGCTTCACCCAGCGTCCGGAGTTCTCGGCCATCTCCGAGCCTGCCTGCGCGACGGCGGCTCCGACACCGAAGACGGACTTGAGCCACTGCGGCCCGAGGTCCTTCGACGACGACAGTCCCTCCGAGATGAGGAAGCGGTCGACATCCGCCGCGTTCCCGATGACCATCAGACCGTCATCGTCACTGATCAGCTGGATCTCGCTGTCCATTGTCCGCTCCTGAAGTCGCTTCTCACAGCTGTGGGTGGTTGGGTGCGCCCGGCGGGGCCGAGGTCTTGCGATGACGGGAGCGAGGTGCCGGCCCCGGGCAGCGCCAGAGCGCGCATCCCCGGTACGGACGTGGAGTCGACGTCCTTAGCTGGCGGCCATGTCGTCATGGCTCGGGCCGGGTTCGAGCCGGCTCGTCGTCGGGTCGGCGACAACTCGGGCCGACCGTGCTTTCCTGGCCTGCCGCGTCGTGGCATCTGACCGCCGGTGTCATCGCTGCGGAACCGGAACGCACATGCTGGTCGGCCGCGCTCATCCGTTCACTCACCCCCGGCCACGCACGCCTGCCCGCCGAGAGGGCGGGCGGCAGTTGATCGCCCTCAGTATGAGACCCATGCACTCAGTTCACAAGGGGAACATGTTCACTTCGCGCATTCGAGACGCGCTCACACCGACGGTGGCGTAGGTTCGGCGGTCGTCGGATCCGAGGTCGGGAGGGCACATGCAGAAGGGCACGCTGGAGTACGAGCAGGCTCTGGACGCCGTGATCGAGATCCTGCGTTCACGGGCACGTCAGGGCGCGGCACCGATTCAATATGGCGACCTGAGCAGCGAAATGGCACGGCTCGGTCATCATGTCCCCGCCTACGAGGGCCCCATGCCCTACCTGTTGGAGGACGCCTCGATCCGGGAGAGCCCGGACGGGTCGCTGCCGCTGCTGTCGGCACTCGTGGTGCTGAAGGACAGCGGCTGGCCGTCCGGCGGCTTCTTCAAGCTGGCCCGGCGCGCACCGTACAAGCGGCCGGGCGACGACATGGTGCTGTGGACCCGGGAGATCGAGAAGCTGACGGAGCACTACGCCGATCACTGACGGTCCCTTTTCGTCGGCGTTGCGGCGGCTCTCGCCGGGGCCGTCCCGGACGAGGGGCGGGCCGACGTCACGAGCCCGTGGTGCGGAGTTGCACCTCCGCCCAGACCGTCTTCGTGTACGCGTCGCGGACCGTGCTTCCCCAACGGTCGGCGTAGGACTGGACGATGAGCAGTCCGCGGCCCGACGTCTCCTCGGCGGGCTGTGGCGTCACGGGCGGCGGAGGCAGGCGCTCGGGTCGGGTGTCCGTCACCTCGACGCGGAAACGGTCGGGCAGGAGCAGCAGCGCCAGGCGAAAGTCCCGGCCGGGGAGGCTGCCGTGGCGGACCGCGTTGGACGCCAGCTCGGCGGTGACGAGGGCGACGGTGCGGGCGGGGTCGGAGTCGTACGGGAGGCCGGTCCACTCGGTGAACTGTTGGACGGCGAGCTGGCGGGCGAGGCGAGCGCCGCGTCTCGTGCTGCTGAAGCGCAGGGTCAGTTGGCGGACGGGCGTGAGAGGCGGCTTCGCCTCGTCGGTGAGCTGATGGTGGGTCACGGGGTCAGCCTGGTGGGGTGAGTAGTCGGCTGACCAGGTACGACGGGCGTACGTCGTCCTCGTCGTACGGAGTGGGCGGCCTGCTGTGGGCTTGGTTGTACGGGGTTTGTACGGGCGTTGTACGGGTCCGGTGCGTGTCCCGGTTCCCGCGCGTCGCGTTGGACATGGACCGGTGGCGAGCGCGGCCGTGGGCGGGGCGTGGAGCGGGATGGGAAGGGTGTGGGACTGTGAGGACGGTACGAGACGTACGGAACAGGCGGACGGGGCGCAGCACCAAGACCAAGGATGAAGGGCCCGATCTGCCGGGCGTGTGGTCGGCGTACGGGGTGTTGTTGCAGTACCTCCGCAAGCGGGCCGGGTTGAACCAACAGCAACTCGGCGACGGGATCGGCTACTCCCTGGAACAGGTCGCCTCGGTCGAGCAGGGGCGACGGCCGGCGAAGGCGGCGTTCACGGCGGCGGCGGAGCGGGTGCTGGAGGCGGGTGGGGTTCTGGAGGCGCTCCAGGGAGAGGTGGATCGGGCGAAGTTGCCGAGGTTCTTCCGCAATTTCGCGCTCATCGAGGCGGAGGCGGTGAGCCGGTTCGAGTATGAGCCACTGTTGGTGCCGGGGCTGTTGCAGACGGAGGCGTACGCGCGGGCTCTGTTCGCTGGGCACTGCCCGCCGCTGAACGAGGAGATCATCGACCAGCACGCGGAAGCGCGGTTGAGTCGGCAGAAGCTACTGACGCGAGTACCGCTTGCAGAGTTGTCCTTCATCATCGGCGAGGAGGCACTGCGGAATCCGGTGGGCGACAAGGAGATGATGCGTGGACAATGGCAACACCTGTTGGTGGTACGGGCGTTGCGGAACGTGGAGGTCCAGCTCATGCCTGCCGCATGCGGGTTCCACTCCGGTCTGAACGGCCCGTTCGTGATGCTGGAGACCAAGGAGCACCAGCACCTCGGCTACATCGAGTCTCAGGAAGTCGGGTGCGTCGTGCATGATCCCGCAGAGGTCAGTGCCTTCGGGTTGCGGTATGGCAAGCTGCGGTCGCAGGCTTTGAACGGCGTCGAGTCTGCGCGGCTCATTGAACGGCTGGTTGGAGAGACATGAGCGTGGAGCAGGTATCCGAGAACGTGGCCGGGCTGCGCTGGTTCAAGAGCAGCTACAGCGGCTCGGGAGGTGGCAACTGCGTGGAGGTGGCTGCCGGCCTGGACGCCGTGTACGTACGGGACTCGAAGGTCGTGGGCGGCGGGCCGGTGCTGCGGGTCGGCCGGGGCGAGTGGGCGGCGTTCGTGGCGCTCACCATGGAGTAGGGCCGAACGGGTTCTGAGCGGAACAACGGGCTCGCTCACGTCACTTGAGGTGAGGGGAGCGAGCCCGTTGTCATGCTGTCGGCTCAGAACAGGGCGCCCTCAGCGCCCTCACCGAAATCCGACCCACCTCGCGCGGCCAGCTGCTCCTTGCGCTTCCGAATGGCTTCGGGCGACGGCGGGGGCAGGTCTGGGTGCTTCTCTCGCGCCTTCTTCTCCGTCACACCCTTGTGCAGCCCGAGGTGAACCTCATCAGCGTATGCCTGGTGGTTCAGTTGGCGCAGACGGTCGATGATCTCGGTTCGGGCGAGGAGACCGATGGTGTAACGGGTGCCTTGGTCGGTCTCTTGGAAGCCGTGGTCGAGTGGGAACGTCTCATGGGTCGAATCGGCGGGTGAGCTCTGCCCGGAATCGTCGAGGAGGTCACGCCAGCCGTAGGCCTCAACAGTGGCCTTGTCGATCTCCTCGTGGATTC
The DNA here is from genome assembly GCF_040302905.1 of Streptomyces sp. NPDC096193. Lineage (NCBI taxonomy): Bacteria > Bacillati > Actinomycetota > Actinomycetes > Kitasatosporales > Streptomycetaceae > Streptomyces > Streptomyces sp. NPDC096193. Next base: position 84,529 of record NZ_JBEOSJ010000017.1, on the reverse strand, counting down.
GGCGGAGTTCGACGATCTCTGGATCTTGGCACTCTGGCTGATGAACCAGGTTGCAGGTGTCAGTAAGCCCCATTCCACGAGAGAGCATCAGCTGCTGCCGATGCGAGTTGAGCCGCTCTCCTGCCTTGCCAAGTCGTTCCGTCAGAAGGGGGCGAACCAAAGTCTCGAAGACATCGGTGGTCGTATAGCGCAAGTCGCCCTTAATTGTTGAGCCACGGTCCAAGGCCCACCAGTAATGCGGAGCGCTACTCAATAGAGCGAGAAGCGCATGGTCCTCAGATGCGAACAAAGCGAGTGCGTGCGAGAACACCTGACCTGTCGGCACCAGAACCGGCATGGCAGTAGGCGTATGAATAGTCATCACGATGCAATACGGCAAGCCGGAGATAGCCGCGAGCATCGCAGGACGCTTCTCAGCGTACTGCCACCAATAGTCGCGATACACCTTGCGATTATTCTTGTCTCGCTCAGGCTTCACGTCGCGAAGTGATTTGGCGTACGCCAGGGGATATTCCTCAGCCCGCCCTTCCGGCCAGTCATGAAAGTTGATAACCCATCGATCCGATACATGATCGGGTCGATTATTGACATCCTTTCCATTGACGAACGGAAAGAGGATTTCCCTATACCGCCCATCTCCTTCAATCCATCGCATAGCTTCATCGCGCGGCAAGGTGAAACCAATACCGTCGATCTTGCTCCCAGTGAAGGAGATCCCAGCGTTGACCGCAAGAGGCTCCACGAGCGATGACTGGCGAGTTACGGGAGTGAGCGAAGTTGAAATACCCTTGGATACAGGAACACCCGCCAGTATGGGAACAGCGTCAGCTCCCATGGAGCCGGTCGTCCAAATCGCACAGTATTCCAGTACCGCTGAGCTCGCTGGCCATGGTGCAGTTTTTACAGCTCGCCGGAAAGTCACACCAATATTCGCCAACTGGTCCAGCGCGACTTCGCGAGTGTCCCCTTGAGCTAGGGTGTTCGTTGCGATTAGCCCCGCTTGCCCCTCAGTGTTGAGTAGCTGATGAACCCTCAGAACAAAGTAGGCGACAAGATCAGCGTTGCCTCGCTTTCCGTTAGCTACACGATCGATGAGCTCTTCACGGTAAGCCTCACCGAACGCCCCGGTGACTTTACTGCCGCCCAGAAACGGAGGATTTCCTACAATTGCATCGAAGCCCTCCCCTAGAGAAAATACCTCAGGAAACGCAAGTGGCCAGTGAAATGGTTTCCGGACCAAACCCCCCTCCGGCAGCTCCGCCACCAGCCACTCCTCCGCCGTAACCCGAGCCCCCCGCACCACCTCGGAGTCGTCCTCGACCCCGTCCTCCATGATCCGCTGCACGATCCACGCAGCCCGAGGGAACAGGTCCCGGACCCGCTCTCCGCCCTCCCCCTCGTACCAAGGCACCCGCCCCGAAGCACAAGTGGCAATCGCCGCCCCCGCGATCAGGTCGCCCACCAGCCGCAGCCGCCGCGAATGCCGGTTGACCTCCTCCAACCGCTCCCGCTTCTCCTGGAGCGCAGGCAGGTCCACGCCCTGGATGGCTGTGATGGCCAGCCGCTCCCGCGTCAACTGGTCCACCAACTGCCACGCCTGCTCGGCCAGGACGTCGGTCTGCCCGCTCGGCTTCATGTGCACCGACTGGATCTGCTCCATGTGGTGCACGCCCAGCAGCGAGTCCCCCGCCACCAACCGGTCGTCCAGGAACGTGAACGGCCGCCCCGGGTCCATCGACACCAGCCACAGCGACAGCTTGGCCATCTCCACCGCCATCGGGTTGATGTCGACGCCGTACAGGCAGTGCTCGATGATCTGGCGCCGGGCCTCGACGACCACCGGGTCCTGCTCCGCGTCCACCGCTGTCACCGCGTCCACGGCCCGCCCCGCCCGGTACGCCATCGCGTCCGCGCGGCCCTCGGATTCCCACGCCTCGATCAGGCGGTCGCCCAGGTAACGGCAGGCCGCGACCAGGAACGCCGCCGAGCCCATCGCGATGTCCGCGACCTTCAGGTCGAGGATCTGGTCCGCCGACTTCAGGCGCCACTCCCCCGTGTCCGCCGTCTGGAGCGGGCCCGGCTCGTACACCAGCGGCTCCAGCGCGTGCAGCACGACCTCCTCCGCGAGAAACCGGGGCGTGTAGTGCGTGCCCGTGTTCTTCCGCAGGGAGGACTCCGTGACGTACAGCGCGCCGTTCGGGATGACCGTCGGCAGGCCCCGCAGGTCGTCCCGGAGGATGCCGACGAACGGCAGCAGCCGCTCCGTCAGTGCAGGGTCCTTCGTCACCGCGTTCAGCCGGCGCCGTGCCTCCGCCGCGTCCTCCGTGCCGAGCGGAGCCAGCTTCTTCTCCAACTGGCCAGCCGTCGCAGGGGGCTTGGGGTCCTTCCACTTCTCGTGGACGGACGTGGCGAGCGTCTTCACGGAACCGCCGGCCTTCGCCGCCAGCGCCTCCAACTCCCGCAGACCGACCTCGTGTTCCAGGCCCTGGGGGCCGATCAGCCCCACCATGTGCTCGGTGGCCCTGCGTCCGTCGAACGACAGCAGACCCTCGTACACGTAGCCGATCTGTTCGACGTCCAGCGCGCGGAAGCTGAGCGTGCGGACCTCTCGGTCCTTGCCCCTGCCGACGCGGACCTCCTGCACGGCCTGGAGCATGTGCAGGACCGTGCGGTCATCGATGGGGAGGAGCGGGGTGGTGCGCTCCAGCCACGGGTACTTGTCCGGGTCGAAGATCGAACCGTCGTACGCGGGAAGGTGGAAGCCCGAACCCGGGTGGTCCACTCCCCCGTGCACGGCGTGGAAGAGGGCGATGAGGCGGTGCCACGCGGACGTCGTGTGCTCCAGCGACGTCTCGCCCTCCTCGTCCGCCCGCGCCTTCAGCTCGTCGCGCAGGAAGCGGGCGGAGTAGGAGCGGGCGTACACCTCGTTGTCCGCCGGGAGCAGGACCCGCTCCTCCGCGAACAGCAGGAAGACGACGCGCATCATGACCGCCACCGCGCCGCGGTACACCTCGCCCGCGCTGACGCCGGACGCGTGCAGGCTCGGCGCCCCGTGCTCGACCGCCCGCACGTCCGCGCGCCCTATGGCGTCCACGAGGAGTTCGACCGCCTGGCGCACCTGCACGCCAAGCGCCTCGGTGACATCCTCGCCCGCCGCGAGGCTGGCCTTGAGCAGGCCGACCAGCGTCTCGGCGTCGTCGTACTCGAAGAAGCGGCGGCGCCGCAGCAGGGACACGAACGCGCGGACGACGTTGCGCTCCGCCCGCTCGTTCCAGCCGATGGAGTCGAAGACGACCGTGGTCGTGACGCCGCCAAGCGGGGCCCAGACCAGGCACCACCAGCGGCCGTCGGTGACCAGGCCGAGCGGTACGCCGTGGTGGCGCAGGAGGCGGGCCAGGCGGTCGGCGGGGGCCGCGGACCAGTCGCCGCCACCGCCGACGCGGGCCGTGGGCGCCGTACCCGCCGGGACCGTCATGCCGAGCAGGCGTACCCGCTTGGCGGCCGACTCCGCGTCCGGTTCGACCGCGAGGTCCGTGCCCGGTTCGACCAGCGCGAAATCGGGGCGCACCTCGGTGTTGTGCTCCGCCACGCGCAGGGTGAGGCGGTCGAGGCCGTGGTGCTCGGAGTCGCCCTGGCGGAACGCCAACGCGTCGTCCCAGCCCAGCAGGCGGCCCAGCACGTACGCCACCCACTCGTCGCGGCCCGCCGTCGTGTCCGTCTGCCAGTCGGCGTGGCGGGCGCGGAGGCGGGCGCGCTCGTCCTTCTCCAGGGCGTCGAGCTGGGGCCAGGCGCGCAGCAGGACGGGCATGGTCAGGAAGGGGCCGGAGACCTCGGTGAGGTCGAGCCACTCCTGGTGCTGCCTGCGGCCGTCGGCGGCCTGGGCCTTGGCGGCGGCTACTCCGGCGCTCATGGGGCGGCGGGGGCTCATCGGCGGGCTTCCTTTGCGGGGATCACGAAGACGACGGCGGCGGGGAAGAGGTGGGAGCGGGGCTCGCGGTAGCGGGCGGCGATGGCGGCGAGTTCGCGTGTCCGTTCGGCGGGGAGGCCTTCGAGGCGTTCCTGCCAGCGGCGGCGGTCGTCCTCGAACTGGCGGCGCTCGTGGCCGGTCAGCTCGTGGGCGGACAGCAGCGCGAGCTGTTCGCCCTCACCGTCGCCCTCCTCCTTGAGCTTGGCGCGCAGGGTGGCCTCGAAGCGGTCGAGGGTCGCGGTGATACGGCTCTCCTCCTCCGTCCGGCGGTCGGCGAGCCTGCTCTCCAGCTGGCGGCCGAGTTCACCGGCGCGGGCCTCCAGGGACCGGTAGAGGGGGTCGCGAAGCCTCTGCCAGGCCTCGGTGAGTTCCCTGCGGAGGTGCGGGGCCGCCTCGACGCCGTCGGTGAGTGCCCGGGAGAGGACCCTGCCCTGTTCGTTCACCGACTCCCAGCGGCGGAAGCGGCCGGTGTCGCCGAACCAGCCGCCCGCGTACAGCACTTCCTCGTGCAGGCGGGTGCCGTCGGTGCCGACGAGGACGTACCGGGCGTACGCGGAGACGAGGGTGGTGGTGACGGCCGGGTCGTCGGAGACGACGGCGGTGACGCGGTGGAGGCCGATCAGGTCCGCGTTCCAGACGGCGGCGGTCAGCAGGCGGGTGGAGAGGGCCACGAGCGGGTGCTTGAGGTGGGCGAGGACGACGTCGTCCTTCGCCTGGGCGGCCACCGCCGGGGAGAAGGTGAGCGGGCGCTGCTCGCCCTCGCGGAGCTTGTGGGCGAGGCCGCGGGTGGCCCGCTCCCAACTGCCGGACAGGGGCTGTACGTCGAAGAGGTCGCCCGGCTCGAAGTCCTCCGCGCGCAGGGTGGACGGCAGCAGCGGCGGTTGATTGTCCAGGGCGAGGGCGGTGTCCACGACGCGCTTGACGTTGCCCGGGGTGAGGCCGAGCGCGGTCACCGTCTCGTCGTACTGGTCGCCGAGCCGTTTCGTCTGCGCGGTGACGTTCTGCTCCGGGGCGACCTCGCCGCCCGTGCGACGGCCCTTGATCGGCTTGGGCTTGGCGTTCTCGATGTCGACCGGTGCGGTGTCACCGGTCATCCGGCGCTGTACGGCGTCGGCGAGGACGGCGTTGACGGAGCCCAGGTCGTGCTCCATGCGCGCGACCTTCTTGGCGACCCGGGAGAGGAACTCCAGGTCGGCCTCGTACGAGCCGGCCTGGGCCTGCTGCCAGCCGGAGCCGATGAAGTGGGTGATCTCCGGGTCGTGCTTCTGGCCCCAGCGGTCGACACGGCCGATGCGCTGTTCGAGCTTGTTGGGGTTGAAGGGGATGTCGTAGTTGATCAGGCGGTGGCAGTGGTTCTGGAGGTCGATGCCCTCGCCGGCGGCGTCGGTGGCCAGGAGGATGCGGACCTTGCCCTCCGCGCGGGACGGCTCGGTCTGGAAGCCGAGGCGGATGCGCTCGCGCTCCTCGGCGGACAGGCCGCCGTGCAGGCGCTCGACGCGGCCCCCGTCGGTGAGTTGCTCCTGCTGGAGGAGGTCGTGGAGCCACTTCTGGGTGTCGCGGTACTCGGTGAAGACCACGACCCGTTCGTTGGTCCACTTCTTGCCGTCGGGGCGGCAGACGGCCTTGAGTTCGGCGATCAGCGCCTCTGCCTTGGAGTCGGGCGCGGCCTCGTGGGTGAGTGCCCAGCGCTCCATCTCCTGAAGCAGGTCCAGTTCCCGGCCGTCCTCCGCCGGGGTGAGCGAGGTGGAGCGGGTCAGCGCGTCGTCCTCGGCGTCGACCAGACCCGTGTCGTCGAGGTCGGCGACGAGGTCCGCGAACTCCTCCAGCCACTCGGGGACTTCGGCCGCGGCCGTACGGCCTCGCGCGGGGCCGGTGTCCTCCAGGTGGGAGAGGTAGACCTGGACGGTGTGGAGGAAGGCCGCCGGGGAGGAGAACAGCCGCTTCTTCAGCAGCAGGGTCACCAGGTCGGCGGCGCGGCGGCCGCCCCGGGCCTTCGGAGTCAGCTTCCCGCGCCGCAACTCGGCGAAGGCACCCAGCAGCTGGTGGACCTCGCGTTCCTGCTGGGTGTAGTCGACGGAGAGTTCGAGGGTCTTGCGGGTGCGGAAGCGGGGCGTGCCGTCGGCATTGGTGACCGTCGATTTCAGGCGTCGTACGACAGTGTCCTTGAGGGCTTCCTTGTCCGGGTCCACACCGCGTGCGAAGCGCTGGTCGTCGATGAGTTCGAGGAGCGCGGTGTACGACTCGGGGTAGCCGTTGTGCGGGGTCGCGGAGAGGAAGAGCCGGTGCTCGAAGTGCGGGACGAGGCGCCGGATCAGCTTGGTCTGCTGGGAGTCGACCGCGTACACCTGCTTGGGCGCGGCGGGCGCGACGTGGTGCGCCTCGTCGAGGACGAGCAGGTCGAAGAAGCGCTTGTGCTCGCCGTCGGTGCTCTCCTCGGGGGCGCCGATGACCTCGTCGAGGAGGCGCTGGGCCTTGTGGCCACGCAGCCAGGGCAGGGAGACGATGGTCAGCGGGTGAACCCGGAAGGGGTTGGCGGCGGTGCCGTGGGTGCGCCGCAGGCGGGCGCAGTGCTCGGAGTCGACGATGGTGAACTCCAGGCCGAACTTCTCGGCCATCTCGTCGCGCCACTTGAGGGTGAGGCCGGCGGGGCAGACGACCATGGTGCGGCGGGCCCGGCCGCGCAGCATGAGTTCCTGCACGACCAAGCCGGCCTCGATGGTCTTGCCGAGGCCGACGTCGTCGGCGAGGAGGAGGTTGACGCGGGGAGCGCCGACCGCCCGGGAGACCGGCTCCAGCTGGTACGGCTCGACGGCGACGCCGGAGCGGAACGGGGCCTGGAGGGTCCTGCCGTCGGCGGAGGCGACGGCCGACCAGCGGACGGCGTCGAGGAACGCGGCGAGGCGGTTCGGGGAGTCGTAGGAGCCCGTGGAGGCGTCGGGCAGGGAGCCGGCGGGCAGGACGCGGCGGCCGGGCTCGACCTCCCAGATGACGGAGAGTGTGTCGCCGAAGCGGCCGTCGGCGACGGACTGGAGGTGGACCAGGGTCGCGGGGCGCCGGTTCTCCTCGCCGTCGGACGCGGCCGGAGACGGCTCGACGCGGGCGACCACCCAGGACTGGCCGCGCACCTCGACCAGATTCCCTTCTTCGGGGAGCGGCTGCGCCCCCGTCCGCTCGGTCTCGCGCTGAGCTGCTGGCGTCATGGGCGCTGTTCCCCTCGGTGTTCACCTGCCGTCGTCCGCAGACAGTGTCCCGTGTCCTGTCTCCCCTCCGGAACGACGTGACGGCACATTAGCACGAGCCATATCCTGTGAACAGAGATTACAAACCACCGGATCGGCGGTTGGGATCACCGGTGACCCTCAGCCCATGCGACGCAGCCGCCCCAGCAGCGTCCGGCTCCGTCCATGCCCGTCGTCGGACTCGGGCAGGACCGTCTCCTCCTCGTCGGCCAGACGGCGCAACAGCCCCTCGGCGGCATGCCGTTCCCCAGTACGGATCAGCAGAACGGCGATCTCGTAGCGGGTGTCCAGCACGGCGGGGTGGCCCGGACCGAGCAGGCTGCGCTGTTCGGCGAGGACGGACTTCAGCTCGTCCAAGGCCTCGCGGGTGCGGCCGAGTGCCCCCGCGCACAGGGCGGCTCCGGCCCGGGCGGCGAGCGTGCCCGCGCGATCGAGGCCGGGGTCGGCCATCAGCTCGCGGTACTCCTCCAGAGCGCGGGCCGGACGTCCTGCCCGGCGCAGGGCGGCCAGCTCGTCCAGCCGCGGGTGAGCGGGCGTGGTCCCGGCGAGGCGAGCCGGTCGGGGCGCCCAGGCGGCGAGCAGGGCGGCCACCTCCTCGGCGGAGGCGGGCCGGTCCTCGGGCTTCTTCGACAGCAGCCGCTCGACCAGCGCCCGCAGGCCGTCCGGTACGCCGGGGCGACGGTCGGCGAGCGGCGGGACGGCGTCGTTTGCGTGCCGGTGGTACAGCATGAACGGGCTGGCGTCAGTGAAAGGGGGCGCGCCGGTGAGCAGCTCGTACAGGACGCATCCCAGCGAGTACAGGTCGCTCGCGGGCACGGTCCGGCCGACGGCTTGTTCGGGCGCCATATAGACGACCGTGCCGGGAGTGGCGTTGGCAGCGGTGAAACGGGTCTCGCCGGGCTCGGGCTCCAGAGCCGCGGCGACCCCGAAGTCCAGGACCTTGATCTCCCCGTCGGGGGTCAGCATCAGGTTCGACGGCTTCAGGTCGCGATGCACGACCCCCTGACCGTGGGCGTAGGACAGCACCTCGGACGTGCGGCGGGCCACGTCCGCGGCCTGCTCGACACGCAGAGGGCCATCGTTCTTGAGGACGGCGTCCAGGGCGCGGCCCGGGACGAGATCCATGACCAGGAACAGCTCGCCCTCGTGATTGCCGTGGTCGTGGACGGCGGGGACACCCGGGTGCCGCAAGCGACCGGTCAGGCGGATCTCGCGCAGGAACCGGCGCTCCAGCGTGCTCGGTTCGGGGCCACGGCCGCGGGTCGCGAGGAGCTTGACGGCGACCTCGCGGTCGTGATCGCGATCGTGGGCCGCCCAGACGACGCCCATCCCGCCCCGGCCCAGCTCGTGCGTCAGCTCGTACCGCCCAAGGCTCCGCCCCATCGCGCCCCGCCCTCAGTTCCGGTGCCTGCCGCGCCCGCCGCCTCCCGCGACCGGGAGCGTCGCGGCTCCCCGGCCGACCGGGCCATTCTGTCACCGGTCACGAGACTCCTGTGCCGCGCGTGACCAAGAAAGTGCGGGCTGCAACGATCAGAGCCCTCTGGAACCGGGTGGCTCTGTCGCTCACAGCGGCACAGGGCCCTGGGGGACCAGGAAGGGACGGCGTGGGTCCTCGGGCGGAGTCCGCCTGACGGCCAGTCCGGGATCCGGCTTCGGCAGGTGGGGTGCCAGAGCGGCGTAGACCTCGGCCGCCGACGCGGGACGGTCGTCCGGCCGCTTGGCCAGCAGGGCCGTGATCAGGTCCTGGAGATCCCCGGGCACACGTACCCCCGCGTCGGCGACGAGGGGTGGGGGCGAGGCGAGATGGTGGGAGGCCAGGAGCGCAGGCTGATCCGTGGGAAAGGGCGTCTCACCGGTGAGCATGTGGTGCAGCAGGCACCCCACGGCGTACAGGTCGCTGCGGCCGTCGAGCCGGTCCCGGCCGGCCAGCAGCTCGGGAGAGGCGCAGATGAGGTTGCCGACGCCCTCGCCGGTCGTCGTCAGCCGCGGATCGGTGTCACTGAGCAGCTTGACCAGGCCGAAGTCGAGGATCTTCACGACGCCGTCGCGGCGGACCATCACGTTCTGCGTTTTGAGGTCACGGTGCACCAGGTCGGCCGCGTGGACCGCGGACAGCCCCGCGCACAGCTGGGCGGCGACGGCGGCCGCCGAGGGCACGTCGAAGCGGCCATCCTCCTGCTGGTCGAAGAGGTACTCGAGCGTGGCGCCGTCGATCAGTTCCATCACCAGGCAGCACGTGTCGCCCGCGATCGACGCGTCGAAGACCGTGGCGACGTTCGCGTGGTCGAGGCGCGCGGCCGCCCGCGTCTCCCTGCCGAACCGTGCGAGTGCGGCGTCGCGGCTGCTCGCCACGGCCAGCAGTTCCGTGGCGACGGTCTTCACCGCGACGGGCCGGTCAAGAGGCAGGTCGCGCCCCTGCCACACGTGCCCCATCACTCCGCGGCCCAGGATGGACTCCAGCCGATAGCGGTCATGGATCACCATTCCCGGCACGGGACTCCACATATTTGCCGACCTCCACATTCCCTACACAACACGATGGAACATGCATGCTGTGAACAAAGTCAATGAGGGTAGTAGCCTTCCCGCATGAACGGCCGCTGGGAACGCCGACCAGCCCAGCCGCCAAGTACCTCGGAGACTGAACCATGAGTGCCCATGACGCCGTCCCCGTCAGCCTGGCCGAGATCGCCCGGATCGCCGGCGTCGGGCGAGCCGCCGTGAGCAACTGGCGGCGCCGTCATGACTCCTTTCCCAGCCGGATCGGGGGCACCGACGTCAGTCCGCAGTTCTCGCTGGCAGAGGTCGAGCAGTGGCTGCGAGGCAACGGCAAGCTCAGGGACATCGGCGGCCGGGAACTCCTGTGGCCGCGTTTCGAGGCACTCGGCAGCCGGAACGAGTCCGGGCTCGCCATCGCCGAAGCGGCTCGCCGTATGCGTTCCTCCAAGGCGCGGATCACCCACCCCGAACTCTCCCCGCGAGCCCGTGACCTGGTGGCCCAAGCAGCGAAGGTGGGACGGGAAGAAGGGCCGCGCGAGACCTTCGAGTTCCTGCTGCAACGATGGCTGGAAACCCATGTCCGCCAGCTCAGTACCACCCCGCCTCAACTCGCCGCGCTGATGGCCCGGATCGCCCTCGCCGTCCGCCCCGGCCCGGCACAGGGCGGACTGACCCTTCTCGACCCGGCGTGCGGTACCGGACACCTGGCCGCCGCGGCCGTGCAGGAGTACGACAGCCCTGCGCTGGAGGTACTCGCGTGCGAAAAGGACCCGGCGCTGGCCGCGTTGACGGCCGGCCGGCTCGAGTTCCTCACGGACGACCACGACATCCGGACGCAGATCGCCACCGCCGACGCACTGCGGGACGACCCCTTCGCCGGAGCGATGGCTGACATCGCGCTGTGCAATCCCCCCTTCAACGAACGTGACTGGGGCTACGAGGAGCTCGCCACCGACCAGCGCTGGACGCACGGCCTGCCCCCTCGCACCGAGCCCGAACTGGCCTGGGTGCAGCACCTGCTCGCCCTCCTCAAGCCGGGCGGGGCCGCCGTGGTCGTCCTTCCGCCGGCCGTCGCATCACGTAAGGCAGGCCGCCGTATCCGCGGTTCGCTGCTGCGCACCGGAGCCCTCCGCGCGGTCGTCTCCCTGCCTCCTGGCAGCGCGCAACCGCACAGCGTGTCACTACAGTTGTGGATCCTCCGCGCGGCGCCGGCCGGCCCTGCCGCCGCTCCCCCGAGCCAGGACGCCCTCCTGGTGGACGCCACACGTTTCGCGAGGTCGGGAACACGCGAGCCCAGCCCCGACTGGGACAGCCTCGGTTCGTTCGTACTCACCGCGATGGCGACCCTCGAGCAGGCGGACCAGGAGCCGCCGCAGGGCGCCGTCCGTGTGCCCCTCCTTGACCTTCTCGACGACGAGGTGGATGTCACTCCGGGGCGCTACACCGCGACGACTGCCGAGCCGTCCCGTAAGGAACTCGCCGGCAGGTGGGACGACTTCGGATCATTGCTGGCCGATCTGGCCGATGATGCGCGGCTTCTGTCCGCACTCGACTTCGAGGTCGGGACTCCCCGGACCACAGCGACGGTGGGAGACCTCGTCAAAGCCGGAGCACTGACACTGCGCGCCGGCCAGCAGCCGCCGGAGTCGGTTGCACCGGCTCGGGGGGCCGCTGTTCCGCTCCTCACCGTTGCCGACCTTCTGAACGACGGCACTCCCAGCGGGGTGGTCCCCACCGGCTCGGCCCCATCCATCGCCGAGGAAGGCGACGTCGTGGTCGCCGGTGTGGCTCGAGCCTTCAAGGCGTGGGTCCACGAAGGAACGCCGATAGCCCTGGGCCCTCAGCTCTACATCCTGCGGGTGGACGCGGAGAAGCTGGAAGCACACTTCCTCGCCGGCTGTCTGTGCGCGCCGGCCAACGGGCGCCAGGCGGGCACCCACGCCTCCAGTTCGTCCAGGGTCGACATCCGGCGTCTTCAGGTGCTCCAGCTTCCCCTGGAGAAGCAGACGGAGTATGCCGAGACGTTCCGTCGTCTCCGGGCGTTCGAAGAGTTGCTCACCACAGCTGGCAGTTCGGGCAAGGGGCTGGTGAGCGACATGAGTGATCGTCTTGCGGCAGGTGGGCTGACCGCTTGACCTCCCCCGCCCCACCGGCGGCCCGCCGGTGGGGCGCCTCGTGCGGGTGACGAGGCAATGCGCCACAGGGCACGGCGCGCAGGCGTGTCGACGGGGAACTCGACACCTCGGGCCGGCGCGATGCCGCGGAGGACCAGACGGGACAGCAGCGTGCCGTCGTCCAGGCCGTGGGCCGAGGCGGTGGCCCGGGTTGCCGGCTCGCCGCGCCCCCAGGTGATCGGGGGTCTGTGTGGGGAAGAGCGTCGCGAGAGTACGGTCGCCTGGGTGACGACGGTGGCCGCCGTGTGCGGATCCTTGCGGGGGTTGTGCTCGCCGAAATGGGAGTCGAGCCACCAGGACACCTCAGCCGGGGCCGTGTAGCCGGCTCGCCTACGACTCGGCATCCACCCGGCTCTTCGCCCGCCGCCCGACCACCACCGCCGCACCCACCGCGCTCCCCACGAACGCCGCCGCCAGCGTCCAGCCGCGGTCGAACAGGTGCCCGCTGGCGTGGTCGATGGAGTAGCGGCCCGGGCCGGCGAGGCCAACGGCTGCCGCGGTGAAGCCGAGGAACGCCGGGTACTCGAAGCCGCCCGCCGTGGCGAAGAACCCGGCGGGGGCGTGAACCGCCACCGCGCCCGCCATCGCTCCCGCCGCGGCCGCACCGGCCGCCGGCGTGGCGAGGCCCAGGGCGAGCAGCACGCCGCCGCCCGCCTCTCCCACCCCGGCGGCGATCGCGCTCTGGCGGCCGGGGTGGTAGCCCATGGCCTCCATGGCCTGGGCCGTGCCCTCGATGCCTGGGCCGCCGAACCAGCCGAACAGCTTCTGCGATCCGTGCGCCACGAGCACCGTTCCGGTGCCGAGGCGCAGGGCGAGCAGTCCGAGGTCACGTCGGTTGAGGCGGGCCATGAGTGTCTCCCGGTGCCGGTGGGGCGCGAAGGGTGGAATGCCGCCGCGGAGGCGCATGTGACCACTCTCGTCCCGTCCGGCCGCCCACCCTCGGTAGTGCTACTCCATTCGTGTGACGCGGGTGCCTGATCCACTCCGCGGGGCGTGCGGTAGATTTTGCGCGCCCTGACCGGCATCAACCTCATCGACACGGAGACCGGCCCCTCAATGAGCGACATCGTCAACGGACTTGGCCGCGCGAGCGCGTACGGCGCACTCGGTGTGGTCCTCCTCATCCTCGGGATCTTCCTGATCGACCTGCTGACGCCGGGCAAGCTCGGCCGTCAGATATGGGAGGACCGCAACCGCAACGCCGCACTGCTGCTGAGCTCCGCGCTCCTCGGTATCGGCGGCATCGTGTTCACCTCGATCTGGACGACGTACGACAACTTCGGCAAGGGCCTTGCCTCGACGGCCGCGTTCGGCCTCCTCGGTCTGGTGATGATGGCGGTGGCGTTCCTGGTCGTGGACCTGGTGACGCCGGGCAAGCTCGGCGCGACCCTCGTGGAGCCGGAGCCGCATCCGGCGGTGTGGGTGACGGCCTCGTGCAATCTGGCGGTGTCGGCGATCGTCTCCGCGTCGATCGCCTGAACCGTCTGACCGGCCTGGCGCCGGCCTCGTCCCGATGCGTCGATCGCCTGACCAGCCCTGCGAAAGCTCACGATGCGTCGTGGAACACGAGCCCCAGGGTGTGCCGCTTCCCCGACCTGATCGCGCTCACTCCGTGCCGTACCGGTGACGCCGACCAGCCGCGGCTGGAGCGGACCGGGCGGTCGCGGGTGGTGAAGATCAGGGCGTGGCCCTGTTCCAGCAGGGTCGCCGTGCCGCGGGACTGGGCGCGGGGCCGCTGTTCGACCAGGAGGAACTCACCGCCCGTGTAGTCGGTACGGGGCCGGTCCAGGCCGATGGCCACTTGCAGGGGGAAGACCGCTTCTCCGAAGACGTCACGGTGCAGGGCGTTCCAGTCGCCAGGACCGTAACGCAGCAGGATCTGTGAGGACTTACTCTGTCCGGCCCGGTGGCAGATCGCGAGCCAGTCGTCCAGTTCGTCGGGCCAGGGTGCCGGCCGGTTGAGCCGCTCGGCCCAGTCGCGGGCGATGGGCAGCAGCCGCGGGTAGAACGCGGCACGCAGCGCCTGGACCGTCGGCGGCAGCGGGTCGGCGAAGTAGCGGTAGGTGCCGGATCCGAACCGGTGGCGGGCCATGTCGACCGTGGACCTGAATTGCTCGGGCTCGTCCCAGAGGGCGGCGATCGCCCGGCACTCGGCCGGATCGAGGATGCGCGGCGTCCGGGCGCAGCCGTACGCGTCGATCTCCTCCGCGACGGCCGTCCAGTCCGTGGTGGGGAGGACTGCTTCGGTGGCGGGGGCTTCGGTGCTCCGGACGGTCATGGTGTGCTCCAGAAGTGGTGCATGGCGTACGAACTCCAGGGCCGCCACGCCTCGGTGTCGGAATCCTGCGCGCCCGCCCGGCGCATGCCCGCGCGGACGGACGGGTCGTCGGTGAGGAGGACGTCGGGGTCGCCCAGGGCCCGCATCCGGATGTAGCCGGCCGTCCAGTGGTCGATGCCCGGCAGGGCGAGCAGACGGCGTTCGGCCTCGTCCCGGTCGGCGCCGGGGTCGAGAGTCACGGTGCCGTCGGCGAGCGCGGTGGTGAGGGTGCGCAGGGCGGCCCGACGCGCGTCGGGCAGGTCGACTTCGTGCTGGTCGGCGTCCGCCAGGGTGGCGGCGTCGGGGAAGAGATGCGTGAGCCCGCCGCTCGGTTCACACAGCGGACGGCCGTGTGCGACGACGAGCGCGTGGCCGCGACGGCGTTCCTCCGCGGTCGCCGCCCTGTGGCCGAGCACGGCGCGTACAGCGAGTTCGTGCGGGTCGGCCGCGCCGGGCGCGCGCAGTCCGGGGCGGGCGGCGACCAGGGGGGCGAGCGCGGGGTCCGCCCCCAAACGTTCGGCGACCGCGCACGGGTCCGCGTCCAGGTCGAACAGACGGCGCACGCGCTGGGTGGCTGTCGTCAGGTCGCGCAGATCGGTCAGATGCAGCCGGCACTCCAGCCAGCCCCCCGCGCCCGGCTGTTCACCGACTTCGGCCACACCGGCGCCGCCGGGGAGGCGCAGGGTGCGCCGATAGGTCCGGGACCCTCGCTCGCCGACGATCTCCTCGATGCCGGGGACGGCACGGGCGTCGAGGTGGTCGAAGACCTCGACCGCGGCGTAGGGGCCTCGGTGGGCGAGCCGCAGGGGTACGCCGGCGCGGCCGTTCGCCGCCGCGACGGGACCGAAGCGTGAGGTGCGTCCGGGGCGGGCGGAGCGGATCTCGCTCGGCGTCGCGGCGTAGATCTCGCGCATGGTGTCGTTGAACTGCCTGATACTGGCGAATCCGGCGGCAAATGCGATCTCCGCGGCCTGGAGGGTCGTCGTCTGGAGCAGTACGCGGGCGGTGTGTCCGCGTTGGGCCCGGGCCAGCGCGATGGGGCCGGCGCCGAGTTCGGCGTTGAGCTGGCGCTGTACCTGGCGGGCGCTGTAGCCCAGCCGGCCGGCGAGCCCCGCCACGCCCTCTCGGTCCACGATCCCGTCGCCGATCAGCCGCATCGCACGGCCGACGACGTCGGCGCGGGCGTTCCACTCGGCGGATCCCGGCACCGCGTCCGGCCGGCAGCGGCGGCAGGCGCGGTAGCCCGCGCCCTGGGCGGCAGCCGCCGTGCGGTAGAAGGTCACGTTCCGGCGCTTGGGGGTGATCGCCGGGCAGCTGGGCCGGCAGTAGATCCCGGTGGTGGAGACGGCGAAGAAGAAGACGCCGTCGAACCGGGCGTCCCGGCTGCTCACCGCCTCGTACCTGCTGTCCTCGATCGTCATACGGCCAGTATGGGCACCGCCTCTGCGGCCGGGCTGGCGGAATTCGGACGTCACGTTCGGCAGGCTCGGACCAGCTCTCGGGCCGGTCAGAGGCTGATCAGCACCGGGCCGCCACCGGGGTCCAGGCCTTCGAGCCGGCCGACTCGCACATGCAGCGGACGGCCGGGCCGGGCGGGCCTCAGGAACTGCTGCCGGTGCAGCACCCGGCCGTCCTGGCTCACCAGCACACGCGGCGGCGCCAGCGGTGCACGGGGGCGCAGAACGAACCGCACCGCCTGCGGGCCCTGCGGGTGGACGACGTTCGGCACGGCCCACAGCAGCGGGTCCTCGACCCGTACGGGCAGCCCGGGGCCCGGCCACGGCTCGCCCGCGAGGTGGCGCAGCACGTCCTCCGCGGCGGCACTGCCCTCCTCGGCGGCGACCCCGGCCCGCTCACCGCCGTGCAGCAGATTCCCCGCCGCGAAGACGCCGGGTGCGGCCGTGCGGAAGGCGCTGTCGACGGCCGGTCCGCGGGTGCCCGCGTCGAGCGCGATCCCGCCGCGTCGGGCCAGTTCGTGGTCGGGGATCCAGTCGCCGGTGAACACGATGGTGTCGCAGCCGAGGGTGGTGGTCCGCCCGTCCTCGTGACGCAGCCGTACGCCGGTCAGCCGGCGCCGGCCGAGCAGTTCGACGACATGTGTCCTGGCCAGCAGGGGCACGGGTCGGCGCAGTGACGGCGCGAGGATGCGGGGCTGTTCGGTGACCATGGCGACGGTCTCGGCGCCGCTCGCGCGCAGGGTGCGCACCGCGGAGAAGGCGACCGGCTCCGCGCCGACGACGACCGCGCGGCTGCCGACCCACTGGCCGTGCAGGTGGACGGCCTGCTGGAGTTCGCCGGCGGTGAGGACACCCGCGGGCCGCGTGCCGGGGACGAGCCGTGCGCTGCGCGGGCGTTCACGGGCTCCGGTGGCGAGGACCATGGCCCGTGCCGAGACGGTCTCCAGACCTGCCGGTCCGACGGTCTCCAGGGTGCGCGGGCCCGCCCAGCCGGTGACGGTGACGCCGGTGCGCAGCCGGGCGCCGGAGCGTACGGCGTCGTGGACGAGCCGGCGGGCGTACTCGGGGCCGCTGAGCGGTCGGTGCAGATCGCGGAGCCCGAAGCCGCCGTGGCAGCAGTGGCGCGGGATGCCGCCCGCCTGCTGCTCACGTTCGACGACCTCGACCCGGCCCGCTCCGGCGGCGGCCAGGCGGGTGGCGGCGGCGAGCCCGGCGGGGCCCGCCCCGACGACGAGGACGTCGACCGTGCGCGCGGTCATCGCCGTTCCTCCTCGAACAGGGCGCGCACCGCGGGCCCGCAGAAGAATCCCTGACAGCGGCCACCGCGGGCCCGGGTCCGCCGTCGCAGCCCGTCCAGGGAGCCGGGTGGGACGGTGCTGTCCAGCGCGTCGCGTATCTCTCCGAGGGAGACGCGTTCGCAGTGGCAGACCAGGGTGCCGTACGCCGGATCGGCGGCGATGAGCTCGGCCTGCTGCCAGGGGCGCGGGAATGCCTCGCCGAGGTTCGGCATCCGCACCGGTTCCAGGTCGCGGGCCGGACCGGGGTCGAGTCCCACGTCGGACAGCAGGTCCATGACGTACGCGGCGATGGCCATGGAGGCGGTCAGTCCGGTGGAGCGGATGCCTCCCACGGTGATGTACCGCTGCCGGACATGGGCGCGCACCTGGTAGTCGTCGTGCTCGGTGGCGGCGCGCAGACCGGCGTAGACGGCGGTGACCTCCTCGGTGACCAGCTCCGGCAGGATCCGTCGGCCCTGCTCGCGCAGGAGCGCGAGTCCTTCGGCCGTGGAGCCGGTGGCCCGCTTGTCGTCCAGGTCCTCGGCGGTCGGGCCGAGCATCACATTGCCGTACACGGTCGGGGACACGAGCACGCCCTTGCCGAGGGCGGTCGGCACCGGGAGCAGGATGTGGCGGACCAGTGGGCGGGCGAGCTTGTCGAAGACGATGAGCTGACCGCGGCGCGGGGTGACGGTGAAGCCGTTGTGGCCGAGCTGCCGGTCGAGTGCGTCGGCGTACAGGCCGGCGGCGTTCACGAGGAAGCGGGTGCGCAACAGACCGCGGCTGGTGGCCAGTTCGTGGTGAGTGGTGCCGCTGACGCTCTGCACCCGGCAGTTGAGATGCAGGTCGACGCCGCCGCGGACGGCCTGGGTGGCGTATGCGAGGGTGATCGTCCAGGGGCAGATGATGCTCTCGCCCGGGACATCGAGTGCGCCCAGCGCGCCGGGCCCGAGGTGCGGTTCGCGGCGGCGCACCTCGTCGGCGTCGACCGGTCGGGCGTCGTGGTAGCCGTTGCGCTCGGCCTTGGCGGCGAGGACCGGCAGCGCGTCCAGCTGTGCCCGGTCCCAGGCGACGAGCAGCGCGCCGATGGGTTCGACGGGGATACCGGCCTCGGCCGCGTAGGCCGCGAGACGGCGCTGTCCGTCGCGTACGAGCCGGGCCTCCAGCGAACCGGGCACGGCGTCGAAACCGGTGTGCAGGATTGCCGTGTTGGCCTTGGACGTTCCGTTGCCGACGTCGTCGGAGGCGTCCACGAAGGCGGTACGCAGCCGGTGGCGGGCGAGTTCGCGGGCGATGGCCGACCCGACGACCCCGGCGCCGACGACGATCACGTCGTAGAGGGAGTCCGGCAGTGCCCCGGCGGTGGTGACGGTCATGCGCCGGCCGTCCCCGCGCCCCCGGCGGTCGTGGGCGTACGGTCCAGCAGCGCGGCCACCTCGCCGCGGAACCGCCCGAGGCGTTCGGCCGCCTGCGAGGCGCCGATCCTCGGTTCGTAGACGGCGGAGGGCCGCCAGAGCGGCACCACCTGGTCGGTGGTCAGTGCGGCGTCCATGCCGAGCCGGGCCACGGCGCCGACACCGAGCGCGGTGACATCGGGCAAGGCCGATACTTCCACCGGGAGTTGCAGCAGATCGGCCTGCGTCTGCATCAGCAGCGCGGAGCGGGTGAGTCCGCCGTCCACCCGCAGACCGGTCAGTGGGCGGCCGAGGTCGGCGGCGACCGCGTCGGTCAGTTCGACGACCTGGGCGGCGATGCCTTCGCAGAGCGCGCGCACGAGATGCCCGGGACCGGTGTCGAGTCCGAGTCCGGTGAGTGAGCCGCGCAGGTCGCCCCGCCACCAGGGGGCGGCGAGTCCGGCGAGCGCCGGGACGAAGGTGACACCGCCGCTGTCGGGCACGGACGAGCCCACCGGGTCCAGGTCGGCCGCGCCCGCGATCACGCCCAGGTCGGTGAGCCAGCGGACGGCGGAGGCGGCCGTGTAGACCTGTCCGTCCAGGCAGTAACTGGTGTGTCCGTCCAGCCGCCAGGCGACACAGCTGACCAGGCCGCTGCCGGTGCGGCGCGGGTTCGATCCGGTCTGCGCGAGCAGGAACGCCCCTGTGCCGTATGTGCACTTGGCACTGCCGGGCTCGGTGACGCGCTGCGCGAGGAGGGCCGCCTGCTGGTCGACGAGGAGCCCGGTCAGCGGGATGCCGTCGCCGAAGGCGGTGGTGATGCCGACGGGCCCGTCGGCATCGACGACCTCCGGCATCCGTTCGCCGTCCAGGCCGAAGATGCCGAGCGCCTCGGGCGACCAGGCGACCCGGTCGAGGTCGAGGAGCTGGGTGCGGCCGGCGGTCGCCGCGTCGGTGACGAAGGCGCCCGTGAGCCGGTGGACCAGCCAGGCGTCGCTGGTGGTGACGACCCCGTCGCGGGTGCGTTCGCGGCGTATCCACGCCATCTTGGGCGCGGCGAAGTAGGGGTCGAGGGGCAGACCGGTGAGCCGGGTCAGTTCATCGGCGTGCGGGGCGAGTTCCTCGCACAGCGGCTCCGCCCGCCGGTCCTGCCAGACGATGGCGTCGGTGAGCGGATCGCCGCTCGCGGGATCCCAGGCCAGCACCGTCTCGCCCTGGTTGGCGAGCCCGACCGCGTGGACCGGTTCCCCGGCGTCGGCGAGGGCCTGCCGGCCCGCATCGACCACGGATGTCAGCAGGCTCACCGGATCGACCTCGACACTGCCTCCCGCGCCGTAGCGGGGTTCCACCGTCGCCGATCCGGTGCCGATCACTCCGCGTTCGGGGCAGATGACCAGCGCTTTCGTGCCGGAAGTGCCCTGGTCGACGGCAAGCACCGGGCCGGTCATCGGCCACCCCGCCCCTCGCTGGAAGGAAATCCTTGATCGTGGACGCAAGAAGCGTGGATCAGGGCACGTCGGTCGTCAAGTAACGATCGAAACCGACCACGGACCGATACTTCAGCAACTTCTTGTCGTCATCGAACAGTTGAGTAAGATCGGCGAAACTACGGGCCGTGGAGCGAGATCTCCCTTCCGGTCCCAACCCCCCACTGTCCCAAGAGGACCCATGACGACCAGAATGCGACATCCGCGCCGTTGCAGGCCGACGGGGGCGTTTACGCGCTGATGGCCCAGGACCAGAACCGCCCGGTGTACCACCCGGCGGGTCACGACAATGAACTGCGCGCTGCCATGCAGGACTTACGTACCGGCCGTTGGCTCTCCATGCGGAATCTGCTGGCCTCCACCTCCGACTGGGGTCTTTGGACGCAGCGGACACAGGTACTCGCCGCGGTGGCGGCCGGCTCCGACGCCGTACAGGCCTGGCGGGCCGAGGAACCCCACTCCCTCGCCGCGACCGTGATGCACTGCCGGATCTCCGTCGAACGGGCGCTGCGGGCCCACCGCGAGCAGCACCAGCGCACCCAGGACCTGTGGCACGAGGCCTGGGAGGCGTGCCGGATCGCCGCCCACCAGGGGCCCGACGACCCGGTGCCGTGGGTGTGTCTGCTGGCCCTGGCCCAACTCGACGAGAAGCAGCGGCTGGAGGAGCACCGGCAGATACCGCCGGGTCCCATGCTCTTCCCCGGACCGTGGGGCCTGCTGTCGGAGGCCCACAAACGTAACCCGCACAATCGCGAGGCGTACCACCGCATGCTGCAGTTCGTGTACGCCCGCAAGGCGGGCGGGCATCTGTCCGAGGCGGTCAACTTCGTGCAGTGGGCGTCCTCCACCGCCCCCACCGGTTCCGCTCTCCTGGCACTTCCGCTCTATGTCCGTGTCGAGCGCTACCGCCGCGACAAGGGGCATGAGCGGGCGCTGGACCTGCACTGGGTGACGGACGACGCCACCCGGGAGGCCACGCGGGCGCTGGAGGGCTGGTTCGACCATGTGAACCCGGCCCTGTCCTCGCTGCTCGACCTCAACCACCTCGCCCACGCGCTGTGGGGCTCGGGCCAGTTCGCCGAGGCCGCGCGGGTGTTCGAGGCGTTGGGCCCGTACTACACGGCACCGCCCTGGTCGTACCGCCCCCAGAGTCCCGGCGACGCGGGCCTGGCGGAGGAGGTATTCCTCCGTGCGCGCGGGAGATGCCTGGCCGCAGCGCACGAGGCGGGTACGTAGCCGAACGCTGCCGCCGTCCTGTTCCCCCCTTGCACCACAGCACCTCCCCTTCGCCCTGTCCGCTCAGTGCATCTTCCTTTCCCCCGGAGGTACAACGATGTCCATATCCCCGCCCAGGTGGTCGAAGCCGGACCAGTCGCCGCCCAAGGACGAGGAGGAGCGGCTGCGGGAACTGGGCTACCAGCCGGTTCTGGCCCGCCGCATGGGAAGCTTCGGCAACTTCGCCATCAGCTTCTCCGTCATCTCGATCCTCTCGGGATGCATGACGCTGTACGGCTTCGGTCTGAACACCGGCGGCCCGGCTGTGATGCTGTGGGGCTGGGCGGGCGTCGGCCTGTTCGTCCTGTGCGTCGGTATGGCGCTGGCCGAGGTGACGAGCGCGTACCCGACCTCCGGTGCGCTCTACTACATGGCCGACCGGCTGGGCGGACGCAAGTGGGGCTGGTACACGGGCTGGCTGAACCTGCTGGGCCTGCTGGGCGCGATCGCCGGTATCGACTACGGCTGCGCCCTGTTCACCGGCGCTTTTCTGAATCTGCAGTTCGGTTTTGATCCCACACCCGGCTCCACCATGATCATTTTCATCTGCATTCTGCTCATCCACGCCACCTTGAACCTCTTCGGTGTACGGCTGGTCAGCCTGCTCAACTCGGTCAGCGTGTGGTGGCACCTGGGCGGTGTGGCGATCATCGTCGGTGCGCTCGCCATCGTGCCGTCGAACCACCAGTCCCCCGAGTTCGTCTTCACCGAGTTCGTCAACAACACCGGCTGGGACAGCCCCATCTATGTGGCGGCGATCGGTCTGCTGCTCGCCCAGTACACGTTTTCCGGCTATGACGCCTCCGCCCACCTCTCCGAGGAGACCTCCAACGCCTCCGTCTCCGCCGCGCGGGGCATCGTCCGCTCGATCTGGGTCTCCTGGATCGCCGGATTCGCGCTGCTCGCGGGTCTGACGTTCGCCATCCAGGACTACGCCGGCACGCTGGACAGCTCGACGGGCGTACCGCCGGCGCAGATCCTGCTCGACGCGCTCGGCACGGGTGGCGCCACCGCACTGCTGCTGGTGGTCATCGTGGCGCAGCTGTTCTGCGGCAACGCCGAGGTGGCCGCGGCCAGCCGGATGGTCTTCGCCTTCAGCCGCGACAACGCGCTGCCCGGGTCGGCCATCTGGCGCAAGGTCAGCAGCCGCACCCAGACCCCGGTCCCCGCGGTGTGGCTCTCGGTCGGCTTCGCCTGCCTGCTGGCCCTGCCCTCGCTCTACTCCACGACGGCCTACGGCGCGGTGACGGCGATCAACGTCATCGGTATCACCCCGGCGTACGCGATCCCGATCTACCTCAAGCTGCGCGCCGGTGACCGCTTCGAGCCCGGTCCGTGGAACCTGGGCCGCTGGAGCAAGCCGATCGGCTGGATCGCCGTGGTCTGGGTGGCGTGTGTGACCGTGCTGTTCTGCCTGCCGCAGTCCAGCCCGGTGACGGTCGACACGATGAACTACGCTTCGATCGCGCTGGTCACGGTGCTGGTCCTGGCGACCGTGTGGTGGTTCGTCGCGCGTCGCTCGTACGGCACACCGCAGTCGTACGGCACCGCCCGTGAGCAGGCGGAGATCTCCGACCAGATCGTCTGACGCCCCCGCCGCATCCTTGTGGGCCCCGTCCGGACGGACGGGGCCCACAAGTGTGTCGGGACGCGGACGGCTACTGCCGCGCGCGCTGTCCGGAGACCTTCAGGTTCCGCAGGCTGCCCACATTGTCGAACGAGCCGAAGCCGACCCGGCCCGCGGCGAACGTGGTGTCGACGGCCGTCATCAACGGGTGCTTCGAGCCGTCGACATAGACCGCGATCTCGCCGCTGTCGGCGCAGTGCACCACGCGGACGTCGTGCCAGTCGGCGTCGGTGACGGCGGGCGGCGCACCGGTCGATCCGTTCCACTGGTGGTCGAGCCGCAGCCGGTCGGTGTCGTTCACCACGAAGATGCCGTTGTGCGGGTAGATCGTGTTGTCGGACGACAAATGGGCGTAGTAGAACCGGGTGTCCGACTGGTGACCGAAGACGATGATGACATCGCGGTTGCTGACCTCGACCGGTGTGTCGAGTCTGACCTCGGCGTCGATACGGGTGTTGCCGAAGCGAGGTCCGGCGCTCAGTACGGCGTACTCGAACGGCCTGCGCGGGCCGGGACGGGCGGTGCCCGCTTCGGCGAGCGTGACCCGGCCGCGCGGGAAGGTCCATTTTGCCGGGGTCACCGGCGCCCAGTTCCGCTGCCCGGTCACATGCGTCAGGGTGGTGCCGCTCGTCCGGCAGTCGGCGAACTGCCGTGTCCCGGTGACCTTCCAGATCTTTCCGTTGGCCTTGGACAGCAGATACAGCTCACCACGGGCGTCCTGGCCGAACCGGAGGTCGACCCGGGAGTCACCGACAAGCTCCGGCATGGTGACGCGCTTGCCGGTGCGGTCGAAGAGCATCAGCCGGTAGGCGTCCGCGAGGCGGTCCGAGCCGCGGCGCATCTCGCGCGTCTCGGAGTACAGCAGCCGGCCGTCCACCAGGTCGCCGTAGACGTACTTGCCGCGCAGGGCGGGGGCGAGGGTGCCTCGGTAGACGAAGCCGCCCACGATGGCCCGGCCGAGGTCGGACCTGCAGTTCCAGTCAGCCGGCGGATCATGGTCGTACGCGGCGACCGGATAGGTGTAGCCGTATTGCGCGTCGTCGGCGGGAAGCGGCAGCAGCCGGTCGCAGGGGTCGGCGGCGGCCTTGTCGTAGACGAAGGCCCCCTCCCGCTCGCTCCAGCCGAGGTTGTCCCCGGCCCGGACCTCGTAGACGCCTTCGACCGCGTGCTCCCCGATGTGACCGAGGTAGAGGCGGTGCGGAGCGGCCGCGTCCCAGCTGAAGCGGTGGGGGTCGCGCATGCCGTACGCGAAGATCTCGCCGAGCGCGCCGTCGGTGCCCACGAAGGGGTTCGACGCGGGGATGCCGTAGCGGCCGTTGGCGCTGCCGCGTCCGCGCGCGTCGATCCGGAGGATCTTGCCGTGCGGGAGGGACAGGTCCTGCGGCTCGCTGTTGTTCACTCCCTGGGCACCGTCGCCGACGGCGATGTGGAGCAGGCCGTAGTCGCGGTCGCCGGGACGGGAGGTCGGGTTGAAGTCGATCTGCTGGATGCCGTGCCCGCCGCCGGAGAACCCGATCCGCAGTACTTCGCGGCGGCTGCCGGCGAACGTGCCGGCGGAAGGTTCGTCGGCGGTCCACTCGGTCACGACGCCGTGGTAGTTGGTGACCGCCTGCTGCACGTAGTCGGGCCGTGCGGTGGTGGCGTCCGCCTTCTCGGTGTGGACGGTGTAGAAACTGCCCGTCCTGCGGAAGTCCGGGGCGAAGGTGACGAACCCGAAGCCCGACCCCAGCCCGCTGCTCGCGAAGAAGGCGGGGCCGACGGTGGCCGCGACGTCGAGATAGACGTGCGGTCGGCCGTTCTCGACGAGGTAGAGCCTGCCGTTGAGGTCCGGGACGGCCATCCGGCCGGAGTGGTCGGGCAGTTCGCTCAGAAAGTTGATACGGGCGTGGCGGCGCAGCCGCGGGTCGGTGACCGGACCGGGCACGGGTTCGCTCTTCGGGAAGGCGGCGTACTCCTCGACGACCAGGCCGAGACCCGATTCGACCGGTTGCTGCGGGACGGGGTCCCGGACCGGGTCCACGGCCTCCGCGGCTCGCGCCGTGAACGGGGTCGCGGTGAGCACCGGGACCAGGAGGGCCAGGGCCATCAGGGCGAGGAGGAGGGGTGAGCTGCGGAACGATCTGCTGTCGGGCCTGCTGCCGGGCTGTGCGGGCACCACTGGTCTCCTTAGCGGGGGGGAGGAGCGAGGCCCATTCATGTAAGCGATGTCCGTGTCCTTGAACAACCGTCGTGCACCTATCAGTTGGAGTCAGCGGCACATCCGGCCCGAACCTTGACACCACTTCGGCCGATACGTAACTTCCGGCACACGGACAAGACTTCTGGTCACATAGAGGAACGGTGGGGTGCGTGAGTCCACGGCAGATCGTGGTGTCGGGCGGCGGTACGGGAATCGGGCTCGCCGTGGCCGGGGCGTTCGCCGCGTGCGGCGACCGGGTCACCCTCCTCGGGCGCCGCGAGGAGGTTCTTCGTGCGGCGGCGGACAAACTCAACGCCACCCACGGCGAGTCCACGGTGAGCTGGTGCCCGGCGGATCTCTCCGAACCCGAACAGGTGCGCCGCGCCGCCCGCTTCGTCGGCGAACGCAGCGACACGGTCGACGTCCTCGTGACGAACGCGGGCGGCAATGTCGCCCCGTCGCACGAGGGCACACTGGAGGGCATCGCCGACGGCTACCGCCGCAACTTCGCCGCGAACGTCCTCACCGGCGTGCTGCTCACCGAGGCGCTTCTCCCCCAGCTGCGGCGGCCCGGCGGCCGGATCGTCCATCTGTCGTCGATCGCCGCCCTGCGCGGCCCGGGTTCCTACGGCGGAGCCAAGGCGGCCGTCAACACCTACACCTTCGAACTCGCGCAGAGGCTCGGCCCGGAGGGCATCACCGTCAACGCGGTCGCTCCCGGTTTCGTGGCGGACACGGAGTTCTTCGGCGACCGCGCGACCCCGGAGTTCGTCGCCTCCCGCCTACGGCGGACACTGACCGGACGGCCGGGCCTTCCCTCGGAGATCGCGGCGCTCGTGAGGTACGCCGCCTCACCGGAAGCCGCCAGTCTGACCGGCCAGATTCTGCACATCAACGGCGGCGCGGCACTCGGCCGCTGATCGGTTGTCAGTGGCGCGCGAGATGCTGGACGGTCCGACACCTCTCCTAGGGGGGAACTGACATGACCGATCCCGAACTCGCGGCGGCGCAGGCGTATGTACGACTGTTGCAGACCACCCGGGCCGTGCTCGCCGACACGGAGCAGCCCATCGTTCCGATGCCGCTGCTGATGGCCCCGATCGCCGAGGCGGACGACGCGCTGGACGCGCTGGGCATGGCGGGGAACGAGGCCGGCTTCTTCCAGCTGGTGGCCAGGCTGCAGCCGGTGCTGTACGAGGATCAGCGGGTGACCTGACCCGCGGGACGCGCTCGGGGTCGAAGGCGGTACGGGCCCGAGGCTGCTCCGCCTCCCGAGGGCGCGAAGCGGCACGGGTGCGAGGCGGCGCGGGCGCGAAGCGGCACGGGTGCGAGGCGGCGCGGGCGCGCAGCGGCACGGGTGCGAAGCGGCACGGGCAGTCGGACGCGTACCTGTTCCGCCGGAGGGCGCGAGGCTGCTCCGTCGCGCCCCGGGCACGTCCTTCGGCGGAGACGGTCCCGGCGGATGCCTGGTACGCCGCCCTCTTCCGCGTGAGCGCCCGGCACAGGTGTTTGACGTGCGGCAGAACGGTCACCCTTGACCTCATGGGCGAACTGAACCCACTCGAAAGCCAGGCACTCTGGGAGGAGTTTCACCAGCTGGTGAACATGACGTCCCAGGAGCTGACCGCATGGCTCAGGACCAGTGAGGCGGCCGAGACCGCCGAGTCGCTGCCCGAGTCGGCCGGTGCGGCCACCGGCCTCCAGGTGGTGGCCCTCCTGCACAAGCGGCGTGCCGATCTGACCGACGAGGACGTGCGGCTGATGCTGCGGGTCGTGGAGGAGATCGAGGACCAGCAGGAGCGGGCATCCGGCTCCGATGACGAGCGATGGCGGCAGGGCCTGATGACTCTCGGACACGACCCGCTCAAGCCCTGAGGGGCGTACGGCAGCCGCTCACGCCCTGGGGGCCACGGCAATCCCGGCCCGCACGAGCCCTGAGGGGCGCACGCACCCGGCCCGGTAAACCGAGCCCGGACGCACGCGAGGCGTAAGGCCAAGCTGCCACACAGCTGTGCCCCCGGAACGCGCGTCAGACGCGTTCCGGGGGCACGATGCCGCTGTGAGCCGCGTCAGCGGCCCGACGGCCGCTTCATGCGCTCGCCGGCGCGCTCGGCGGTCCGCTCCACCTGCTCCTGAGCCTTGCCGGCCGCCTGCTCGCCGTGGCCCTCGGCCTGCATGCCACGGTCGCCCATGGCCTTGCCGGCGGCTTCCTTCATCTTGCCCTTGGCCTGCTTGCCCTTGGCCTTCGCCTTACCCATGACGCTTCCTTTCGTGCGTTGCACAAGGAAATGAATCGACATATTCACACTGACCCCATCACCCCGAGTGCGCAAACGGGCACAGTGCGTCGCCGCCATCGTCCCTGGTCAGAGCTCTTCCAGCGGCCGGGTAGCCGGGCCGTGCAGGACGGATCCGTCGGTGGCGAAGCGGGAGCCGTGGCACGGGCACTCCCAGGTCCGCTCGGCGTCGTTGAACTGCACCAGACAGCCGAGGTGGGTGCACCGCGCGGACAGGGACCGGACCTCGCCCGATTCGCCGCGGTAGACCGCGCAGTGCTTGCCACCGATACGGACAACCGCCCCGCTGCCGGGCGCGACCTCCTCCACGGAGTCGACATGGCTCGTGTGCAGCCGGTCGCCGACGAAGTGCTTCGCCACCCCGGCCTGGAACTTGGCCAGTTCGGCCGTGTCCCGTACGGCCGGCAACCGGCGGGGGTCGTACAGCTCCGTCCAGGGCGGGCGCGGTCCGCCGGCGATGTGGGCGGTCAACAGCCGCCCCGCCATGACCCCGTTGCTCATCCCCCAGCCGCCGAAACCGGTCGCCACATAGAGGTGCTGCGTGCCCGGATGCGCATGACCGACGTACGGCAGGTGGTCGTGCGAGTCGTTGTCCTGGGCGGCCCACCGGTAGGTCTTCTCCGCGGCGGCGAAGCCCGGGATGCGCTCGTCCGCCCAGGCCTCCAGCCGGGCGTACCGCTCCCGGACGCCGCCCGCGCCGGGCTCGAACGACTCCCCGGTGAGGATGACCAGCCGTCGGCCCTCGTCGTACGGCGCGCTGCGCAGCGACCGCGTCCCCGACTCCGGGCTCAGATACATGCCCTCGGGTGCGTCCGTCGCCGGGACGGGGGCCGCGAGGACCAGTTCACGGCGGGGCTTGAGCCGGGTGAACAGCAGGGTCCGGTCGAAGACCGGGTAGTGGGTGGCGATCACGGCGTCGCTCGCGTCGACCGTGGCACCGCTCTCGGTCGTGAGGTGACAACGCCTGCCGTCCCGCAGGCCCGTGACCCGCGTGCGCTCATGGATGCGGCCGCCGGCCCGGACGAACCGTTCGGCGAGGCCCAGCAGGAACTTGCGGGGATGGAACTGCAGTTGACCTTCCACCCGTACCGCTCCGGCCACCGGGAAGGGCAGTTCGGTGTCGGTCACGAAGGTGGCCTCCAGGCCTGCCCTGCGCGCGGTGTCGGCCTCGGCGCGCACCTCGTCCACCCTCTTCGGGTCCTCCACGAAGGTGTAGGCGGGGACCCGTTCCAGATCGGCGTCGATGTCCAGCTCGGCACAGAGCGCGGCCACATGCTCGACGGCGTCCTGCTGGGACAGCGCGTAGAGCGCCGCGCTCTCACCGCCGTGCCTGGACTCCAGCTGTGCGTAGTGCATTCCGTGCAGGGAGGTCAGTTTGGCCGTCGTGTAGCCGGTGACGCCCGCGGCGATCCGGTCGGCCTCCAGGACGACGACGTCCAGACCGGCCCGCTGGAGCTCCCATGCGGTGACGAGCCCGGCGATGCCGCCGCCGATCACCGCCACGTCCGCTGTCGCCTGCGACCGCAGGGGCGGATGGTTCGTGGCGGCGGTCGTGGTCATCCAGTACGACTCGTCGACGGTCGGGCGGTGGGCGAGGGCCATGGTTCCTCCGGAGTCAGCCTGCGTCCCGCAGCCGGGGCAGGACGCTGGTGCGGTAGAAGTCGAAGAACCCCTGCTGTTCGGGTCCGATCTGGTTGACGTAGACCTCGTCGAATCCGGCCTTCGCGTAGGCCCCGACGGTCTTCACATGCTCGTCGACGTCGTCACCGCAGGTCACGCCCTCACGCACCATGTCCTCGGTGACCAGCTCACTGGCCTGCTCGAAGTGCTTGGGGGTGGGCAGGATCTGGGCGAGTTCACCGGGCAGGAACTGGTTCGGCCAGAGCCGGTGCACGGTCTTGACCGCCTGGTCGCGGTCGGTGCCCCAGCACACCTTGAGCCCGCCGATCACCGGCTTCTGCCCGCCGCCGGCCCTGCGGAACTGCTCGACCAGGCTCTCGTCCGGCATCATCGTGACGAGTCCGTCGGCGATGCGGCCGGCGAGGGTGGCGGCCTGCGGTCCGAAGGCGGAGACGTAGAGGGGCGGCGGCTGGTCGGGGACCGTGTAGAGGCGGGCGTTCTCGACGGTGTAGTGCTTGCCGCGGTGGGAGACCTGCTTGCCGGTGAAGAGGTGGTTCATGACCTGGACGGCCTCTTCCAGCATCTCCATCCGCTGGTCGGCCTCCGGCCAGGCGTCGCCGTAGATGTGCTCATTGAGGGCCTCGCCGGTGCCGATGCCGAAACGGAACCGCCCTTCGGTGAGCACCGAGGCGGTGGCCGCCGCCTGCGCGTTGATCGCGGGATGCATCCGGACGGTCGGGCAGGTCACGAACGTGGTCACCGGCAGTGACGTGACCTGTGACAGTGCGCCGATCATCGACCAGACGAAGGAACTCTGCCCCTGCTCGTCGTTCCACGGATGAAAGTGGTCCGAGATCGCCAGTGCCTCGAAGCCGGCCTGTTCGGCGGCCCGGGCCTGGGCGAGCAGCTCGGCCGGGGTGAAGTCCTCGGACGAGAGAAAGTATCCGTAGGTGGTCATGACACTCCTTCGAGGTGCACCCCCGCTTCCCGGATCGAACGCTGGGCGAGTAACCGCTCACCTGCCCCTCAAACGACCGCCTGCCCATTCAGCCCAGTGCGCCCGCCGCGGCCCGCAGGTCGGTGACCAGCCCGGAGTAGGCCGCCTCCCGGTCCGTGGCCCGCAGGACGGCCGAGGGGTGGACGGTGGCCACCAGATGCGCTCGACGGTCCGTTCCGTCGTGCGCCGGGCCCTCTCCGAGGGCGTCCCAGTCCGGCATCGGCAGCACGGCACCGCGCTGCTGCGAGACCTTGAAGGAACTGCCGAGGAGGGCTTTGCCGGCGGTCGCGCCGAGTGCCACCACCAGATCGGGGTCCACCGCTCGCAGCTCGGCCTCCAGCCAGGGACGGCATGCGGTCATCTCCCGCAGGCTCGGGGGTTTATGGATTCTGCGCTTGCCGCGCTCCGCGACGGTGAATTTGAAGTGCTTCACCGCATTGGTGACGTAGGCCTCCCTGGCGTCCAGCCCCGCCTCGAAGAGGGCCTTTCTCAGCAGGCGCCCGGCGGGGCCGACGAAGGGCTGTCCCTCGCGGTCCTCCTGGTCCCCCGGCTGCTCGCCCGCCAGGACGTACCGTGCCGAGCGCGTGCCCGAGCCGAAGACCGTCCCGGTGGCCTCCGCGAACAGCGGGCAGCCACGGCAGTGGGCCGCCGCACGCCGAAGCGTCGGCAGGCCTCCGCCCTCGGGGAGATAGGGGCGGGCGTCATACCCCTGGCCGGTGTCCTGCTGCGGTGTTCTGCCCTGCCCGGTGTGCTTCGTTGCGGCGCCGCTCATGTCCATCGCCTCCTGCCATCGGCTCCGAGCAGGCCGGCGGCCATCGCCCCACGGCCTGCTCGACGGGCCCCTGTGTCGCCGGTACCCCGAATCGGCCTCCTGCCCCGTGGCCGGGAGCGCGCGGTGCGATGTTGCGCCGGCCTCCTCGGGAAGCCCTGGCCGCAGCCGGGGCCGCATGCGGTACGGCCGGGCGGGTTCGGCCTGGGATGACTGCCGGCATACGGGGGACTCGGGAGACATCACGCCGGTCGCGCCGATCACGTCACGAGGAGGGCGCGACACCCCCGGCAGGCGGCCGGTACCGGCCGCATGTCCACGCCCACCCCACGTCCACGCTCAGCAACGACACCGCACACCGACACCGAGAGGACCTTTCCGTTGTCGATCAAGGTTTCCGACCACATTCTCCAGCGCCTGCGCGAATGGGGCGTCGAACACGTCTTCGCCTACCCGGGTGACGGCATCAACGGCCTGCTCGCGGCCTGGGGACGGGCCGACAACTCACCGCGGTTCGTGCAGTCGCGCCACGAGGAGATGTCCGCGTTCCAGGCTGTCGGGTACGCCAAGTTCTCCGGCCGGGTGGGGGTGTGCGCCGCGACGTCGGGCCCGGGAGCGATCCACCTGCTCAACGGCCTGTACGACGCGAAGCTCGACCATGTGCCCGTCGTCGCCATCGTCGGTCAGACCAACCGCAGCGCCATGGGCGGCTCGTACCAGCAGGAGGTCGACCTGCTGAGCCTCTACAAGGACGTGGCATCCGACTTCTGCGAGATGGTGACGACACCCGAGCAGCTTCCCAACGTCCTCGACCGTGCGATCCGGACGGCCTACGCCAAGCGGACGGTGACGGCCGTCATCGTCCCCGGCGATGTCCAGGAGCTCGAATACACCCCGCCCACGCACGAGTTCAAGATGGTCCCGTCCAGCCTCGGCATGGCTCCCTACGCCCCGGTGCCGGACGACGCCGACATCGCCCGCGCCGCGGAACTGCTCAACGAGGGTGAGAAGGTCGCCGTTCTCATCGGCCAAGGTGCGCGCGGCGCCCGTGCGCAGGTCGAACAGCTCGCCGACACGCTCGGCGCCGGCGTGGCCAAGGCGCTGCTGGGCAAGGACGCGCTGCCGGACGATCTGCCCTATGTGACGGGTGCCATCGGTCTGCTCGGCACCCGCCCGTCGTACGAGCTCATGCAGGACTGCGACACCCTGCTCGTCATCGGATCGAGCTTCCCCTACAGCCAGTTCCTGCCGGAGTTCGGCCAGGCGCGCGCCGTACAGATCGACATCGACCCCTTCATGGTCGGGCTGCGCTATCCGTTCGAGATCAATCTCGTCGGTGACGCCCGCAAGACGCTCGAACGTCTGCTGCCGCAGCTGAAGCGGAAGAAGCACGGAGCCTGGCGCAAGAAGATCGAGAAGAGCACCGCCCGCTGGTGGGAGGTGATGGAACGGCGGGCCGCGGTCGACGCGGACCCCGTCAACCCGGAGTACGTCACGCATGTGCTGGACGGGCTGCTGCCCGACGACGTGATCCTTTCCGCGGACTCGGGCTCCGCGGCCAACTGGTACGCCCGCCATCTCCGGCTGCGCGGCGGGATGCGCGGCTCCCTCTCCGGCACGCTCGCCACGATGGGCCCCGGCGTGCCGTACGCCATCGGCGCAAAGTTCGCCCACCCGGGGCGTCCGGCGATCGCGCTCGTCGGGGACGGCGCGATGCAGATGAACGGCCTGTCAGAGATGATCACCGCGGCGAAGTACTGGCAGGAGTGGGACGATCCCCGGCTGGTCGTGGCGGTGTTCAACAACCAGGACCTCAACCAGGTGACCTGGGAGATGCGGGCGATGGAGGGCGCGCCGCAGTTCCTGCCGTCCCAGCACCTCCCCGATGTGCCGTACGCGGACTTCGCCCGGTCCATCGGGCTCGGCGGTGTGCGGGTGGAGAAGCCGGACCAGGTGGAGTCCGCCTGGCGGGCGGCGCTGGAGGCAGACCGTCCCTTCGTGATCGACTTCCGGACCGATCCGGCCGTACCGCCGATCCCGCCGCACGCGACGCTCGAACAGATCGAGGCCGCCGCGTCATCGGTCCTCAAGGGCGACAGCGACCGCGGGGCGATGATCCGGCAGGGGTTCAAGGCGAAGGTCCAGGAGATGCTGCCCGGCGGCCGCCACCGGGACGACCGCTGACGCGCCCCGGGGGCGCGGAGCCGGTGAACGGCGAAGAGGTCGTACCGGATGTTCCGATACGACCTCTGACCCGCGTAAACGCTGGTCGGGACGACAGGATTTGAACCTGCGACCCCTTGACCCCCAGTCAAGTGCGCTACCAAGCTGCGCCACGTCCCGATGCGTGCCTGCGCCGTTCCCGGCCGGGCACGCAGGAGAAACACTACCCCACTCTCCGGCACCGGCGGACGCCCCGCCGGATGGGCGGATGCAGGTCCGGCGGGGCGGGAGGGACAATCGGGAACGTGAACGCATCACGCAGGGACCGAGACGACGACGGGCGCGCACGCAACGCCCGGCCCCGCGACGGGCTCGGGCGGCCGCTGCCGTACGGCGCGCCCGGTGTGGAGCGACAGCCCGAGGGGATCGTGCGCTCCCCCGAGGAGACGTTGGCGGAGGCGCAGCGGCTGCTGGACGCGGGCAAGCCGTTCCACGCGCACGAGGTGTTCGAGGACGCGTGGAAGTCCGGGCCCGAGGAGGAGCGTGAGCTGTGGCGTGGCCTCGCGCAACTCGCGGTGGGTCTGACGCATGCCGCCCGCGGCAACGGAACGGGCGGGGCGCGTCTGCTGCTGCGCGGCGCGGACCGAATCGTCGCATTCGGCGATCCGCACGGGGTCGATGTGTCCGGCCTCGCCGCGTGGGCGCGTGACCTCGCGGGACGGCTCAGCGGCCCGGTGGACCCGGGCGCCGAGGCTCCCCGGCTGGCGCTCTAGGGTCCGTCGTTCGGATGGCCCCGGGTCAGTGAGCGGTGGTCCCCGTAGAGGGAGCGACGCGGTGGGGGTACCTCCCGTGCCGCATGGGCTACGGAGAGTGCGTGCCGGAGCACGCGCGTCCGGCAGGATCCGCACGAGTGGCCCCGGCCGCGGGCCTCACCCCTGGAGCAGGATCACTTCCAGGGTGCGGGGGCCGTGGACGCCCTCGACACGGTCGAGTTCGATGTCGCTGGTGGCGGACGGACCCGAGATCCACGTCAGCGGGCGGGTCGGGTCCAGGCGCGGCATCGCCTGCGGCACCGAGGCGACGACCTGCTCGGGGGCGCGGACGACGCAGAGGTGCAGATCGGGGACGAGGGTGAGGGCCCGGCGGCCCTGACCGGGACCGGCGTCCAGCACGATCGTGCCGGTCTCGGCGATCGCGAGCGCACATCCGCTGACCACGGCGTCGGTCGCGTCGAGTTCATAGGCCGTGAGCGGTCCCTCGTCGCCGCGCCGTTCGGCGGCGGTGGCCGCGAGCCAGTCCTCGGGCAGGCCGTCCGGCACCGCGACCGACCGTGCTCCGTGCCCGGCCAGCAGTGCGCCGATCAGTCCTGGCAACGCCGCGGGCGTACTGCGGTGCACGATCGCCCGGTAGTCGGCGAGGCCCTCGTGCAGCAGGTCCAGCACGAGGGCCGGGTCGTCCGGTGTGTGGGTGGCGAGATAGTCGCGTGCGGCTTCCGGCACGTCGGGAGCGTCGCCGACGGCGGCGCGGATCCTGCCGAGGATGCGGTCACGTGAAGAGGTCATCGGCGGTTCTTCTTCCACCAGTCGCGGAAGGACTCCGCGGGCACGTCGGGCAGGTCCCTGCTCGCGGTCCATCCGCCGGCGCCCGGCGGTTTCGCCGGATGGAATCGGCGGGTACTCGACGCGAGGCGCTCACCGGCGGCGAGGGCGCCGGGATGGTTGAGCACCCAGCCCGCCGCCATGATCGCGGCCTTCTCCAGCCGGTGCCCCTTGCCGCCCCTCTGTGCGACCGACTCCCGCAGATGGACGAGGACTTCGGGGATGTCGATGGCCACGGGACAGACCTCGTAGCAGGCGCCGCAGAGCGAGGAGGCGTACGGCAGGGAGGCGTCGATGTCGCTCTGGATGCCGCGCAGTTGGGGGCTGAGGATGGCGCCGATGGGGCCGGGGTAGACCGAACCGTAGGCGTGACCGCCGGCCCGCTCGTACACCGGGCACACGTTCAAGCAGGCGGAACAGCGGATGCAGCGCAGTGCCTGCCGGCCCACCTCGTCGGCGAGGGTGTCGGTGCGGCCGTTGTCGAGCAGGACCAGATGGAAGGTTCGCGGCCCGTCTGCGTCCGCCGTCCCGGTCCACATGGACGTGTAGGGGTTCATCCGCTCGGCCGTCGAGGAGCGGGGCAGGGTCTGGAGAAAGACTTCGAGGTCCCGCCAGCTGGGCACCACCTTCTCGACGCCGACGACGGAGATCAGGGTCTCCGGCAGGGTCAGACACATCCGTCCGTTGCCCTCGGACTCGAAGACGACGAGGGTTCCGGTCTCGGCGACCATGAAGTTGGCTCCGGAGACGCCCACCTTGGCGCGCAGGAACTTCTCCCGGAGGTGGAGCCGGGCGGCCTCCGCGAGTTCGGCCGGGGTGTCGGACAGTCCCTCGGGCGCCGCCCGGCCCCAGTCCGCCATCCGGCTGCGAAAGATGTCGCGGATCTCGCCGCGGTTGCGGTGGATGGCGGGGACGAGGATGTGGGAGGGCCGGTCGTCGCCGAGTTGCACGATCAGCTCCGCGAGGTCCGTCTCGTACGCGGAGATGCCCTCGGCCTCCAGCGCTTCGTTGAGGCCGATCTCCTGCGTCGCCATGGACTTGACCTTGACGACCTCGCGTTCGCCGGTGGCCTTGACCAGATCCGCGACGATGCGGTTGGCCTCGTCGGCGTCGGCGGCCCAGTGCACCAGCCCGCCCGCCGCGGTCACCCGCTCCTCCAACTGCACCAGATACCGGTCCAGGTGACGGAGGGTGTGGTCCTTGATCTGCTTGCCCGCCTCCCGCAGCAGCGACCAGTCGGCGAGCTCGGCGACGGCCTTGGCCCGCTTGTCGCGGATGGTGTGCGTGGCGTGCCGCAGGTTGGCCCGGAGGGTCGCGTCGTGCACCGCGTCCTTGGCGGCAGCGGGGAAGGACGGCATACCGAGATACGTCCCGCTCATACGTGGGGCTCCTCTTCCGTCGCGCTGAGGATCTCGGCGATGTGCAGCGCCCGCAGGGGCTCGTCCTGGCGGCGGATGATGCCGCCGATGTGCATCAGACAGGAGTTGTCCGCGCCGCACAGGACGGAGGCCCGGGTGGCGACGGCGTTGCGGACCTTGTCCTGGCCCATGGCGGCGGAGACATCGGGGTTCTTGACGGCGAAGGTGCCGCCGAAACCGCAGCACTCCTCGGCGCCGGGGAGCTCACGCAGCTCCAGTCCCTTGACCGCTTCGAGGAGCCGGCGCGGTCTGTCCCCGAGCCGCAGCATGCGCAGGCCGTGGCAGGAGGGATGGTAGGTCACGGTGTGCGGGAAGTACGCGCCGACGTCGGTAACCCCGAGGACGTCGACGAGGAACTCCGTCAGTTCGTACATCCGCGGCGGCAGGCCGGTCTCCCCGAACTTCGGATAGTGGTCGCGCACCATCGCCGCGCACGAACCGGACGGGGTGACGACGTACTCGTACTCCTCGAAGACCCGGGCCGTCCGCTCGACCAGGGGCCGCGTCTCGCGCCGGTAGCCGGTGTTGAACTGGGGTTGTCCGCAACAGGTCTGCCCGGCCGGGAAGTCCACCTCCACTCCGAGCCGTTCCAGGAGCCTCGTGGTCGCGATGCCGGTGGCCGGAAACATCGCGTCGTTGACGCAGGTGACGAAGAGTGCGACACGCATGGTCGGAGGATATGCCGCGACCGAGGACCCCGGTAGGTCCCGCGATCCGCCGAATGGGGCAGACTCGGCGGGGTGAGGAAGATCTATGTGATCGGCATCGGGGCGGGCGACCCCGACCATCTGACGCTTCAGGCCGTCAAGGCGTTGAACAAGGCGGATGCCTTCTTCATCCTCGACAAGGGTGAGGAGAAGGCGGATCTGACCCGGCTGCGCCGGGACATTCTCGACGCGCACATCGACGACCCCGCATACCGGCTCGTCGAGGCCCGCGATCCGGAGCGGGACCGTCAGACATCGGACTACTCCCCCGCCGTCGACGACTGGCGCCGTCGCCGCGCCGATCTCTACCAGCGGTTCATCACCGAGGAACTGGCCGACGACGAGTGCGGGGCCTTCCTCGTCTGGGGCGATCCCGCGCTCTACGACTCCACGCTCGGCATCCTGGAGGAGATCCTGGAACGCGGCGCGGTCGCCTTCGACCACGAGGTCGTTCCCGGTATCAGCAGCGTCTCCGCCCTGCTCGCAAGGCATCGCACCGGCCTGAACCGGGTCGCACGCCCGGTGCAGATCACCACCGGCCGGCGGCTGGCCGAGGGCTGGCCGGAGGGGGTGGACGACGTGGTGGTGATGCTCGACGCCCGGCAGGCGTTCACCCGCCATCTGGACCAGGACCTGTACATCTACTGGGGCGCGTACGTGGGCACGGAGGACGAGATCCTGGTGTCGGGCCGGCTTTCGGAGGTGTCGGACCGCATCGAGGAACTGCGGGCCGCGGCACGCGCCCGCAAGGGCTGGATCATGGACACCTATCTGCTGCGGCGCGACTGAGCAGCGCGAGCACTCCGGGCACGTCCTCGGCGGCCGGTACACCTGCGGGCCCGGGCGGCCGGCGGACCACGACGACCGGCAGGCCCAGCGACCGGGCCGCCGTGAGCTTGGCCGCGGTGGCCGGTCCCCCGCTGTCCTTGGTGACCAGCACGTCGATGCGATTTGTCCGCATCAGGTCCAGCTCACCGTCCACGGTGAACGGGCCCCGGGCCAGGACCGTCTCCGTGTGCGGCGGCAGGGGCGGATCGGGGAGTTCCACGGACCGTACGAGAAAGTGCGGTTCGGCGAGTCCGGCGAAGGCGGCGAGACCGAGCCGCCCGGTGGTGAGGAAGATCCGCTGCCCCAGTGCCGGCAGCTGCGCCGCGGCGTCGGCGAGGGAGAGCGCGTCGTACCAGCGGTCGCCGGGCCCGGCGTGCCAACCGGGCCTGCGCAGGGCGACGAGCGGGGTACCGGTGAGGGCCGCGGCCCGGGCGGCATGGCTGCTGATCACTTCCGCGAACGGATGGGTGGCGTCCACGACGGCGTCCACACGCTGGGCCCGCAGCCAGGCGGCCAGCCCCTCGGCGCCGCCGAATCCGCCGATGCGCACGTCACCGGCTGGCATCCGCGGGCGTGCCACCCGCCCGGCGAGCGAGGTCGTGACCCGGACGCCGCCGAGCACGGCGAGCTCGGTGGCGAGCTGCCGTGCCTCGGCCGTGCCGCCGAGGATCAGGATGTGCGTGCCGGTCATGGCCCGAGGCTACGTCGCCACCGCTCGCGGACCCGACCGAGGGGCCCGGGAGCGCCCCGGCCGTACGTGGACGACGAGGTACAGGGCCTCCGGTGAGCGGTGGATCAGGGTGGGGAGCATCAGCGGCGGTGGCCGGTCCTCGTCGATCCGCAGCCCGGGCATACGGCGTGTGAACAGCTCCAGGGTGAGCCTCGGATCGGCTCTGGCCACGCGGCGCCTCCGGGACGGCAGAAGGAACGGCGGCCGTCCACCGGCCGGTCCGGCCAGGGTGCACCCGCGCAAAGACGCCGGAAAGTACGCCCGGCCGGGAGCGTGCCGCTGTCGGACGGCGGACACAACAGGCGCTCGAACGGCTGTCAGAACAAGAGCAGTTGGAGACCTCCGAGCACGGTCGCCGCGATGACCAGTCGTTCGAAGAGCACCTGGTCGATGCGGTCGGCGCACCACTTCCCGAGCATCGCTCCCGGCAGGACGAACAGGACGAGGACCGCGTCCAGCAGGAGCGAGGTCCGGTCGATGAGCCCGAGCCCCACGCTGAACGGCACCTTGGACACGTTGACGATCAGGAAGAACCACGCGGACGTGCCCAGGAAGCCCAGCTTCCGGAAGCCCGCGGAGAGCAGATACAGGGACATGACCGGACCGCCCGCGTTGGCGACCATGGTGGTGAACCCGCTGAGTACCCCGTACGACCGCGCTTTCAGCCGGCCCCGCGGGCCCTCCGACGACGGCGGCTCCTCGTCCCCCGCCGACCGGCGGCGCAATCCGGTCACGCCGGCCATCAGCAGCAGAATCGCCCCGATCGAGGTACGCACGATCTGGTCGTCGGCCCAGAACAGGAACACGGTGCCGGCCACGACGCCCGCGGCGACCGCCGGGAACAGCCGCAGCAGCGTCGGCCAGTGCGCATGGCGCCGATAGGTGAGCACCGCGACCACATCGCCGGCGATCAGGATGGGAAGGAGGACGCCCGTCGACTCCCGGGCGGGCAGTACGGCGGCGAAGACCGCCAGGCTGACGGTGTTCGCGCCGCTGACCGCCGTCTTGGAGAACCCGACCAGCGCGGCCGCGGCGGCGAGCGCGACCAGTCCCCAGCTCATAGTGATGTCCATGCCAGGAACAGATGCTACGGCCACGGAAAACCGAAAAGGCCGTACCGGATGATTCCGATACGGCCCCCCAGTGAACGAAACACCGTCCAGGGGAGTCCGTGAGATCCAAGGAGTGCGGAAACGTCCAGTCAGCGCCTCAAATTCCGCGTCGGTTCGTGCAGTTCATGAGACCAGTGCGGGACGGCGTATGACGGCGAAGCCCCGGCTGGTGGAGTTCACGGCCGGAGCTTCGCCGCGTCTCAGTTCTGCCGCGACTCCAGCAGGGTCAGCCGCTCGGGATGCTCCGAGGTCCACAGACCCACCCCGTACTCCGGCCGCAGCACCCACAGCGTGCCGCCGCTTACGTCGGTGACGATCGCGCGCCGGTCGGCGTCCTCGTCGTGGATCAGGTCGCCCACCCAAGGGCTCCGCTTCGCGCTCATGCTCGTTCCTTCCCGTGCAGTTCCGCCCACACCTGCTTTCCCCACGGCAGCAGATCGGTTCCCCAGTCCTCGGCCAGCTCCGTCACGAGCGCGAGGCCGCGCCCGCCCTCGTCGTCCGGACCCGGCACCTTGCGCACCGGCGGCACCTTCGAGAAGTCCACGACGCCGATACGCACACGTGCAGCGCCGGGGCGGTCGATGACGACCCGGATGGACTCCCGCCGGGCGTGCCGCACGGCGTTGGCCACCAGCTCGGAGACGATCAGCGCCCCGTCCTCGGCCAAGTCCTCCAGCCCCCAGACGGCGCAGGCGGTGCGGAGCAAGCGCCGGGCGGTCACGGCGCTCTCGGGCTCGCGCGGCAGGCTCTCGCTGTACCCGGGGTGTCCCGTCCGGCAGGCCCGGGTTGTAGGTTGCGGCATGTCGGTCTGCTCTCTCAGATCGGCCAAGCCCCGGGGCCGGTCGCACGGCCGCCGGGGTGCTGTCCGCTCATGTAAGCGACATGCCAGGAACGTTGACAGGGGCGCAACGTCCCACTTTCAGCACGCTATTCACCGACCCCCAGGAATTCGGCCAACGGCCGTAGCCCCGTCGGGTGGTTGGGGAGCGCCCACAGGTCGCGCACGATGGCCACGGCCAACGTGTGATGCTGCATCCACGTCGGTGCCACCCGGCGCAGGGACTCCAGGGTCTTCACCGCTCCGGCTGCGTCCCCGATGTCCGTGTGGGCTCGTGCCACATCCAGCAGCAGCCACGTCCGCCAGGACGACGGGGTGTCCTTGCTCAGCCGCATTCCCTTGGCCAGCGCCAAGGCATCTTGTGGGTGACCGTACTGAACCGCGAGACGGACGCGTTCGATGCGGACCGACGACGGGCTGAAGACGCTGACCATACGGTTGTCGCCACCATCGGGGAGCTTCGAGACCCGGGCGGCTTCCTTCTCCGCCGTCTCCATCATTGCTGCCGCGCGCTCGTAGTCGCCGCTCCGCGCGGCCGACGTGGCGGCGCTCATGGTCAGTGCGCCCCACACCTTCAGGCCGTCGGCGGTCTTGTCACGGCCTGCGTTCACCATGTCGTCGGCGACACGGAGGGCGATGCTCAACGCGTCATCCAGACGACCTTGCCGCTGATAGGTCCACGCCGTCGAATTGACGATCATCGGCAGAAGGAGGGGGTCGGACGACTGTCCCGCAGCGACTATGGCGCGCTCCAGGCTCGCCAGAGCAAGGTCCGTCTTACCCATCCGCACGGCGACATGTCCGGCGAGCTGAAGCGCCTTGCCCAGGGCCGCGAAACCGGCCCTGCGGTCGTCTTCATCGCCTGAGGCCGTGGCGGTGCGAGCATCCGAGAGCAAGTCCGGCAGCGCCTTCATCACCGCGTCGAACTCGGCAGCGTGGTACTGCGTCCAGCCGTCCGCGATCTGCTCGCGGAGACGGTCCAGCGAGAAGTCAGGCCTTGGTGGCTCAGGCTCCGGCCCCCAGAGCACGGGCATGACGGCCCGGCGGACGGCCACGAAGCGCGGGCCGTCAGTCTCAGCGGAGGAGACAGCGGGCGGGTCACCGAGAAGCGTGGTCAACTCGACACCGATACCGTTGGCCAGCGCGTGCAGTGTGGGAAGGCGTGCCGAGTGCTTCCGCCTCTGTTCGAGTTGACGGATCACATCGACGGACACTTCAGATCGTTCCGCCAGCTCCTCCTGCGTCAGGGAGGCCAGACGGCGCAAGCGGCGCAGGGTCTTCCCCAGGTCTTCGTTTGCCACGCGACCACCGTACGCTGCCAGGCTGCTCACGATGCCTGCCGCAGTGGCCCCCATGCTCCTCATGTGCGGCTGTACGACGCGGGGCACGCCTGCCTCTCCTGGATGGCGAACAACGGCGTACCCGACACGGTGGTGTGGGCGTGGGCGGGACGCTCGGACCTGTCGTTCACGAAGCGGCGTGCACCTCGACCCGCAGTCCCTGAAGGCCGGTCCGGAGGAGCTGGCCGAACTGGCCCGGCTGACCTTGGTCAACAGCGTTTCTGCGAAATTGCGAGACGGCGTCCCCGAAAATGATCAAGGGCCCTGCCTCACCGAAGTGAAACAAGGCCCTGACCTGGGCTCGAAGCCCTCTTGCACCGTCGGGACGACAGGATTTGAACCTGCGACCCCTTGACCCCCAGTCAAGTGCGCTACCAAGCTGCGCCACGTCCCGGTGCCCATCTGACCTGGGGTTTCCCCCGGCCGAACGCGCATGAGAACAATACCGCACTTCCCCGGGTGGTCACGAACCGCTTTCCGTACGGACGGCGCATACCGGACCGACCTGCAGGAGCGCTTGACCTCAACGAAACCTGAGGTTGCACGGTGGTCTCATGACGAAGACAGCGACCACGCGCGCAGCGACCTCACCGGACCTCGACGCATCGGACCTGCACCGGCTGATGGCCCTGATGACGGGCGACGAGAAGCACGGACCCGCGGCGACCTCCACGCTCGACGCCCTCTGGGTGCTCTACGACCGCGTGCTGCGTGTCTCGCCCGCCACCGCCGACGCACCCGGTCGCGACCGGTTCCTCCTGTCCAAGGGGCACGGGCCCATGGCGTACTACGCGGTCCTCGCCGCCAAGGGCTTCTTCCCCGAGGCGTGGCTGCCCGGCTTCGGCTCGTACGCGTCACCTCTCGGGCACCACCCCGACCGGACGCTGGTGCCCGGGGTCGAGATCGGCAGCGGCTCGCTCGGGCACGGGCTGCCCCTCGCCGTCGGCACCGCGCTCGGGCTGCGGGCCCGGGGCCTGACCGATCCGAACGTATGGGTCCTGATCGGGGACGCCGAACTCGACGAGGGCAGCAACCACGAGGCCATCGCCTACGCGGGGCCCGCCGGCCTGGAGCGACTGCACACGCTCGTGATCGACAACTCCTCCGCCACCCACGGCTGGCCCGGCGGCATCGCCTCGCGGTTCGAGGCCGCCGGCTGGTCGGCGCAGACCGTCGACGGACGGGACCACGAGGCGCTGCACTCCGCGTACATCGCCCCGCATCCGGGGCTACCGCGGGTCGTCGTCGCCCGCGTCGAACCCAAGAACGACTGAATCACCGCCCGGCCCACCGCACCGCCCGGCCCACCGCACACACCACGAGGGGATGCTGATCATGGACACGATGCGTGACCGGTTCATCGCGACCACGAGCCGCCTGCTGGACGAGGACGCGCGGCTCGCCGTCGTACTCGCCGAGATCAGCAGGGACGGTTTCGACGGGGCACACCGCAGGCACCCTGACCGCGTGATCAACGTGGGGATCCGGGAACAGCTGCTGCTCGGGGTCGGCGGCGGCATGGCTCTCACCGGTATGCGTCCGGTCGTGCACACCTTCGCGAGCTTCCTGGTGGAACGGCCCTTCGAGCAGGTGAAGCTCGACCTCGGCCACCAGGACGTGGGCGGTGTGCTGGTGAGCGCCGGAGCGTCCTACGACTGGCCGGCGGGCGGCTTCACCCATATGTCACCGGGCGACGTGGCCCTGCTGGACACCCTGGAGGGCTGGACGGTCCAGGTGCCCGGCCATCCGGACGAGGCCGAATCGCTGATCCGGCACGCGGTCTCGGGGGACGACCGGGTGTACGTGCGGTTGTCGCTCCAGTCGAACACGCAGGGGCTCGACGTCGACGGAGCCCGTTTCCTGCGCGTACGCGAGGGGCGCGCCGGCGCGGTCGTCGCGGTCGGCCCGATGCTGGACAACGTGCTCGCCGCCACGGAGGGTCTCGATGTGACCGTGCTCTACGCCACCACGGTGCGGCCCTTCGACGGCGAGGCGCTGCGCGCGGCTGCGGCCGGGGCGCGGGCCGCGGACGTCGTGCTCATCGAGCCCTACCTCGCCGGCACATCGACCACCGCCGCCAACGACGCCCTCGCGGACCTGCCGCACCGGATCCTCGGCCTCGGCGTCTCCCACGAGGAGCTGCGCCGCTACGGCACGATGGACGAGCATCTGACGGCGCAGGGACTCGACGCACCAGGGCTCCGCGAGCTGATCAGCGCCTTCCTCGGCCGCGGGCGGTAGCCCTCGGCCCTCACCCACGTCGGACGGGGCCGGTCTTCAGCGCTCCTCCGGCACCGACAGACCGGGGTGCGCGTCCAGGAGCTTCTTCGGAGCGGCCTGGCGCCAGGAGTCGAGGAGGATCGCCCGGAGCTCCTCCTCGTCCTCCAGCGCCGCCAACCTCACGCGCATCCACGGCCACTGGTCGTCGTGGCCGACCCGGATGAAGAACTTCTCCGGCTCGGCGGCGATCAGCTCCTCGCGGTCCTCCCTCGGGCACTTCACCCCCAGCACCTTGTCCTCGTCGTCCAGCGAGGCGAACAGCCTGCCCTTGTCCACACGGAACGTGGGCAGCCCCCAGGAGAGCTTCTCCAGCGCTCCCGGCAGGGAGAGCGCGATCCTGCGTACGTCGTCGGCGGTCGCCATGGGACGACCGTACGACGCCGCACCGACACCCGCCTCGCGGCGGCCCAACTCGCCGTGTCCGCAAGCCCGATCGCTCCACACGGGCCGCTACCGACCCATTGACCCCCTGTGAGGCCGGAACCTACGCTGTGCGACGTATCTAGAAAGCGCTTTCTAATTCACGGTCCGCACACCAGCCACCGGGAGCGCAATGAGCAGGCACCGCACACGGCTCCGCCGAAGAATCCTCTTCCACTCCACCGTCGTCACGGCACTTCTCGCGCTCGTCGTCGGGCTCGGCCTGGCCTCGCCCCCGCGGGCCGAAGCGGCCGCGGCCTACCGGGTCCTGGTCTTCTCCAAGGTCACCAACTTCACCCATGACTCCATCCCGGCCGGGATCGAGGCCATCAAGAAGCTGGGCAGCGAGAACGGCTTCGAGGTCGAGGCCACCGACGACGCCTCCGCCTTCACCGACGCGAACCTCTCGCGCTTCCGGGCGATCGTCTTCAACAACACCAACTCCACGCCGGAGTCGGGCGATCTGCTGGACGCCGCGCAACGTGCCGCGCTCCAGAAGTACGTCCGCGGAGGTGGCGGCTGGGTCGGTCTGCACGCGGCCTCGGCCAGCGAGCGCGACTGGACCTGGTACGAGGGTCTCGTCGGCGCGATCTTCGACAAGCACCCCGCCGTCCAGACCGGGCGGGTCAAGGTCCTCGACCAGGCGCACCCCTCCACCAAGGGTCTCCCGGAACTCTGGGAGCGCTCGGAGGAGTGGTACAACTGGCGCACCAACCCCACCGGCAAGGTCCACACGCTCGCGCAGATCAAGGTGCGCGATGGCAT
The DNA here is from genome assembly GCF_040302905.1 of Streptomyces sp. NPDC096193. NCBI lineage: Bacteria > Bacillati > Actinomycetota > Actinomycetes > Kitasatosporales > Streptomycetaceae > Streptomyces > Streptomyces sp. NPDC096193. The sequence continues at coordinate 39,755 of NZ_JBEOSJ010000017.1, read as the reverse complement.
CACCGGGCTCGACGAGGGTGTCGACCACCCGTGGTCCTGGTGCCAGAACTACGACGGCGGGCGCTCCTGGTTCACCGCGGGCGGGCACGCCAAGGCCGCTTTCGACGAAGCCGCCTTCCTCAAGCATCTGCTCGGCGGCATCCAGTGGGCGGCGGGCGACAAGCCAGGTGACTGCACCGCGGGCAAGACGGGCGCCTTCCAGCGCACGCCGCTCGCCACCAGCGATCTGGCGGACCCCTTCGAACTGGCCGTCGCGCCCGACCGCCGGGTGTTCTTCATCCAGCGCACCGGCAAGGTCAAGGTGATCGACCAGCAGACGCTCAAGGTCACCACCGCACTGGACTTCGCCTACACGCCGGAGATGACGAGCCAGTCCGACGGTCTCCTCGGCCTCGCACTGGACCCCGACTTCGCCGAGAACCACTGGCTGTATCTCCTGAACTCCGACAAGACCGAGAAGCGGATCAATCTGTCGCGGTTCACGGTCACGGGCAACACGATCGACCCCGCCTCCGAGAAGAGGCTGCTCGCCATCCCCACCCTGCGGGGCGAGGGCAGGGCCAACTCCCACATGGCCGGCTCGATCGCCTTCGACAAGCACGGCGAGCTCTACATCGCGACCGGGGACAACACCGACCCCTTCGCCTCCGACGGATTCACTCCGATCGACGAGGGTGCGGGCCGTCGCGCCTGGGACGCCCAGGGCACCTCGGGCAACACCAACGACCTGCGCGGCAAGGTGCTGCGCATCACGCCGAAGGACGACGGGACGTACAGCATCCCGGAGGGCAATCTCTTCGCTCCGGGTACGGACAAGACGCGTCCCGAGGTCTACGCGATGGGCATGCGCAACCCGTTCCGGATCACCACCGACCCGCAGAGCGGTGCGCTGATGGTCGCGGACTACGGACCCGACGCCCGTACGGCCAAGGCGGACCGCGGGCCCGAGGGGACGGTCGAGTACACCCGGATCACCAAGGCCGGAAACTTCGGCTGGCCGTACTGCATCGGCAACAACACCCCCTTCAACGACTACGACTTCACCACCAGGACCTCGGGTCCGAAGTTCGACTGCTCCGCCCCGGTCAACGACTCCCCCAACAACACCGGACTCACCCGGCTGCCGCCGGCCCAGCCGGCCACCGTGTGGTACGCCTACTCCGCGTCGCCCGAGTTCCCCGAGCTGGGAACCGGTGGCGGCGGGCCGATGAGCGGTCCGGTCTACGACTACGACCCGGCGAACACCTATCGCACCAAGTTCCCGGAGTACTTCGACGGGAAGTGGCTCAACTACGAGCTCACCCGCACCTGGTTCAAGGCGTTCTCGTTCCAGCAGAAGGACCAGACGTTCACCGATCCGCGCTTCGCCCCGGCGAAGGCCGGTGATCTGCACTCCATCAACGGGATCTTCGGCGACATGAAGTGGAATCAGCCCTTCGACGCCGACTTCGGGCCCGACGGAGCGCTCTACGTCATCGACTTCGGTCTCGGCAGCGGCACCGGCCGCGGTGGCAGCAACGAAGGCTCCGGCATCTACCGCATCGACTACGTCGGTGACGACCGGCTGCCGGACGCCAAGGTGACGGCCACGCCCGACAGCGGGAAGGCGCCTTTGACGGTGAAGTTCTCCAGCGCGGGATCGGGCCTGCCCAACGGCACACCGGTGACGTACGCCTGGGACTTCGACGGGAACGGCACCACCGACTCGACGGCTGCCGACCCCACCCACGTCTACCGGACCAAGGGCCGTTTCACCGCCCGGCTGACGGTCACCACGCCCGGGAAGCTCACCGGCCTCGCCGTCACCGACATCACCGTCGGCAACTCCCGGCCCGAGGTGACCATCCAACAGCCCCCGAACGGCGGGATGTTCAGCTTCGGCGACACCATCCCGTTCACGGTCAAGGTCAAGGACCGCGAGGACGGGGAGATCGACTGCTCGCGGGTGGTCGTACAGTCGCAGCTCGGCCATGACTCGCATCTGCATCCCCTGGACAACTACACCGGCTGCGCCGGTGAGATCCGGACGGACGCCGGCGACAGCCACGGGCCCGGCCAGAACCTGTACTACGGCATCACGGCTCAGTACGAGGACAAGGGAGCACCGGGCGCACCGGCGCTCACCGGCTCCACCTCGCTCACCCTGCGCCCCGCCCTGCGCGAGGCCGAGCACCACACCTCCACCGGCGGCGCCCACGGCGGTGTGGTGGTGGCGAGCCGCGCGGACGCCTCCGGCGGCAAGCGGCTCACCGAGATCGAGGACGGCGACTGGATCCGCTTCGACCCCGTGCACCTCAAGGGGATCGACTCGGTGACGGTCGGCGCGGCCTCGGGCGGGCTCGGCGGCACCGTCGAGTTCCGTTCCGGATCACCCACCGGCTCCCTGCTCGGCAGCGTGAGCGTGCCCAACACCGGCGACTGGGGCAATGTCGTCTCACCGACGACACCCCTGAAGTTCGCGGGGATCACCGCGCCGTTGTACGCGGTCTTCTCCAACCCGCAGTGGACCGCCGACAAGCCGGACCTGTTCGCCGTGGACTGGCTGCACTTCAACGGGCGCGGTGTCGAGAAGCAGCCGGGCAGCAAGGTCACCGTGCAGGCGGCTCCGGCCGCCGGGACCGCTCCCCTCGCCGTCCGGCTGACGAGCACCGTGAAACCGCTCGCGGGCCGCACCATCGCCTCGTACCACTGGGACTTCGGTGACAACACCAAGCCCACCGCCCCCGAGGGCGCGACGGCCACGCACAGCTACACCAGGCCCGGTACGTACACGGCGCACCTGACCGTCACCGACAACGAGGGCGACACCACCAGCGCTTTCGCTCGCGTCACCGTGAGTTGAGGCTGGAGCAGAAATGAGAGGAGCTGAAATGAACGGCACCCGACGCGCCTTCCTCGGAACCGCTCTGGGAGCGGCCGCGGCGACCGCCCTGGGCACACCCGTCCAGGCCGCCGAGACGGGCCGGTCCCGGCGGCGCATACCGCCGTCCGGCCTCGGCATGCACCTGTACACCATGCGCACCCCGCTGGCGACGGACTTCAAGGGCACCCTCGCCCGGCTCGCGGACATCGGCTACGCCACGGTCGGCGTGAGCGGCCGGCACGGCAACAGCGCGGCCGCGATCCGGACCATGCTGGACGAGACCCGTCTGAAGGCGGTGCTCGAACACGTGGGGTACGACATCGTCCGCAGCAGCGGTCTGCCCCAGGCCCTGGAGGACATCCACACCCTCGGCGCCCGGTGGATCGTCGTCCCGAGCCTGCCCGCCGCCATGCACACCCCGGCGGGATTCCGGGAAGCGGCCCGGGAGTTCAACAAGGCCGGGCTGGCGGCCCGCGAGGCCGGGCTCGGGCCGCTCCTGTTCCACAACCACGGCCTGGACCACCAGGTCGTCGAGGGCGAGAACCTGTACGACATCCTGCTGAAGGAGACCGACCCGCATCTGGTCGGATTCGAGCTCGATGTGTACTGGGCGGCCAAGGGCGGAGCGGATCCGCGGTCGCTGTTCGTGCGCCACCGCCGGCGCTTCCCGGCGCTGCACGTCAAGGACATGGCCCCGAACGGCGACTTCGCCGATGTCGGTTCCGGTGTCCTCGACTTCCGCTCGATGTTCGGGACGGCGAACAGCGGCGGCGTACGGCAGTGGCTGGTGGAGCACGACTCACCGGCCGACCCGTTCGCCACGGCCCTGAACAGCTACCGGTATCTCGCCCGTCTGAGGTACTGACGGCGGCAGGCCGACACGCCACTGAGCCTCGCACCCCGACGAAGGGGTGCGAGGCTCAGTGGCGGTGGTCCGTGCGCCGGTCCGGGACCGGTGCGGTGCGGGCGCCGGTCCGGGACCGGTGCGGTGCGGGCGCCGGTCCGGGACCGGTGCGGTGCGGGCGCCGGTCCGGGGACGCACGCGAGGCGCCGTGCGCCCACGCGTGTCAGTCCGCGGCGGAGGCCGCACCGAGCAGATGGCGGATATGGCTGGTGGCCTCCCGGAACTCCGGACGCCCCATCGTGTCGGTGTAGTTGCGCTCGGCCGGCAGCCCCACCTCGATGATCTCGGTGATGGTGCCGGGCCGCGGGCTCATCACCACCACACGGTCGGCCAGGTAGCAGGCCTCGGAGATGGAGTGGGTGACGAGCAGCACAGTGGTGCCCGTCTCCCGCCAGATCCGGTTGAGTTCCACGTTCATCTGCTCGCGGGTCAGTGCGTCGAGCGCTCCGAACGGCTCGTCCATCAGCAGCACCGGCGGTTCGTGCAGCAGTGCGCGGCACAGTGCCACGCGCTGCTGCATTCCACCGGACAGCTCGTGCGGATAGGCGTCCTCGAAGCCGCCGAGGCCGGTCATGGCGATCAGGTCGTCGACGCGCCGCCGGGCGGTCGCGCCCGGCATCCTGCGCATCTCGGCTTGGAGCAGGATGTTGCGGCGGGCCGAGCGCCACTCCAGCAGGGCCGCGCGCTGGAAGACGTACCCGATGTCGTGGCGCGGGCCGCGCACCTGCTCGCCGCCGAGCCGGACATCGCCCCCGGACGGCTTCAGCAGACCGGCGACCAGCTTGAGCAGGGTGGACTTGCCGCAGCCCGAGGGGCCGACGATGGCGGCGAACTCGCCGGGCGCGACATCGAGGGAGACACCCTCCAGGGCGGTGACGTCCCGGTTCTTGGTGCGGAAGCGCACGGCCACGTCCGTCAGACCGACCGCCGCCGGCTGCCGCTCGTCCTTGTCCAACTGCACTGCGGGCTCCCGCACCGTCGTCTCTCTCGCCATCGTCATCCCTTCATTGCCGTGGCGCTGTCCCAGTACTCCGCCACGGCCTTGGGGCTCTTGACCAGGCCGGCCTCGGAGAAGACGTCGATCGTCTGCTGCCAGTCGGCCTCGGTGTTGACGCCCGGTGCCTTGCCCTGAGTCGCGCGGGTGTGCAGCAGCGTCAGGGTCGTCCTGAACTGCTCGGCCAGCACCTCCTTGGGCGGGAGTTGCTCGCTCGCGCCGTCCATGGCGCCGACGGCCGGGTCGGGTGACTTCTCGGCGGCGGCGAAGGACTCGCTGACCGCCTTGGCCATGCGGGCGGCCACGTCCTTCTTGGTGCTCAGGAGACGCTGCCCGGTGATGAGGCCGTTGGAGTAGAAGTTGAGCCCGTTCTCGGAGAAGCGCAGATACGCGACCGGCTTCTTGGCCTTGTTCTGCATGGTGGGGCCCTGGTCGCTGGCGTAGCCGAGCAGCCCGTCCGTCTTGCCGGAGAGCACCGCGGCGATCTTGCCCGCCGGGTCGGTGTTCTGGACCTTGACGTCCGCCTCTTGGAGGTTGTTCTTCTTCAGGAAGATCGGGAACGTCTTGGAGAGCGCGTCGCCCGCGGTGCCCGCGATGGTCTTGCCCTTGAGGTCGGCGGGGGCCTTGATGCCCTGCGACTCGAAGAACTGCACGGAGGACGGTGTGGTCTGGAGGAAGACGCCGAGGCTCTTGACCTTGACGCCGGAGTCGACGCCGGAGAGCACCGCGGGGGTGTCCGCCCAGCCGAAGTCGGTCTGGCCGGCGCCGGTGGCCTGGACGGTTTTCTGGGAACCCTGTCCGGCCTGGATGGTGAGGTCGATGCCGTGCTTCTCGAAGATCTTCTGCTGCTTGCCGTAGTAGAACGGCGCGTGCTCGCCGTACGGATACCAGTTGAGGGTCAGGGTGACCTTGTCGAGCTTCTTGCCCGAGTCACTGGTGCTCTGGTCCGAGCCGTCCTCACCGCAGGCCGTGGCGACCAGGAGCAGCGGAACGAGGCCGATCAGAACTCTGCGCGCAGTCATGGCTGGTCCTTCTCGTCAGCGTGGGTCGTGCGGGATCAGTAGGCGGTGGTGACACCGGAGTCCCGGCGGCTGGCGTGCCACGGGAGCAGGAACTTCTCGGCGATCTCGACGAGGACGAAGAGGATCACGCCGATCAGCGACATCACGAGCAGTCCCGCGAAGAGCATCGGGGTGTCGAGGTTGCCGTTGGCCTGGAGGATGACGTAGCCGAGTCCCTCGTTGGCACCGACGAACTCGCCGACGACGGCGCCGGTGACGGCGAGGGTGACCGCGACCTTGAGGCCGGAGAAGAGATGCGGGAGCGAGGCGGGGAAGCGGATCTTGACGAACGTCTGCCAGGAGTTCGCGCCCATCGTCGACGACAGCTGGAGCATCTCCGGGTCGACCGCCTTGAGCCCGGTCACCATCGAGATGACGACGGGGAAGAAGGCGATCAGCACGGCGATCAGGATCTTCGGGGCAATGCCGAAACCGAGCCAGACGACGAACAGCGGGGCGATGGCGATCTTGGGTACGACCTGGGCGAAGAGCAGGATCGGGTAGAGCGTCTTCTCGACGGTCGCCGAGTAGACCATGATCACCGCGGCGGCGACCCCGACGACGACGGCGATCACGAAGCCGAGCAGCGTCTCGTAGGTGGTCACCCAGGTGTGCTGCCAGAGGTAGTCGGTCTTGCCGGTCAGGACGTCGAGCGTCGCGCCCGGTGAGGGGACGAGGTAGGGCTCGACCAGTTCGGCCGCGGCGATCACCCACCACGCGCCGAAGCAGACCAGCAGCAGCGCCACGGGGCGCCAGCTGCGGTCCAGGGCGCGGGTGATCCGCTCCCCCGTTCCCGGCTTGTTCCGCTGGGCAACTCCCGCCACCTTCTCGGGTGTTGCGTTGATGACGCTCTGGCTCACGGGTCAACTCCTCCGGTCTCCGGAGCGGCTAAGAAGAGCTGTGGACTGGCATGTTCGGAAAACGCTTTCAGAAAGCGCTTTCTGATAAGGTGTCGCCACGCTAATGACTGCCTGTACGCACGGTCAATAGGTCGTCCCGAAGTTTCGGGGGGTGCGGTGAGTGAACGGCAAGCAACACCGATCCATGTGACGCTCGACGTCGTCGCGCGGCAGGCCGGGGTCTCCCTGGCCACGGCCTCCCGAGCGCTGAACGGGACCACACGGGTCCGGGAGGACCTGCGCCAGCGGGTACGCGCGGCCGCGGACCTGCTCGGCTACATACCCAACGCCCATGCCCAGGCGCTCGCCAGCGCCTCCAACAACACCGTCGGACTGATCTGCCACGACGTCGGCGACCCCTACTTCGCGGCGATCGCCGCCGGAGTGATGCGCGCGGCCGCCGAGCAGGACCTCCTCGTCATGCTCGCCAGCACCTTCCGGGAACCCGAGCGCGAGATCGCGTACGTCTCCACCCTCCGCGCCCAGCGGGCCCGCGCGATCCTGCTCATCGGCTCGGGGTTCCAGAACCGCGCCTGGGAGCGGGCCCTCGCCGCCGAACTCGAACCGTACGTCCGCGCCGGCGGCCGGGTCGCGGTGGTGAGCCGGCACCGCGACCTGCGGGTGGACGCCGTCCTGCCCGAGAACCGCGCCGGCGCGGCGGCCCTCGCGCGGGCTCTGCTGGGCCTCGGGCACAGGGAGTTCGCCGTGCTCAGCGGACCGCCCGAGCTGACGACCGTCTCCGACCGGCTGGCGGGCTTCCGTGAGGGCCTGGCCGGGGCCGGCATCGTCCTGCCTCCGGAGCGCATCGTCGAGGGCCCGTTCACCCGCGACGGCGGATACGCGGCCGCACGTGAGCTGTTGACCCGGCCCACCCGGCCGACCTGTGTCTTCGCCGTCACCGACGTGATGGCGGTCGGGGCCCTCGCCGCCTTCCGGGAGGAGGGCGTGCGGGTCCCCGAGGACATCTCCCTGGCGGGCTTCGACGACATCCCTCTCGTACGGGAGCTCTCACCGCCCCTGACCACCGTCGCCCTGCCGCTCGCCGCGATGGGTCAGCAGGTCATGGCCCTCGCCCTGCGGGAGCCGCGCGGACCGCGCTCACGCGTGGTGCGGGCCGGCGGCGAGGTCGTCCTGCGTGCCAGCGCCGCGCCACCTCCACCCGATTCCCCTGCGGAAAGGACCCGTTGATGACCGCGCAGAGCCAGCCGACCGTCCGGAACACGTCTCCCGTGCATGCCACGATCGACCGTGTCGAGACCTTCGCGGTCGCGCTGCCGACCCGCCGCTCCTTCGGCGTCTCGGGCGGCGCGGTCGCCGTCGCCGGTCAGCCCTCGATACGGGTGCTGGTGAAGGTGACGGCGGACGGGGCGCACGGCTGGGGCGAGGCCACGCCGTTGCCGGCCTGGACCTACGAGACGGCCGAGTCCATCGTCACCACCATCGACCGCTATCTCGCCCCGGCCGTCATCGGCACTCCAGTCTGGAACCTGGACGCCGTCGACCGCGCCTTCGACCGGGCGATCAACCGCGGCTTCACCATCGGGGCACCCCTCGCCAAGAGCGCGGTCGACACGGCCCTGCACGACCTGCTGGGGCGCGCCGCCGGCGTACCGCTCGGCGTGCTGTGGGGACAGCGCCGGTCGGAGACGATCGAGCTCGGGTGGATCGTGTCCGGGCAGTCCCCCGCCGAGGTCGGGGACAGCGTGGCGGAGGGTTCGGACGCCGGCCACCGTGCGTTCAAGGTCAAGATCGGCCTCCACGACGAGGACACGGACGCCGCCGTGGTGGCGGCCGTGCGCGAGCACGCGCCGGGCGCCCCGGTGTGGGTGGACGCCAATCAGGCGTACACGGTGGACGCCGCACTGCGCATGGCCCGGCGGCTGGACGACATCGGCATCACCGCCTTCGAACAGCCGCTGCCCGCCAACGACATCGCGGGACTGCGCCGGCTGCGCGAGCACTCCCCCGTGCCGGTGGCCCTCGACGAGAGCCTGCGCCATCCGACCGATCTGGCGACCTTCGTACGTCTGGAGGCCGTCGACGTGGCGATCGCCAAGGTTCAGCGCAGTGGCGGACTCACCCTGTCGCGCCGGCTGTGCTCGCTCGCCGAGGACTGCGGGGTGCGGCTGATGGGGTCGGGGCTCACCGACTCCGATCTGGGGCTCGCCGCGTCACTGCACCTGTTCTCGGCGTACGGCATCGACACCCCGGTCGACCTGAACGGGCGGCAGTTCATCGACTCGCCGTACGCGAGTGAGACGGTACGGGTGGAGAAGGGCGTGGCCCGTGTTCCCGACGCCCCGGGTCTCGGGGTCGAGGTCGACGAGACGGTCGTGCGCGAGCTGTCCGTCGACGTACTGGAGCACCGGGCGCGACCGGCGCGCTGACGCGTCCGAACGCGCCGGTGCATGCGCCCCTGGCGCCCTGTGTACGCACCACGCGCCGAAAAGCACCGCTGTGCGCGGGCACCGCCGGGTCTGCCGCCGCGGGCTCGGTCCGGCCGTGCCGCTTCCGCCCGAAACCTTGTCGTAGCGGTCCTTGCGGTGCGCACAGCTGTCCGCTTCGGGGCCTCTTGGCGACCCGCGGCTGTCCCTCAGTGCCATATGCCCACGAAACCTTTGCCGTTGGCATGTGGCAGAAAGAAGTACACGGGGAATGCCGTACCGCAGTACCGGACAGGCCACCGCCACGCACGACCCACGCTCTCTTACCCGACGACGACCGGCATCAGGACACTGTCGGCGTCACTCCTGCGCCATCCGCAAGCGAACGACACGACGACGTGGCCGGTCTGTTCGGACGGGACCACTGCCGATGCACCACCTGCTCGAACAACCCCCCGAGCAGGCGTTTCGCAGAGGAGGGCTCGCGTTGGACGGTTATTTCGCCAGTCGGCCGCATCATCAACTACGCGCAGAAGTAAGGCGCTTCGCGGAGAGGGAGGTACGCCCCAGAATCCCCGCCATGGAGGCTGCCCGCTCGGTCCACCACGATCTGTCCCGGCTCATAGCCCGGCAGGGCTGGCTGGGGGCGACGATCAGCAGAGGACACGGCGGCATGGGCGCGGGACACCTCGCCAAGACCATCATCATCGAGGAGCTTGCCCGCGTCAGCGGCGCCATGGGCGCGATGGTGCAGGCCTCCCAGCTGGGCGTGGCCAAGATCGTCCACTTCGGCAATGAGACACAGAAGAAGACCTGGCTGCCCGCCATCGCCGCCGGCGAGTGTCTGCCGACGATCGCCGTGACCGAACCGGAGTCGGGCGGCCATGTCCTCGGAATGAGCGCCACCGCCGTACGGGACGGGGACGACTACGTCCTCAACGGCCGAAAGGTGTACGTCGGCAACAGTCACGTAGGCGATCTGCACGGCGTGGTGGTGCGCACCGGCTCCGGATCGGGTGGCCTCACAGCCTTTCTCGTCGAGTCGGACCGCCCCGGTGTGAGTGTCGGCGACCAGCGGCCGACGATGGGCCTGCACGGCTTCAGCTTCGGCGAACTCCACTTCCACGACTGCCGGGTGCCCGCGGCGAACCGGCTCGGCCGGGAAGGCGACGGTCTGGCCGTGGCGTACTCCTCCAGTGTGCTGTACGGACGCGCGAACCTCACCGCCGTCTCGCTCGGCATCCACCAGGCGATCCTGGACGAGACGACCCGGTTCTGCGAACAGCGCCACCGCTACGGCAAGCCGCTGCACGAACTGCCGTCCGTCAAGCTGAAGCTCGGCAAGCTCCAGTCGCGGCTCATGACCGCCCGGCTGGCCGCGTACCACGCGGTGCATCTGCTCGATGCGGGCCTGCCGTGCGACGCGGAGCTGATGAACGCCAAACTCATCAACGTGGAGTCGGCCATCGATTCCGCCCGCAACGCCATGGAGATCCACGCCGCCGCCGGGCTCTTCACCGACCGGCCCATCGAGCGCTATCTGCGGGACGCGCTGCACATGTTCGCCCCCGCCGGCACGTCCGACATCCAGTTGCTCCGTCTCGCGGAGGTGGCTCTGGGGACGGCGAAGGGCCAGTGGTCCGAGCGGCTGTCCGAAGTGGTCGGGCTCGAGCCGGCGGTGTGAACGGGAACCGTGCACCGGCCCGGTGCGCCCCGAGGCGTACCGGGCCGGCCAGTCCCGTACCGGCGAGAGGTGACGTGTGTCCGCAGCCTTACGGGCTGTCACTCGGCAGTCTCTGGACACCGCCGTCTTCGCGACGGTGGATCTGGTCGACCAGCTCCGCCGCCAGGGTTTTGATGGTCTCCAGCCCCGCCCTCCCCCAGGGGCGCGGCTCGGTGTCCACCACGCAGATGGTGCCCAGCGCGATCCCCGTCCGGTCGATCAAGGGCGCACCCAGATAGGAACGGATGCCGATCTCGTCCACCACCGGATTGCCGGCGAACCGCGGGTAGTCGCAGACGTCTTCGAGGACCAGCGCCTTTCGCCGTACGACGACATGTGGGCAGTAGCCGTGGTCACGAGCCATGAAGCGGCTGACCTCGGCACCGCCCGACGCGGCCGCCGCGCCCAGGTCGCTGCCGCTGTGCGTGCCCGCCGGGGTGTGCAGCCCGGCGAAGAACTGCCGGTTCTCGTCGATGAAGTTGACCATGGAGTACGGAGCGCCGGTCACCTCCGCGAGCTTGCGGGCGAACTCGTCGAAGGCCTGGTCGGGCCGTTCCCCGAGCCCGAGCTGGCGCAGCCGCCGGACGCGCATGGGCGCCTCCCGGTCGACAGGGGTCAGCAGCAGATGGCCGGTCGGGTCGTAGGTCATGTCGGTGCTCCGTAGCTCGGCGCCGGGGCCGGCACCGCGGTGGTGGTGAGCAGGTGCTGGACGAGGGTGACCAGGGTGCCGATCCCGGAGCTGGCGATCCGCGCGTCGCACAGCACGACGGGCACCTCCGACTTGAGGTCGATCGCGGCCCGCACCTCTTCGGGTTCGTAGCGGTAGGCGCCGTCGAACTCGTTCACGGCCACGACGAACCCGATGCCGCGCCGCTCGAAGAAGTCGACGGCGGCGAAGGAGTCCTCGAGTCTGCGTGTGTCGGCGAGGATGATCGCGCCGAGCGCCCCGTCGGAGAGCTCGTCCCACATGAACCAGAAGCGCTCCTGACCCGGGGTGCCGAAGAGGTAGAGCACATGGCGCTCGTCCAGGGTGATCCGGCCGAAGTCCATGGCGACCGTGGTAGTGGTCTTGGACTCGATGCCGTCGAGACTGTCCGTGGCCGCGCCGACCTGGGTCAACAACTCCTCCGTGCTGAGCGGTTCGATCTCGCTGACCGCTCCCACGAAGGTCGTCTTGCCCACGCCGAACCCGCCCGCGATCAGGATCTTGAGCGCGGTCGGAAAGAGCACTTCCACGTCAGAGCCGTCGTCGTAGGCCATCGAGCACTGCCTCCAGCAGAGAGCGGTCGGTGGATGCGTCGTTGCAGCGCGGGGCCCGGGCGGTCACGGCGCCGCAGTCCACGAGGTCGGAGAGCAGCACCTTGGTGACGACGGCCGGAAGTCGCAGATGCGCCGAGATCTCGGCGACGGACGTCGGCCCGCCGCACAGCCCGAGCGCGGTCGCGTGCTCGGGCCCGAGGTGCGCCTGGGGCACGGTGCCCGTGGCCATCACCAGGGAGAGCAGATCCAGCGCGGCCGTCGGGCGGGTACGACCGCCGCTCACCGTGTACGGGCGGATGAGGCGGCCCGCGGCATCGTCGAGCAGCGGCCCGTCCGTGGGGGACGGCACGCTCACGGCCCCGCGACGCCGGTCGCCCCCGCCGCCTGTCTGGCAGGCGTGGTGAGGTACGGCCGTACGCTCTTGACCAGCATCGCCATCTCGTAGCCGAGGACGGCTGCGTCCGCCTCGCGGCCCGCCAGCACGGCCAGACAGGTCCCGGAACCGGCGGTGGAGACGAACAGCAGCGTGCTGTCGAGTTCCACGACGACCTGACGCACCTCTCCCCCGTCGCCGAAGCGCGTTCCGGCGCTGCGGCCGAGGGAGTAGAGGCCGGACGCGAGGGCTGCCATGTGGTCGGCGCTGTCGTGGTCCAGGCCGTGTACGGATTTCACCAGGCCGTCCGAGGAGAGAAGTACCGCGTTTCGGGTGTACGGCACGCGCTGGACCAGGCCGCTGAGCAGCCAGTCGAGGTCCGAGACATGGCCGTTCGGCACATCGCTCGCCATGTGCATCTACTCCTTGGGGGTGTTGTCGTGGCGCTGCGGTTCGCCCTGCCGGACGGAATCCGCGGGGGGCTGCGCCTCGGCCAGTCCGATGCCGCGCCGGAAGGCGGCCATCAGACCGGGGTCGTGCAGGGCGTGTTCGTCGTCCTTGCGGGGCGGTGGGGGGTTCTTGAGCTGCGGAACGATGTGCTCCTGGCTGCGCCGCCTGGGCAGTTGGGGCCTGCCCATGGTGCCGCGCACCACTCCGGGGGGCCTGCTGCCCCGCACGGAGGCCGTCTCGCCGGCGGGAGGGCCCTGGGAGGGTCCCGCGACGCTGAAGCCCGGTGGTGCCTCGGCCGGGTTGGGTCGGTCGGGGTGTGCCGCCCGGACGGGCAGGGGTGCCGAGGCACCGGGAATGGCGTGGGCCGGCTGTGCATATTGCGGCTGGTGCTGTGGTTGCGAGGGGTGGTGCTGCGGCGGAGGGGTTTGGTGGTGCTGTTGCAGTTGTGGCGTCTGCGGCTGCTGGTTCTGCGACGCCTGATGCTGTGGCTGTGGCTGCCGCGGGATCGCGGGCGGTGAGGTCGCCTGGGTGACGGCCGGCTGGCCCCTGCGGCGTCGGCCGTCGCCCTCGGGCGCGGCGGCGGTGGAGGCGGTGGGGGCGTTGGCCTCGGACTGCTGGAGTCCCCCCGGCTCCGTGCCGAGCAGACCTTCCGGCAGGACGAGCGTGGCCTGCACTCCGCCGTAGATGTTGGACTGGAGCCGGACCGCGATGCCGTGCCGGCGGGCCAGCGCCGAGACGACGAACAGGCCGATCCGCCCGTCCTGGAGCAGATGTGCCACGTTGACCTGGTCGGGGTCGGCGAGCAGGGCGTTCATCTTGGTCTGCTCATTGAGGGGCATACCGAGTCCGCGGTCCTCGACCTCGACGGCGAGACCTGCCGTGACGTGCTGGGCGCGCATCAGCACCTGGGTGTGCGGCGCGGAGTACAGCGTGGCGTTCTCCACCAGCTCGGCCAGCAGGTGGATGACGTCGGCGACGGCGTGACCGCGCAGGGTGCCGTCGATGGGCGGTACCAGCTTGACCCTCGGGTACTGCTCGACCTCCGCGATCGCGGAACGCAGCACCTCGGTCATGGTGACCGGGTTGGACCACTGCCGGCGGGAGATCGCGCCGCCGAGAACGGCGAGGTTCTCCGCGTGCCTGCGGATACGGGTCGCGAGGTGGTCGACGTGGAAGAGGCCCTTGAGCAGCTCGGGGTCCTCGACCTCGTTCTCCAGCTCGTCGAGGAGCTGGATCTCGCGGTGGACCAGCGACTGGAGCCGCCGGGCGAGATTGACGAAGACCTCGACCTTCTGTTCGTTACCGACGCTGCTGGACAGCCGGGACGCCTGCACCACCGCAGCCACCGCGGACTCGTGGGAGCGGCCCAACTCGTAGGTGAGCAGGTCGAATTCGTCACCGTGCTGTACCGCGGGCAGCGCCGGCGCGGGGGCCGGCGGCCCTTCGCCCCGGCGGAGCCGGTCGACCACGGTACGCAGGTCCGCCTGGCTGCGGGCGGTGGTGCGGCGCAGTGCCGCACACCGGTCGAGCACCGACCGGGCCATCCGGTCCGCGCCGAGTGCCGCGGCGGCGACGGCCGCTATCGCGAGCGCCGCCGAGCCGGTCAGCACGACCCAGAGGGCGCCGGAGGGCTGGGGCGTCGCGGAGCGGATGGTGAAGATCACCGCGGCGGCGCCGCTCAGCGCGGCGACCAGGGCCGGCAGCACCGCCGTACGCAGCAGTTGCGGGCGTATGCGGGTTTCCGGCGACGACGGCGCGGAATGCTGTCTGCCCGCCGGTGAGGCGGAGCGGGCGGCAGACCGGCCGTGGCGCCCACCTTCGCGGCGGTCCGGCCGCGCGGCGGGTGCGCGTAGTTGAGACATCAGCGTCCTTGGTACGTGGGGTCCCAGGATTCGGCGTGCATGGGTCGGCGCGGTTCAACGACGGCTCGGGAATGGCGATATGAGCCCATCGTTGATCACCGGCAACACACGGTAGTCGCCGCTTCGTCACGTGCGACGGGCAGTTGACAAACTTGCCCGCGAATCGTCCCGCTCTGGTATGAGGCATCGCACACCAGCGCGACAACACACAATTGACCCCTGCCGCGGCAGTGGCCACGACAGGGGTCGGACGCCGAAGAGGCGTGGGAAAGGGAGAGGTCAGCCGGTGGGCGCGACCTCCGGGCTGCCGGTACCGGCGCTCTTGCCGCCGCCCTGCTCCGCGGGGTTGCCGTCCGTGCGGGTGCCGTCCTGACGGGGATGGACGGACCATCCTCCGGCGGGTGCGGTCGCCGCCTGCCGCCACCACGGCTCGGCGGGGACGTGCTCCGTGGTCGGCTCGAAGGGCTCTCCCGGGCGCGGCAGCGCGAGGCGCGCGCCCGCCTCGGCGGCGGCAGCGACCGTGCCCTCGCCCGGCTCGGCCCACGGGTGGGGGGCGAGATTGAAGGTGCCCCAGTGGATGGGCAGCATGACGCCGGACGGCTCGCCGCCCTGGAGGTCGAGGTGGGCGCGCATGCCCTCGGCGGGGGTCATGTGGATGTCGGGCCAGTACTCGCTGTACGCGCCGATCTGGATCATGGTGGCGTCGAAGGGCCCGTGCTCGGCGCCGATGTCCTTGAAACCGGGGAAGTACCCCGTGTCACCGCTGTGGTAGATCCGGTGCTCGGGGCCCGCGACCGCCCAGGACGCCCAGAGGGTGTGCTGCTGGTTACGGATGCCTCGTCCGCAGAAGTGCCGGGCGGGGGTGGCGGTGAGCCTGATGCCCGCCACTTCGGCCGTCTCGTTCCAGTCCAGCTCGCGCAGCCGGTCGGCCGGGACGCCCCAGCGCTCCAGGTGCGCACCGACGCCGAGCGGCACCGCGAAGACGGTGTCGGTGGAGGCCAGGGCCTTGATGGAGGGCATGTCGAGGTGGTCGTAGTGATCGTGCGAGATCACGACGACGTCGACGGGACCGAGGGAGGCGATCGGCAGGGGCACGGGGTGCAGCCGCTTGGGTCCGGCGAAGGCGAACGGCGAGCAGCGGTTGCCCCAGACCGGGTCGAACAGCACCCGGCGTCCGTCGATCTCGGCGAGCACGCTGGAGTGCCCCACCCAGGTCAGGCGCAGGCCGGAGACCGGCGGGTGTTCCAGGTCCTTCAGCGTGGTGGCGTGCAGGGGCACCTGGCCGAGAGGCGACCGGCGAGCCCGGGCCTCTTTTTGGAAGTAGATCTTGGCGAACTCGGCCATGGAGCCGCCGGACGGCCTCGTCCGCGCTCCGACCGGGTTCTGGAACGTGCCGTCCGAGAAGTTCGGTGAGCGGCGGATCCGCTCCATCCGCTCTCCGGCAGGGTCGGCGCCGAACGCGGCGGGGCGCAGCGCACGCAGCCGGGATCTCAGCGTGTGGGGGGAACCAGCGCCGGTCACGGCACCTCCTGATGTCGGGGTCTTTCCATTATGTGCGCGGGATGCGTCGCCAGGGGAGGGTGATCCGCCGGCGCGGAAGCATCGGCTCCGCCGTCATGCCTCTCGGGTTTCGCCATACGCGCGCTCGACGCGCAGCCTCATCACCAGACGCCGGTCGCGGACCATCGCGTGCCGGTAGTCGTCCCAGTCCGGGTGCTCGCCCTGGATGTCGCGGTAGAGGCGGATCAGCTCCTCGACCGTGTCGTCGTACGGATCGGCCGCGACCGCGGACAGCTCCGCGGTGCCCTCGGCCACCGTCCACGCCCATCGGTCGGGGCTCGTGACGTGGTACGACGCTCGGGGGTCGCGCCTCAGATTCCTGGTCTTGGCCCGGTCGTCCGTGACCGACACCCGGATGGTCCGCTCCTGCGGGTCATAGGCGTGGTTCACGTTCGACAGCTGGGGCCGGCCGTCCTTCTTGAGGGTGACCAGCACTCCTCCGTCGTGGTCGGCGACCAGTCGGAGCAGCGATTCCTGCCGCGCGTCGGATTCCGTCATGACCAAGGCAACGCACGCCACGGTTCTGGTGTTCCTGACGTTTCCTCATCCCTTCCCGCCACTCGCTTCTCTTCCCCCGCTCTGCTGCCCGCCGGGTGCTCCGGTTCGGGACCACGCCTCCCCTGCGGGCCGAGGCCCACCCGCGCTCTCCCGGCTCGCCACCAGGCTCACGTCGGGCTCGCACCGGCCGGCTGCCCGGCGATCATGTTGACAGCGGACCTCAGCGGTTCAGATACTGACTGACGGTTCAGTTAGAAGTTTCCTGTCGCGCCTGGAGGCAGCATGCCGGAGCTCGCCGCGGAGCCGGTCCCGCACTCGACCGGCGGGCCCCGCACCGCCGGGCCCGGACGCGCGCTCGCGCACGACCGGATCCGGCCATGGGAAGGCCGGTTCGCCCTGGCCGACGGGCGCCGGGTGCCACTCGCGGTATCCGGAAAAGCTGCATACTGCACCTGCGCAGCGGTACCGAGGCCCGACGGACGGCGTCACCCGCCGCGCCACCCGGCGGATCGGTGGAGTCACCCGCCCCACCACCCGGCGGATCGGCGGTCGCCCGACGCCGGGGCGGTGGGCAACGAGGGGAGCATCCCGGACATCATGCGGCTGATCAGCGCAGGCGGTGGGTGACATGTCGGCCATGCCCCTCACCGGCGGCGAGATGGTCGTTCGCGCGCTGGCCCTGCACGGCACCGTCCAGGCTTTCGGCATCCCCGGCACCCACAACCTCGAGATCTACCGGCATCTCGCCGCCTACGGCATCTCCCATGTGACCCCGCGCCACGAGCAGGGTGCCGGGTACGCGGCGGACGGCTACGCGCGGGTCACCGGGCGGCCCGGGGTCGCGATCACCACCACCGGACCCGCCCTGCTGAACATCGCGGCCGCGGTGGGTCAGGCCTACTCGGACAGTGTGCCGCTCCTCGTTGTCTCCCCCGGCATGCCGTTGCGGCATCCACGACAGGCGACCGGACTGCTGCACGAGATGCGCAGCCAGACGGAGGCGCTGCGCGGGGTGGCCGCGTTCAGCCACCGGGTGTCGACGGTCGATGAGATCGGTAACGCGGTGGCCCGGGCGTTCACGCTGTTCACGACCGAGCGGCCGCGGCCCGTGCACATCGAGATTCCACTGGACCTGCTGGGGTCCGCGGAATCCGTCGTACCCCTGCGCCTCTCCCCGCCCGTGCGACCGGCGACGCCCCGGTCCGAGCAACTCGCCCGAGCCGGCGAGGCCTTGCGGACGGCGAGCCGTCCCGCGCTGGTGCTGGGCGGCGGCGCCCGGGGGGCCGCGAGCGAACTGTGCTCCCTGGTCGAGGAGTTGGCCGCCCCCGTGGTCACCACCGCCAATGGCAAGGGCGTCGTGGACGAGTCCCATCCGCTGTCCCTCGGTGTGTCGTTGCACAGCCCGGCCGTCCAGAAGTGGCTGGCGGACTGCGATGTGGTGCTGGCCGTGGGCACCGAACTGGCGGAGTCGGACCTGTGGTCCGAGCCCGTGCCGCTCGGCGGAACGCTGGTGCGGGTCGACCTGGACCCGGCCCAGATGTACGCGGGGGTCCCGGCGCACATCCCGCTCGTGGGCGACGCTCGGGAGATCGTGTCGGCGCTGCTGAGCGCGTGCCGCGAGGGACCGCGCGGGTATCGAAGGCCCCGCCCCCGCGTCCGGCCACAGGCGCTGTCGCGGAGGGTTCGCGCCGGATGGTCCAGCTGCGGCTGGTCCGGGGCGACGGGAGCCGCCCGGACACGGGCGGGCCAGAAGGGGCAGCAGCGGTCCAGGGCGGCACCGGGACCCGGGCAGCCGGCGGAAGGCCGGTCGTCGCGGGGCCGGGCGCCGTGATCGATGGTTCGGGCCCGGAACCCGGCGCCGACGTCGTCGCGGAACACGGGCCCGGGACGGTCGCGGCCGGCGCCGACCACGAGCGCGGGACCGTCGCCGCCGAACGCCGGACCGGCGTGGCCGAACACCGGACCGGCGTCGCCGCCGTCGCCGAGCTGCGGGCCGCCCGCGACAGCGAGACCCACGAGCGCGACGCCCGTTGGCTGCCGTACCTCCACGCCATCCGGTCCGTACTCGACCCCGACGCCGTCATCACCTCCGACAGCGCCCAGTGCTGCTACTACGGCGCTCTCCCCCACCTGCCGATCGGCCCCGACGCCCGCTATCTGCATCCCACGGGCTTCGGCACCCTCGGCTACGCGCTGCCCGCCGCGATCGGCGCGAAGAGCGCCCATCCCGACCGCCAGGTACTCGCGCTCAGCGGTGACGGTGGGCTCCAGTTCTCCATCCAGGAACTCGCCACCGCGGCGCAGCTCCGACTGCCCCTGCCGGTCGTCGTGTTCGACAACGGCGGCTACGGCGAGATCCGTGACGAAATGGCCGCCCGCGGCGACACCCCCGCCGCCGTCGACCTCGCGCCCGTCGATCTGCCCGGCATCGCCCGGGCGTACGGCGGGCACGGCGCATCCGCCACCAACCCCGAGGCGCTGGCCGCCGCGCTCATCCGCGCGTTCGCCACCCCCGGCCCCACCGTGATCACCGTTCCCGAGGAGACCTCTCGATGACCGCCCCCGTGCTCTCGCTCACCTGGACCGACCATGTCACCGGCCGCCAGGGCCATCTGGTGATCGACCGGCTCGTGCGCGGAGTCTCCAGCGGCGGTCTGCGGATGCGAGAGGGCTGCACCCTCGACGAGGTGGCGGGGCTCGCCCGCGGGATGACCATGAAGGAGGCCCTGCACTACAACCCGGACGGGAAGTACATCCCCCTCGGCGGCGCGAAGGGCGGTATCGACTGCGATCCGCAGGACCCGCGTGCGTACGGCATCCTCGTCCGCTATCTGCGGGCCGTGCGCCCGTACGTCGAGGCGATGTGGACCACCGGCGAGGACCTCGGGCTGATGCAGGACGTCGTCGACCGCGCCGCCGCCGAGGCGGGACTGGTCTCCTCCATCCAGGCCGTGTACCACCTGCTGGACGACGAGGCCACGGCCCGCCGGCGGCTCGCGGACGCCTTCGCCGTCGAGGTCGACGGCATCGGGCTCGACGAACTCGTCGGCGGCTGCGGTGTCGCCGAGTCGGTCCTGGTGGCGCTCGACCGTGCGGGCGTCGCCCGCGAGGGCACGCGGGTGTCCGTGCAGGGGCTCGGCACGATGGGCGGAGCCACGGCGCGGTTTCTCGCGCGCGCCGGACTGAAGGTCGTGGCCGTCGCCGACATCAAGGGCACGGTCGCCAACCCGGACGGCCTGGACGTCGACGCCCTTCTTGCCGCACGGGACTCCTACGGCACCGTCGACCGGACGGCACTTCGCCCGGAGGACCTCGAACTGCCGGGCGACGCCTGGTTGTCGGTCGATGCGGAGGTACTCGTGCCCGCCGCGGTCTCGTACGCGATCGACACGGCCAACCAGGCGCAGATCACCGCCTCGTGGATCGTGGAGGCGGCGAACATGCCGGTGCTCCAGGAGGCGGAGGAACTGCTCGTACGGCGGGGCGTCACCCTACTGCCGGACGTGGTGGTCAACTCCGGCACCAACGCCTGGTGGTGGTGGACCCTGTTCGGGGACATCGAGGCCGATGCGGAGGAGGCGTTCGCGTACACCCGGCGGTCGATGCGCGAGCTGATCGGCCAGATGCTGGCGCGGGCGGAGGCGGACGGCACCACTCCGCGCGCGGCGGCGCACGCCATCGTCGCCGAACGGATGCCCGTCATCGCCGAACGCTTCGGCTGGTATCGCTGACAGCAGCTCCGCAGTGGGGCCCGCCGACAACAACTCCGACAGTGGGGCCCGTCGACGACGGCACCGACGGTGAGGCCCCGCGCCCGGTCACCGCCGGCTTCCGCCCGGACGCCATCCATGGCTCCCACCAAGATCGGCTGTGTAGGGTGAGAACGTGGCAAGAGTCCGGTTGAGCGTGGCGGAGCGACGTGAGGAGCTTCTCGGTGCTGCCGTCGCGCAGATCGAGGAGCGCGGTGTCGCGGCCGTACGCATCGCCGACGTGGCCGCGTCCCTCGGGGTGAGCAACGCGCTGGTTCTGTACCACTTCTCGACCAAGGAGAAGCTCGTCGCGGCGGCCTTCGCGCATGCCGCAGACGGCGATCTGACCCATCTGCGCAAGTTGCTGGGCCGGCGTACGACCGCGGTGCGCCGACTGCGATCAGCCGTCCGCTGGTACGCGCCCACCGGCACCGCCAAGGGCTGGCGGCTGTGGATCGAGAGCTGGGCGGCGTCGCTGCGCGAGCCGGCGCTCCGTGAGGTCGCCCGTGACCTCGACCAGCAGTGGAAGGCCGCTCTGACAGAGGTCATCGCTCAGGGCGCGGCCGAGGGTGAGTTCCCCTGCGACGATCCGGCGGCGGCGGCGTGGCGACTGACCGCGTTCCTGGACGGTCTCGCCGTACAGATGACGTCGTACGCCGGTTCGCTGTCCCGGGCGGCGATGCTGGAGTGGACCGACGAAGCGCTCGCCCGTGAACTCGGCCTGGACCGCACGGAACTGGCAGCCGCCACCCGCTGACCGGACAACGCCGCACCGGCTGACCGGTCAACACCTGCACCACAGAAGTCCCAACGGCCATACTGGGCAACTGTGTCGCACCTGTCGCAGCGCCAAACGGAACATACCGTCCCTCTCTCCGCTTCCTCCCTCGATGCGCCTCCCTCCGATACACCCCCCGACGTACTCGTCATCGGTGGCACCGGTGTGGACACGGTCGTCCGTGTCGACACGCTGCCCGTACCGCTCTCCGACTCGCTCGGTGTCGGCCCCATCCGTGAATGGCCCGGCCACACAGGTGGCAATGTCGCCCTGGGCTGCCGGGCCCTGGGTCTGCAGGTCACCCTCCTCGACTACATAGGCGACGACTGGCCCGGCCACCAGGTCCGGGAACGACTGGCCGCCGGTGATGTCGCCTTCGAGGCGCTGATATCCCCCGCCGGAACCCGCCGGGCGGTCAATCTGGTCGATCCGTCGGGCCACCGCATGTCGTTCTACGACGGCCGCGACCCCGCCGATCTGCGGATGCCGCGCGATGCCTACCTCCCTCATCTGCGGCGAGCCCGCCATGTCCATCTGTCGATCGTGAACTTCGCCCGCTTCCTCTTCGACGACATCCAGGAACTCGGTGTCCCCGTCTCCACCGATCTGCACGACTGGGACGGACTGGCGGACCACCAGCGGGAGTTCGCCCTGCGTGCCGATCTCGTCTTCCTCAGCGCCGCGGGGGCGGGTGAGCGCATCGCGTCAGTGATGCGGAAGATCCTGCGCGACGGCCGTGCCCAGGCCGTGGTCGCGACGGCCGGAGCAGGCGGCTCCTATCTCCTCACCCGCGACGGCAGCAGCACGCCGCGACCCGTGCCCGCAGTCGCCCCGCCCGGCCGCGTGGTCGACTCCAACGGCGCCGGAGACGCCTACGTCAGCGGTTTCCTCTACGGCCGGCTGGGCGGACGCGACCTGGAGGAGTGCGCCCGGCTGGGAGCGCTCGCCGGTGCCCACGCCTGTACGGGCGAAGGCAGCACCGCACTGATCGGCGAGAAGCAGATCCGGGCGGCACAGGTCTGAGCAGGTCAGGCCTGAGCCGGCCAGGCATGAACAGGTCGGACGGGAACAGTTCAAGTCCGAGCCGGTCAGGCCGGAGCCGGCCCGATCCGCCCGGGGCCGGTCCGCTCAGTGCCGATCTTCACACGTCCGATCCGCTCAAGTCCGGTCCGCCCCAGGTCCCATCCGCACACGTCCGGTCCGCTCAGGTCTGCAGCAGCGGTTCGTACGCCTCCTCCGCGAGGCCGAACGTCCAGGCCACGCCTTCCCTCGCGGTCCGGGTGGTGGGCGGCACCCTCAGCCAGTAGGTGCGGTGCGTGCCGTCCGGCTCCGGGGTGGAATTGAGCACCTCGACCATCACCACGTCCTCGTCGTCGGTCAACGCGATCCGCCACAGCGTGCCGGCCTCGTCGGTGTGGACCGGCTGGGCGCCCGACTCGGCGAGGTAGCGGTCGTAGCCGTAGTACTCGAGCATCACCCGGCGCAGTTCCGCGTTCTCCTCGGTGCGTATGCGCTCGGGTGTGAGCGAGGGGAGTTCCCGCAGGAACGCGGCGGGCACGGGCATGCCCCGCCATGCGTGGAGAGCGAATCCGTCGGAGAAGGCGAGCGCGGGTCCTTCGCCGCGGTCGAGGCGGCCCGCCTCGTCCCGGTGCAGCTCGACGGGCCGTTCGCAGATCACCACCGCCTTCTCGAACGGCCACCACCAGCAAGCCTGACGAGCGACACGGGCGAGCCCTTCGAGCCGCTCGCTGCGGCCGTCGAAAGCGGCGAGCCAGGCCGCGTCGTGCTGTCCGAGCACGGCGTCCAGCAGGGTCAGCCGTATCCCGGTCTCGGCGGCCCGCGTCGCGGCGCCCTGCGACGCCGTGTCCGCAGGCGCCGCGGCCGGCTCTCGGGCGACGAGATCGTCCACCACGCCAGTCCGTATCCGCTCGGCGAGCGCACGGGTGCCGTCCCAGAGCCGGGCGCCGGTCACGCTCCACAGCTCCGTCCAGCCCGCTGGGCCCAACTCGTCGTGGACACGGCGGCGTTCTTCAGCCCAGGGCCTGGTGCGCACCTCGTCGCGGACGGACCGTCCGGCGCCCTCGAGGGCACGCACTTCGCTCACACCCGTCCGGGGCGAGGCCGCCCAGATGATCCGCTTCGGCTCCGGGAGCCCCGCGGTGCGGTAGGCGAGGCGCAGCCCCTCTTCGGCGGCGGCCCGGTCCGCCGGGCCGGTAGCCGTCGCCACAGCCCGCCACATCTCCACGTCCTGCATGTTCTTCCCCGTCCCCTGTCCGGCGGTGTCGCTGCTTCTCTGTGCTTGGTGCTTGGTGCTTGGTGCTTGGTGCCTTGTGTCTGTGTGCCTGGTGCTTGGCGCCTGTGTCTGTATGCCTGCGCGGCTGTGCGTCCGCGCGTCTGACGTCCCGCTCGTCGCTCAGTCCGCGACGATGCGCACCGCGCCCGGCAGATACTCGCGCTGGCGCACGACGCGGTACGAGCCCTTGGGAAGGGTGATCGCCGCGTGTTCCTCGTGCACCACACGGCCACCCTCCGGCAGTTGGAGAAGCATCGGACCGAACGGCCCCGGTTCGCGCACCAGCCGGCCCGGCCCCGTGACCGCGTGGGCGTGGCCCGTCACCTCGCCGAGCGCGAGGACGAGCCGGCCCCGCCCGTCCCGGGCCTCACCCGGGGTGTCGGCGATGTGCGACGGCACAGCCTCCTCCGCGACGGGCACGATCAGCACATCTCCCTGCCGGTACATGGCTCTCCCCTCACTCCCGGCGCCGAGTGCGCCGAAGCTGATACCGACGCTAGAGGCAGGGTCTGACAACGCCGCCCGGACCGGCCCCCGCACGGCGACCGGGCCCCGGTCCAGCCACCCTCGCCCGGTAGCGCGGCCTCGGTCGGCCCGGCCCCGCGGGGAGCGTTGTCAGTGCGGCTTGGTAGAACTCTGATCGTCAGCGATGTACGCCGTCCCGACCGCACCGTCCGGTGTCTGGAGCCCGCATGACCATTTCGGAGCATCTGCAGGAGCTGCACGGCCTGCCCGTGTTCGACTTCCCCGACGCCGGGTCGAAGGTCGAACTGCCGAGCGTGCCTTCCGTGGCGTGGCGGATAGCGGTCGACTCGTACGACAGCGAGGAGGAGTGGGAGGAGGCCTTCGCCCGCTTCCTGGGCGCGGTGGACACCACGCAGGTGCGGGCGTTGGTCGTCGGGCCGTGGAGCGAGGCGTTCGACTCCGGTCCGGAGCCCATCGTCTCGGCGCTGGTCGAGGCCCGCGAGCGACTTCCGCGCCTGCGGGCGCTGTTCGTCGGCGACATCACGTACGAGGAGTGCGAGATCTCCTGGATCAACCAGGGGCTGGTGACGCCGCTGCTCGACGCCTATCCCGAGTTGCTGGAGTTCGGGGTCCGCGGCGGTCAAGGGCTTGCCTTCCCCGCTGTACGGCACGACAAGCTCCGTTCGCTCACCATCGAGGCGGGCGGGCTGGACGCGGGCGTGGTGCGCGGGGTGGCGGCGAGCGATCTGCCCGCCCTGGAGCACCTCGACCTGTGGCTCGGCACCTCCTGGTACGGCGCGAACGCCGATGTGTCCGATCTGGAACCGATCCTCGCGGGCACCCGGCTTCCTTCCCTGAAGCACCTGGCCCTGCGCAACAGCGAGATACAGGACGAGGTCGCCGTGGCGGTGGCCGGCGCCCCGGTCGTCGCGCGGCTGGAGACCCTCGATCTCTCGATGGGGACGCTGGGCGACGACGGTGCCGAAGCCCTGCTGAACGGGCAGCCGCTCTCGCATCTGAAGAAGCTGGACCTGCATCACCACTTCATCAGCAAGCCGATGGCCGACCGGCTGGCCGGCGCACTCGGGGCGGACGGCGTGGAGGTCGACCTGTCCGAGGACGAGAGCGCTGAAGGCCGGGAGGACCGCTACACGGCTGTGGCGGAGTGACATCGGTGCGGCCCTCGCCGCGGCTCGCGGTGGTCGGCATCGCCGGCAACCGCCGCGTCACCCTGTTCCAGGACGCGGCGCGTGCCGGCGGTCTGTCCGACGTGCGCGCCGTGCCGTGGATCGACGTGCTGCGCGGCCGGGCACGGTTCCGCCCCGGCGAGTGGGTCCGCATCGAGTCACCCGGCGAGGATCCGGTGGTGGACCGGGAGCTGCGGGGCTTGGACGACACGGCGAGGGTCGAGGGTACGGCCCGCTGGTACGAGGGGTTAGTGCGGGCCGCGAGGACCGTGGCGGAGCTCGCGACGGATGCCGGAGCAACGTTGCTGGACGACCCGGATGAGTTGGCCGTGCTCTTCGACAAGAGACGCTGTCACGGAGTGTTGCGGCAAGCCGGGGTTCCGGTGCCCGACTCGCCCACGTCCGGCGAAGCCTCACCGAGGGTAGGCGGCTGGGAGGACGTCCGTGCCCTGCAGCAGGACACCGGGCTGCGCCGGATGTTCGTCAAGCTCGCCCACGGTTCCTCGGCGTCGGGCGTGCTCGCCGTGGAGACGGCCGGCGGCGGCAGGGTGCAGGCGACCACCTCCGTGGAGCGGGACGATCAGGGCCGGCTGTTCAACTCCCTGCGCGTACGCCGCTATTCGACCGAGCGCGAGGTGGCGGCGCTCGTGGACGCCCTCGCGCCGGACGGTCTGCACATCGAGCGCTGGCTGCCCAAGGCCTCACAGTTCGGCAGGTCGGCCGACCTGCGGGTGGTCGTCGTCGCGGGCCGCGCCACCCACGCGGTCGTCAGAACGAGTCGGTCCCCCATGACCAACCTCCACCTCGGCGGGTCACGCGGGGATCTGACGGCGGCCCGGGCCGCGAGCGAGGCCGCGGGCAGCAGTTGGCCCGGCATGCTGGAGCTGTGCGAGCGGGCCGCGGGCTGTTTCCCCGACTCGTTGAGGGTGGGCGTCGATGTGCTGCCCACCACCGGATGGCGCCGCTTCGCCGTCGGCGAGGTCAATGCCTTCGGTGACCTGCTGCCGGGCCTCACGGGTCTGCCGGGCAGTGGTGCGGAGGGCCAGGACACCTACTCGGCGCAGATCACCGCCGTACGCAGAGCCGCCGATCCCGGCAGAAGAAGGAACGTGCACCGTGCCACCGCCTGACACCACCGCCCGCCCGACGTCGGGGATCCTGCACACGAGCCCGGCCCCGGCCGCGACCCCGACACCAGCACCGGCCCAGAACCCGGCCCCAGTACCGGCCCAGAACCCGGCCCCAGACCCGGACATGAACGAGGTCGTCGGGCGCGACGATCTGCTGCTCGTCACCCTCGACACGCTGCGTTTCGACGTCGCCGCCGAGCTCGCGGCCGCCGGCCGCATCCCCCATCTGGCCCGTCATCTGCCCGGCGGGCGCTGGCAGGAGCGGCACGCGCCGGGCAGCTTCACCTACGCCTCCCACCAGGCGATCTTCGCGGGTTTCCTGCCGACCCCGGCCGCGCCGGGACCACATCCGCGACTGTTCGCCGCACGCTTCGCGGGCAGTGAGACAACCGCCCCCCGGACCTACGTCTTCGACACTCCCGACCTGGTATCCGGTCTCGCGCAGGCCGGTTACCGCACGGTGTGCGTCGGTGGAGTGGGCTTCTTCAACGGACAGGGCCCGCTGGGCTCCGTCCTCCCGGGGATGTTCCAGGAGAGCCACTGGGAGCCGGAATTCGGGGTCGCGTCGCCCACCTCCTTCGAGGCGCAGGTGACGCGTGCCGAGCAGATCGTCGCCGGGCTCGCCCACGAGCAGCGCCTGTTCCTGTTCGTCAACGTTCCCTCGCTGCACCAGCCCAACTGGTTCCATCTCCCGGGCGCCACCCGGGAGTCGGGCGACACGCGGGAGAGCCACGCGGCCGCCCTGGAGTACGTCGACCGTCACATCGGCCGGCTGTTCGCCGCCGCCCGCAGCCGCCGGCGCTGCTTCGCCATCGTCTGCTCCGACCACGGCACGGCCTACGGGGACGACGGCTACACCGGGCACCGTCTCGGTCATGAGGCCGTCTGGACCGTGCCGTACGCCCACTTCTTCCTCGAAGGGGCCGACGTATGAGCCCACCGGTGAACCGCCCACGCCCGTACCAGAGTTACGTGTACGCGTATCCGCACAAGACGGCGTACCGTCCGCTCCCCGACCGGCCCTCGCTGCGCGAGCTGTGGTCGGCGGAGCGCAAGGACGCGCTCTCCCTCTATCTGCACATACCGTTCTGCGAGGTCCGCTGCGGCTTCTGCAATCTCTTCACCAGGATCGGCGCTCCCGACGAGCTGAGCACCCGCTATCTCGACGCGCTGGACCGCCAGGCGACCGCTGTCCGGGACGCGCTCGGGGACCGGGATCCGGTGCGGTTCGCCGCCGCGGCCTTCGGTGGTGGCACACCCACCTTCCTCACCGCCGGCGAGCTGGACCGGCTGTGCGACATCGCCGAGAAGAGGACCGGCGTTCATCTTCGCGCCGTCCCGCTGTCCGTGGAGACCTCTCCGGCCACCGCGACCGCGGACCGGCTCGCCGTCCTCGCCGGCCGTGGCGCCACCCGGCTCAGCATCGGTGTACAGAGCTTCGACGACCAGGAGGCCCGGGCCGCCGTCCGCCCGCAGCGCCGCGCCGACGTGGAGTCCGCGCTGTCCCGCATCCGCGACGCCCGCGTCCCCGTCCTCAACATCGACCTGATCTACGGCATAGACGGCCAGACCCCGACGAGTTGGCGCCGTTCGCTGGACGCAGCGCTCGCCTGGGAACCGGAGGAGCTGTATCTCTATCCGCTGTACGTCCGACCGCTCACGGGTCTGGGCCGTCGAGCGGCGGCCGGTGACGAGGCATGGGACGCCCAGCGGCTGGAGCTGTACCGCGAGGGCCGTGACCATCTCCTCGCCGAGGGATACGAGCAGGTGTCGATGCGGATGTTCCGCCGCAAGGGAGCGCCTGCGCAGGGCGCGGACGACCACGCCTGCCAGACCGACGGCATGATCGGCCTCGGCTGCGGCGCCCGCTCCTACACCTCCGCCCTGCACTACTCCTTCGACTACGCCGTGGACATGCACCAGGTCCGCAGAATCATCGACGACTACACGGCCACCGAGAACTTCGGCCGTGCCGAGGTCGGCCGCCGGATCGACGAGTCCGAGGCCCGCCGCCGCCATCTGCTGCAGTCGCTTCTCCAGGCGGAGGGCATGGAGGTAGACGGCTACCGGCAACGGTTCGGACGCCACCCTGCCCATGACTTCGGCGAAGAGCTGGAGCGGTTCGCGTCGCTCGGCTGGCTCGACGAAACCGCGGCACCGGACCGGCTGCGGCTCAGCGCCGAGGGCCTGGCGCACTCCGACGCGCTCGGTCCGGAGCTCTTCTCGCCCGCGGTGCGCGCCACCATGGCCGCGTATGAACCGAGGTGAGCCGCACATGGATCTGACCCTCCTGTACCGGGGCCCGCTCGCTTCGTGCGACTACGACTGCCTCTACTGTCCGTTCGCGAAGCGGCGGGAGCGCACCGAGCAGCTGCGTGCGGACCGGGCCGCTCTGGAACGCTTCGCCGGATGGGTGTCCGAGCAGACCGACGACCGTCTGGCGGTGCTGTTCACGCCCTGGGGCGAGGGCCTGGTCCGTTCCTGGTACCGCAGGGCGCTCGTCGATCTGTCACGGCTCCCGCAGGTCCGGCGGGTGGCGATCCAGACGAACCTGAGCTGCCGTACCGACTGGCTCGCGGACGCGGACCCGGATGCCCTGGCGCTCTGGTGCACCTACCATCCGGGCCAGACACCGTACGACCGTTTCCTCGGCAAATGCCGGGATCTGTCCGAGCGCGGGGTCCGCTTCAGCGTCGGAGTCGTCGGGTTCCCCGAACACCTGGAGCACGCCCGCCGGCTCCGCACCGAGCTGCCCGACCATGTCTATCTCTGGGTGAACGCGGCGGAGGGCCACACCTACACCCACGCCGAGGCCGCCGAGTGGACCGAGCTCGACCCGCTGTTCGCCTACAGCCGCCATCCGCACCGCTCGGCCGGGCTCCCCTGCCGGACGGGCGAATCGGTCGTCTCGGTGGACGGGAACGGCACGGTACGCCGCTGCCACTTCGTCCCGGACGAGCTCGGGAACCTCTACGACGGCACCTACCGGCAGGCGCTGCGTCCCCGCGCCTGTCCGCTGGCCGTCTGCGACTGCCACATCGGCTATGTCCACCTGGAGTCGTTGCCGTTGTACGACGTGTTCGCGGGCGGGGTGCTGGAGCGGATCCCGGCCCGACAGGCCGACCGGTAGCCGTTCCCCGCCGCCCGTGTCACAACGGCAGCAGGTCCGGGCGCTTCGCCTCGACGTGGTCACCCGAGCTCTCGCCGCGCAGCCTGCGGCCGATCCACGGCACCAGGTGCTCGCGTGCCCACTGGACGTTGTCACGGCGCACCGCGAAGGGAGCGCGCGGCGGCAGGACCGGCCACTCCTGGTCCGGGTCGGCGGGCACATCGATTCCGAGGACCTGGGCGGCGCGCAAGGCGACCCTGGTGTGGCCCTCGGGCGACAGGTGCAGCCGGTCGGAGTCCCACGCCCGCCTGTCCTGGACCGACTTGAGCGACCAGAGGTCGAGCACCGGGCAGTCGTAGCGGTCGGCGATGGCCCGGACATGGGCCGTGTACGTGGCGATCTTGCCGCGCAGATGGCGCAGCACCGGCACACCGCGGGTGTCGAACCCGGTGGTGACCATCACCGTCCCGACGGCGCCCGTGAGGTCGGCGACGGCCCGCTCGAATCGTTCGGCCACATGGTCGGGGTCGCTGCCCGGGCGGATGATGTCGTTGCCGCCGGCGCAGAACGTCACCAGGTCGGGGGCGAGTTCCTTCGCCCGCGGCACCTGCTCCGCGACGATCTGGTCGAGCAGCCGGCCACGCACGGCGAGGTTGGCGTAGCGAAAGGTGTGTTCGGGCATCCGGTCGTCGAGCAGGACCGCGAACCGGTCCGCCCAGCCGACGAACGCCCCGTCCGGTCCCGGGTCCCCGACGCCTTCGGTGAAGCTGTCACCGATCGCCGCGTACGACCCGATTGCGCCTGTTTCGTCTGTTCTCGAATCGTCTGCCACAAGGACTCATCCTGTCCTCACGGGTGTGGCCTACGCGACCGTAAGGAGGGGTTGACGGTGCGTGATCTTTGCCACCGGTCAAGTTTCGACAAGCGCGGAATACGCCGAATCCCCTCGTGCCGAAATGGTCGGTACGAGGGGATTCGGACGTTGTGCGTACGTCAGAGAGAAACGCCGTGCTGGCGCAGGTACGACACCGGGTCCATGTCCGAGCCGTAGCTCGGGCCGGTGCGGATCTCGAAGTGCAGGTGCGGGCCACTGGAGTTGCCCGTGGAGCCCGAGAGGCCGATCTGCTGTCCACCGCTCACGTTCTGACCCGCGGAGACGGTCAGCGACGAGAGGTGGGCGTACTGGGAGTAGGTGCCGTCGGTGTGCTGGATGACGACCTCGTTGCCGTACGCACCGCTCCACCCGGCGGAGACGACGCTGCCCGGGCCCACGGACTTGACCGTGGTGCCGGTGGACGCGGCGAAGTCGATACCGGTGTGGTAGCCGCTGGACCACATGGCGCCGGAAGCGCGGTAGGGGGTCGTGACGGCGGCGGAGTCCAGCGGCGCGGAGTAGCCGGAGGCGTTCTCCTGCGGCGCGGACTCGGCCGAGTCGCTCGTCGAGGCCTTCGAGGCCGTTTCGCTCGCGCGGGACTCGCCGCGGGAGGCGCGGTCCTCGGTGTCCGAGGCCTTCGGCTTCGCGGGCGCAGCCTTCTGTGCCGGCTTCTCGGCGGGCCGCTCCTCGGCCTTGGCGCCGAGGGTGAGCTTGAGGCCCGGGTGGATCAGCGCGGGGTCGTCGCCCACGGCGGCGCGGTTGTCCGCGTACAGCTTCTGCCAGCCGCCGCGCACGTCGTGCTCGGCGGCGATCTTGGACAGATAGTCACCGGCGACGACGCGGTACGACGTGGGGGCGGCCTGCTTCTGCGCGGTGGAAGCGGCCGGAGCCGCGGCCGCCTTCTGCGGAGCGACGGCCGGGGCCGCGGCGGGAGCGGCCTTGTCCGCGGCGTGGGCGCCTGCCGCACCCATCAGCGGGAGGGCGATGGCTGCGCCACCGGTGCCCGCGGCGACGAAACCGCGGGAGATGGAACGGGACTTGGGACGGCGGTGCTTACCCTTTCCGGGCATGGCGCATTCCTCTCCGGCGCCGGCGAGGTGAGCTGTCGGGTTCGGGCTGGAGATGCCCGGTCACGTTGCTGCGTGACTTCACCCCGAGCCGTCCGGAGCACCGGACGGCGTACTACCTGGGTCCCCCGCTCCTGCCACACGTGGGTGGGTGGGTATTCCGGTCGGCGGCAGGATTAGGCGGTCCGTCCGGATTGCCGTGACCGTAAGCGAGCATTGCGGACGGGAACAAGCCACCTCTTTTTCCGATCACGGGCCACATGCATATCGGACGGGAAATTCCGGTCACACTCCGTGGACGAAGGAGCGTCAACTTCCTTCTGATGTCGCAGTTCTGGCCGGCGGATCCGCCACGGTCCGTCACGAATGAGATCCTGCTCACGGGCCTTTTCCCATCTCTATTCCAGACGGGGCAGGCTATGGCGAACAGTTCAATTCGGACAGAAAACCCAGATGCAAATAATGGTGAGCGGTATCAGCCAATTCGGCGCAACCTGATCACCGTGGCGTCCATGTCACCCGTCAGCCCGGTCCGCAGCCCGTGGTGCAGCAGCACCGATCCCCGGTGCACCTGCGCCGTGTCCGGGCTCTGGTAGGCGGCGGCCGGGTCGAGACCGCGCAGCCTCAGCCGCGGCGGCTGCTCGCCGTAGTGCTGCGCCTGGAGCCAGGCGAGGACGACGGTCTCGTCCCCGCGCGTGTACTGCACGGCGCTGAGCCCGCCCTCCGGCGCCCGCAGCCGGTAGAGGTCTCCGTGCTGCACGACCGGCCGGATCTTCTTGTAGAGCTCCACCCAGTCGCGCGCCTCGGTCAGCTCCTCCTCGGTCCACTCGGTCAGGTCGCCACCCACCCCGAGCACACCCGCCATCGCGCTGACGAAGCGGAAGCGCAGACTGCTGAACCGCCCGTTGAGCTGGACGTTGGGGCTGTCGGTGACCCAGGCGGCCATCACCCGCGCGGGGTGGATCTGGGTGAAGCCGTCCTGGATGGCGAGCCGGTCCAGCGGGTCGGTGTTGTCCGAAGTCCACACCTGGTCGGTGCGGGAGAGGATGCCCAGATCGATCCGGCCGCCGCCGCCGGAGCAGGACTCGAACGCCACACCGGGGTGTGCGGCCCGCAGCCGCTCCAGAAGCGCGTAGAGGGCGTCGACGTGTTCCACCCACAACCGCTGCGGATAGTCCTCACCGGGCCAGCCGGCGTCCGTGAAGCAGCGGTTGAAGTCCCACTTCACGTAGTCGATCGGTGCGCTGGTGAGCAGCGTGTCCAACTGTTCCCACAGGTAGCCCTGCACGTCCTGGCGGGCCAGGTTCAGGACGAGCTGGTTGCGGAGCTCGGTCCTGGTCCGTCCGGGGTGGTGCTGCACCCAGTCGGGGTGCGCCCGGTAGAGACCGCTGTCGGCGTTGACCATCTCCGGCTCGACCCAGATGCCGAACTGCATGCCCAGGTCGTGCACTTCGTCCGCGAGCGGCCGCAGACCGTTCGGGAAGCGGTCCGGGTTGGGGGTCCAGTCGCCGAGGCCGGCGCGATCGCTCGTCCGCTGCCCGAACCAGGCGTCGTCGACCACGAACAGCTCGACGCCCATGTCCGCGGCCCGCCGGGCGAGCGCGCGCTGCTGGTCCTCCGAGATGTCGAAGTTGGTGGCCTCCCAGGAGTTGTAGAGCACGGGCCGGTCGGCGGCGGCGTCCGGGATCACCCGCGCGCGCTGCCACGTGTGCCAGGCACGGCTGGCGCCGCCGAACCCCTCGGCGCTCCACAGGCCCGCGAAGACGGGTGAGGTGTAGCTCTGCCCGGGCGCGAGCTTCAGCAGTCCGGAGTCGTCGTAGCCGGCCCCGCCGGTGATCTGCACCGAGCCGTCGGGCAACTGCTGGACGCTGATGCGCCAGGACCCGGACCAGCCGAGCGCGCAGCCGTAGACCTCGCCCTGTTCCTCGGTCGCCCCGCCCGCGTCGAGCGCGACCCACGGGAGGTGCTGATGGCCGGTGTGGCCGCGGCGGCTGCTGAGCACCTTCTCGCCGTAGGTGAGCGGAGACCGTACGAGCAGGGACTCGGCCGCCCACCGTCCGTGCAGCTGGCTCAGCCGCCAGGCGTCGCGCTGCGGCAGCGTCCAGGTGGCCGCGTCGGCCCGCAGCAGCTCGAGATCCGGACCGTCCCCTTCATGGGCGACCGTCACCCAGCGCTCGATCACATCGGCGTCGTCCCGCATGCGGTGGTGGAGGGTGAGTCCGAGCCCGTGCACGGCGTCCGTGAAGCGCAGCCGCAGCTCGTCGCCGTCCTCGGAGGCGTCGGCGAAGACCCACTCGGTGCCGCGCACCTGGGGTGTGCGTACGGAGAGGGAGGGGCGGACGAACCGGGGGCCGCCCTCGACGGGGTACTCCTCGTGCCCGTCGAGCGGAGACTCGAACGGCCAGTAGGGCGGCAGCCCCTGCTCCGCGAGCGCCTCGGCGTCCGCACCGGATATGCGTGGCCCCCAGTGGAGATGCAGCAGCTCGTCGTCGTCGGTGAGGTGCAGTGCATAGCTGCTCGTCGGTCCGGAGAGAACCCACGTACGACCCTTGCCAACGCTCTCGATCATCCCGACCCCTCAGATACTCACAGGTCCGCACAGGCCCGCACATCATCCGACGCGGAGCACCGCCCGTGCAACGCCTCTGCGGGGTCGGGGCCGAGATGATTGCCCAACGAATCCATGTCGTATCGTCGAAACACGCCGTCGTCGGCGACCGGGCCGACCGCAGTGACTTCAGGAGCTCACGTGACGCAGCAGCTGCCGCAGGTCCCGTCGACCGAGCCCGAGCTGGCCGGTGTGCGCAATTTCCGGGACGTGGGTGGTCTGCCGACCGTGGACGGCAGGCAGGTGCGGCACGGGATGCTCTTCCGCAGCGGCCATCTCGCGAACGCGACCGCGGCCGACGCCTCGTTCCTCACGACGCTCGGCCTGCACACGATCTTCGACTTCCGCAACGCGGCGGACATGCGGCTGGAAGGCCCTGACGTCGAGCTTCCCGGTGTACGCAATCTGAATCTGCCGCTGACCGACCCGGCCGACGGCGCGGAGTTCTGGAAGATGGTCCGCGAGGGCAACATCGACCAGCTGCGCTCGATCCTCTCGGACGGCAAGGCGGCCGACAGGATGTCCGCCTCGTACCGCACGATCATCACGCAACGCACCGGCGAGCACAGCCGGGTGCTGCACGCACTCGCCGAGAACAGCGTGCCGGCCCTGATGCACTGCGCCGCCGGCAAGGACCGCGCGGGGCTGTCGATCGCCGTGTCACTGATGGCGATCGGCGTGGAGCGCGAGGCGATCGAGGCGGACTACCTCAAGTCCAACGACCCGCACCGGCGTTACGTGGTCCGGCGCAAGGACAACTCCCCCGCCGGCATGTCGCCGGAGGTGATGGAGCTGCTGAGCCCTCTCTTCGACGCACGCTCCTCGTATCTGCACGCCGCGTTCGACACGATCGACCAGACCTGGGGCACGACCGACCGCTACCTCACCGAGGGCCTGAAGGTGAGCCCCGAGACGCGTGAGCAGTTGCGGGCCCGGCTCCTCGACGAGGCGTGAGCCCTGCCGAGTGAAGGCACGGACCTACTCCGCGACGGTGAACAGCAGATAGAGGAACCCGGCGAACACATGGCCCGCCACCAGGTACGCGAAGAGCCGGATCACCAGACCCCGGGGAAACGACTTCTCCTCGTTGCTCTCGGACACGACGGTCTCGCTTTCGGCTCAGTGGTGCGGAGGGTGCCCGGATCAGGCGTGCGGATGCAGATCGGGGCTCTGCAGCAGCGTGTGCACGAACAGCAGCTCGGCCCCTTCCGGGGTGGCCGCCGCGATGCGGTGCGGAGTCAGCGAGTCGAAGTGCGCGCTGTCCCCGGGGGCCAGTTCATGGACCGTGTCGCCGAGGCTCAGCCGCAGCCGTCCGTCGAGGACGTGGATCCACTCCTCGCCCGGATGCACCCGCACCAGGTCGCCCTGGGCCCCGTACGGCACCACCACCCGCAGGGCCTGCATCGCGCGGCCGGATCCGCCGGCCTGGTGGTAGGTCCAGCCGTCCGCCGTGGTGGGCTGGCGCGCACCGGCCCGGATGACCGGCTCACGCTCGGGCGCCTGCTCGCCGAGAAGCTCGGCGACGGTCGTACCGTAGATTCTGGCGAGACCGAGCAGCATCGGCAGCGACGGCTGCCGGCGGCCGGTCTCCAGCCGGGAGAGATGGGCGGGTGACAGCTCGGCTCGCTGCGCCGCTGCTTCCAGGGTGAGCCCTCGGCGGCGGCGCAGGTCGCGCAGCCGGGGCGCGACATCGGGCAGCGCGCCCGGCGACTCTCCCGCGTGGCTGGTCATGCGTCCATTGGGCCAGAGAAAGTGCCTCTGAGGCAAACTTCTTGCCTCAGAGGCAAAGCTCAGCGGTTGGCGACTGCCTGCTTCATCAGGGTCTTGCCGAAGTCCCACATCAGTCCGCCGGCGTGCGCGTCGTCCATCACGGCCGTGAAGGCGGCGACGAACCGGTCGACCTCCCGCTCGCCGATCGTCAGCGGCGGAATCAGCTTGATCACCTCCAGATGATCACCGGAGACCTGGGTGAGAATGCGGTGCTTCTGGAGCAGAGGCACGACGACCATCTGCGCGAACAGACCCTTGCGGGCCGCCTGCAGCATGGTCCAGCGACTGCGGAGCCTGACCGAATCGGGCCGGCCGAACTCGATACCGATCATCAGACCGCGTCCGCGTACCTCGTGCAGGAACTCGTACCGGTCGACGAGCGCGGCCAGCCGGGACCGCAGCAGATCACCGGTCGCCCGGGCGTTCGCCACGACCTGCTCGTCCTCGATCACCGACAGGACCGCCAGCCCGGCGGCCATCGCCTGGGCGTTGGAGCCGAAGCTCGCCGAGTGCACGAGGACCCGGTCCATAGAGGAGTAGACCTTCTTGAAGATCCAGTCCTTGCCGAGGGTCGCCCCCACCGGCACGTAGCCGCCGGAGAGCGCCTTCGCCACACAGACGAGGTCCGGCTCGACGTCCTCGTGCTGGTAGGCGTAGAAGTCGCCGGTACGGCCGAGGCCGGTCTGCACCTCGTCGGCGATCAGCAGCGCCTTGTGGCGGCGCAGCACGTCCTGAGCGGCGCGCAGGAACCCGGGCGGGGGCTCGATGACCCCCTTGCCCTGGATCGGCTCGACCACCAGGGCGGCGACGTCGCCGCGCTTCAGCTCGCGTTCCAGTGCGGCGAGGTCGCCGGGCTCGACCGCGGTGTCGGGCAGCAGCGGGGCGAACCCGTCCCGGAAGGACGCCTCGCCGTTGACGGAGAGGGATCCGGTGGTCAGCCCGTGAAAGGCGTGGGTGCAGTACAGCACCCTTGGGCGGCCGGTGGCGTAGCGGGCGAACTTCAGTGCGGTCTCGATCGCTTCCGTACCGCTGTTGCCGAAGAACACCCGGTCCAGATGCGGGCTGTGCGCCAGCAGCTTCTCGGCGAGCAGCCCCGGCAGGGGCTGGCAGTCGAAGCGGGTGAGATCGGCGAGCGAGGCGTCGAGCACGTCGTGCAGCGCCTTGCGGACGACGGGGTGATGGCGGCCGAGTCCCATCACCCCGAAGCCCGCGAGCATGTCGAGGTGGTCGTTGCCCTCGGCGTCCCAGAAGTAGGCGCCTTCGGCGCGTTCGTAGACCTTGTCGAAGCCGATGGTGTGCAGCATGCGCGGCAGTTGGTGATTGAGGTGCCGCAGATGCAGGTCGTAGCGCTCGGCCCCGCGCTCGGCCAGCAGCTTCGCGAGGTCGAAGCCCTTGGGCGGCTCCGCGCCGGGAGGCTGCTCGCATGCCTTGAGCGGCTCGGTCATTCCTCAGTTCTCCTTAGGCACGAGGGCGGCACTGATCCGTCCCGCGATCTCCACCGGTGTGAGGCCGATGTCGGCGAGCACCTCGCCGCGTTTGGCGTGGGCGAGGAACTGCTCGGGGATGCCGAACGTGCGCAGCGGCACGTCCACTCCCGCGTCCCGGAGCGCCTGTCCCACGGCCGAACCGACGCCGCCGGCCCGGCTGTTGTCCTCCACCACGGCCACCAGCCGGTGCGCCGCGGCGAGCGGTGGGAGCTGTTCGTCCACCGGCTTGACCCACCGCGGGTCCACCAGCGTGCAGCGGATCCCGCGACCGTGGAGCAGGTCCACCGCCTGAAGACAGACGGAGGCGAGGGTGCCCACGGACACCAGCAGGACCTCGGGGTCCTCCGCACGGTGCAGGACATCCATCCCGCCGACCCGGTCGAGGGCCTCGACGGGCTCGCCGACGGTCTCCTTCGGGAAGCGCAGCACGGTCGGCGCGTCGTCCACCGCGACGGCCTCGCGCAGCTCCTGCCGCAGTCGCTCGGCGTCGCGCGGAGCGGCGATCCGCAGGCCCGGGACGACCTGCAGGATCGACATGTCCCACATGCCGTTGTGCGAGGGCCCGTCGACGCCGGTGACCCCGGCCCGGTCCAGGACGAAGGTCACGCCGCACCGGTGCAGGGCGACATCCATCAGCAGCTGGTCGAAGGCGCGGTTGAGGAAGGTGGCGTAGACGGCGACGACGGGATGCAGTCCGCCGGTGGCGAGTCCGGCCGCGGAGACGGCGGCGTGCTGCTCGGCGATCCCGACGTCCCACACGCGGTCCGGGAAGCGCTCGGCGAACCGGGTCAGTCCGACCGGGTGCAGCATCGCGGCGGTGATCGCGACGACGTCCGGCCGCTCCGCACCGATCTCGGCGATCTCGTCACCGAACACCGACGTCCACGACGGCCCGTCGGCGGGCGTGAGCGGCTCGCAGGTGAGCGGGTCCATCACGCCGACCGTGTGGAACCGGTCGGCCTCGTCCTCGACGGCGGGCTGGTAACCGCGGCCCTTCTGGGTCAGGCAGTGCACCAGGACGGGCCCGTGGAAGCGGGCGGCCCGCCGCAGCGCCGACTCGACCGCGGCCACATCGTGCCCGTCGATGGGCCCCACATACTTCAGTCCCAGGTCCTCGAACATCCCCTGCGGGGCGAAGGCGTCCTTGAAGCCCTTCTTGGCCCCGTGCAGGGACTCGTACAACGGTTTGCCGACGACCGGGGTGTGGTGGAGGACGTCCTTGCCCCAGGCGAGAAAGCGTTCGTAACCGTCGGTCGTACGGAGGGTGGCCAGGTGGTTCGCGAGGCCGCCGATCGTGGGCGCATAGGAACGCTCGTTGTCGTTGACGACGATGATGAGCGGGCGGTCCTTGGCCGCGGCGATGTTGTTCAGCGCTTCCCAGGCCATGCCTCCGGTCAGCGCGCCGTCCCCGATGACGGCCACGACATGGCCGGTGGAGCCGAGCACCTGGTGCGCCTTGGCGAATCCGTCGGCCCAGCCGAGCACGGTGGACGCGTGGGAGTTCTCGATGACGTCGTGCTCGGACTCCTCGCGGGAGGGGTAACCGGAAAGCCCGCCCTTGCCCCGCAGCTTGGAGAAGTCCTGACGGCCGGTCAGCAGTTTGTGCACATAGCTCTGGTGACCGGTGTCCCACAGGATGCGGTCGACGGGCGAGTCGAAGACGCGGTGCAGAGCGACGGTCAGCTCCACCACGCCGAGATTGGGGCCGAGATGGCCCCCCGTTCGGGCCACCGCATGGACCAGGAACTCTCTGATCTCTCTGCCGAGTTCCTCGATTTCCTCGTCGGTCAGCGCCTTGAGATCGCGCGGCCCCCTGATGCTCTCCAGAATCGTCACGGTCGGACCCCCTTCACTTGCCGGTTCAGCTCACGGTGACGGCGGGCGGACCCGATACCGCCCCGGTGTCCTCCATCTGTTCGGCGATCTTCATCGCCTCTTCGATGAGCGTCTCCACGATCTTCGACTCCGGCACCGTCTTGATGACCTCGCCCTTCACGAAGATCTGACCCTTGCCGTTGCCGGACGCCACACCCAGATCGGCCTCACGGGCCTCACCCGGACCATTCACCACACACCCCATGACCGCGACCCGCAAAGGCACCTCCATGCCCTCCAGACCCGCCGTCACCTCATCCGCCAACTTGTACACATCCACCTGCGCCCGACCACACGACGGACACGACACGATCTCCAGCCGCCGCTGACGCAGATCGAGCGCCTCCAGGATCTGGATACCGACCTTGACCTCCTCCGCCGGCGGCGCCGACAGAGAAACCCGGATCGTGTCCCCGATCCCCTCACTCAGCAGCGCTCCGAACGCCACCGCCGACTTGATCGTGCCCTGGAACGCCGGACCCGCCTCCGTCACACCCAGATGCAGCGGATAGTCCGACCGAGCCGCCAACTG